>NZ_JBEZZS010000008.1:0-183484 GCF_040639295.1 Nocardioides sp. NPDC023903 | reverse complement strand
CGGGTCGAGGTAGCCGCGGTGCAGCACGGCACGCAGCTCGACCTGGCCGCCGCTCTCCCACGGGGCCGGCTCGCCGGGGTGCTTGCACAGGAAGGCGATTCCGACGAGGTCCCACGGGATCTCGAGGTAGTGCGCGGCGACGCTGTCGCGCTCCGGCCAGCCCTCGGTGGTGATCGGAAAGCTGATCGCGATCCCGGGAACGAACCCGATCAGCGCGCCCGGGACCGCTCCGAGGAGCGTCACGACCAGGGCGTACGAGGCAGCGACCCCACGTCGCGTACGCGTCCTGGCTCCGACCGCCGACAGGGTCGCCAGGTCAGGGCGGGCGTCGTTGAGCGCCAGGTGGGTCGCGGTCAGCGCGCCACCGATCATCAGCACGGCACCCAGGGTGACCAGGAGCAGCCAGACGATCACGGCGGTGTCCGTCTCCTGGTAGCCACGCTCGATCAGGATGGTGGTGGGGAACTGACCGGCGGCCAGGGCCTCGTCGAGGTCCGTCTCGGCGGCGGCGCTGATCCGGGCGTTCTCGATGTAGAGGCCCAGGACCTGCGGTTCGACACCGAGCTTCTTCACCATCGCCGGCGTCACGACCGCGTAGGCGGGCGCGGTCCTTTCACCGACGTCGAGGTAGCTGGCCGGCACGTCGACGGTGACTGCGTCGCGATCCGTCTGCTCCTCCTCGGACCACTCCTTGATCACCAGCCGCGCGGACTGCTGCGAGGAGACCAGCTTGTCGTCGGTCGTGAACACCACCGCACCGGAGGACCGCAGGGTCTCCACCGCAGCGGCGGACTCGCGCTCCGAGAGCGACCGCGCCACCGCCGCCGGAAGGGTCCCGTCGGCCCCGGCGACGACGAGGTCGCCGAACTCGCCGATGGCGGTGTCGATCGGGATCGCCCGACCATCACCGGTCTCGACGGCTACGTACCGTCCGTCGGCGTCCGATGTCGCGCCGGTCGTGAGTGATGCGGTCGCCCCGGGGATGGCCTTCTCGACCTGCGCGGCAATGTTCTCCCACCGCGATCTCGTCTCGTCCGGGTCGTCATCGCCCTCGGTGGAGCTGTGTCGCGGATGCACCACGGCGTCGCCGATCGCGAAGGAGGGCAGGTAGCTCTCCTGGTTCTGCTCCTGATCGCTGCTGAACGCGATCCCGAGCGTGACCACACCGACCACCGTCACCGCGATCGCACCGGCAGCCGGCACCGTCCGGGTGCGGTGCCGATCGGCGTCGCGGGTCGCGAACCGGATCACCAGCGGCATCCGAGCACTGAACCGCGCAGCCGCGGAGACCAGGGCGGGGAGGATGAACAGCACCCCGGCGACACAGAGCAGTACGCCGAGAGCGATCGGGATCCCGCTGAGAGCGTTCCGGGTGCCGAACGCCGCCGATGCGATTCCGGCGGCCACCAGCACGAGGCCGATGATCGGTGAGCGCCGCGAGGGCAGGCTCTCGGACCGCCGCCCGGACAGTACGCCGACGACGTTCTGTCGCGAGGCGATCCAGGCCGGTACCATCGCCGCGCAGATCGCGGCCGCGAAGCCGATGACGGCCACCGCCAGGACCTGCAGCCACGGCACCTCGAACGGGCCGAACCAGGCCGAGACCTGATCCTGGGCCAGCGGCTGGAGCAGCCGCGCCAGCCCGACCCCGAGGATGGCACCGACGACGGCTGCCACCGCACCGATGACGATCGCCATCCCGAGCAACACGCGCCGGGACTGACGAGCGGTCCCTCCCGAGGCCGCGATCAGGGCCAGGTCGCGCGCCTGGCGCCGGGCCGCGACCGCGAACGCCGGACCGGCCAGCAGGACCACCTCGAGGATCACCATGACCACGATGAGGACGAGGACCACGAGCTCGGAGGGGTCCGGGGCGCCCATGGGCGGACGGATCTCCTTGTCGGCCGCGCGGGCCGCCGCCGACGGGTCCATGACGACCGAGCGCGAGAGCACGAAGGCACCCGCCGCGTTCAGGTCCTCGATGTCGGACCAGGTGACCGGTCCGCCCCCGACCAGCCAGGTCGAACGATCGCTGGTGTAGTCCACCGGAAGGTCCGCTCCGGCGATGAAGGGGTCGTTGCGTACGTTCGCCGACTCGACGATCCCGACGACCTTGCGCGTCTCATCGATGTCGCTGTTCGGGATCAGCAGCTCTTCACCGACACCCGGACCCCGGAATGCGAGGTTGGAGTTGACCACGACCTCGTCCGGGCCCTGCGGGAGCCGGCCCTCGGTCAGCCGGACCAGCCCGGCGGCGAGCGGGTCGTTCAGATCGGTCTCCAGTCCGCTGGCCCAGGTGACCCCCTTGTCGGTGCGTACGTCGAAGGTCCGGTCCTCGGCCTGGAGCAACGGACGATCCCCGATGACGGCCTTCACGCCGGCCGCGTCGAGCGGGTCGGAGCCGGACTCGTCGAGCCACTCGGAGGCATTGTCGGGGTCGATACCCTGCCGCACGACAGCGGAGCCCTGGACGTCGATGCTCGCCGCGGCCTCGGTGCCGAGCCGGCGGTCGAGGCCCTCCACGGTGTCGACGTCATAGGTCTGGTACGTCACCGCGACCGCGGTCACGCCCGCCACCGGCAGCGCGATCATCAAGATGACCAGCAGGCTGCGCCACTTCGCCCGCCTGGCCTCCCGTTGCCCGATGCGCAGGGCGAGACGCCAGCCGGCCAAACGCCCACTCATGCCTCGACCTCATCCACGAGCGCCAGGTTCGGCGACTCGCCGGCCTCGTCTACGACGAGCCCGTCGCGCACGTAGATCACCCGGTCGGCCCAGCTGGCGTACCGCGGCTCGTGGGTGACGAGCACACCGGCCGCGCCCGCGTCGCAGCGCGCCCGGATCAGCTTGAGGATGTCCTCGCCGGTCTCGGTGTCGAGGGCCCCGGTGGGCTCGTCGGCCAGGATCAGGCGACGCTCGCCGACGATCGCACGGGCGATCGCGATCCGCTGGCGCTGCCCACCGGACATCTCGTCGGGGAACCGGTCGGCGAAGCCGTCGAGCCCGACCTCCTCGAGCGCCGTCCTCGCCGCGGCCTGAGCCGCGCGCCGACCGGCGCCGTCGAGCTCGAGCGGCAGCGCGACGTTCTCGGCAGCGGTCAGCGCCGGGATCAGGTTGAAGTCCTGGAAGACATAGCCGATCGACGTACGCCTCAGCTTGGCGCGCCCGCTGACCCCGGCCTCACCGAGATCCTGGCCGTCGACCTCGACAGAGCCCGAGGTCGGCGAGTCGAGACCGCCGGCGATGGTCAGCAGCGACGACTTCCCGGAGCCGCTCGGCCCCATGATGGCCACCAGCTCACCGGCGTACGCAGCGAGGCTGACGCCGCGCAGGGCGTGCACCTCGGCGGCGCCGGTGCCGTGGACGCGGCTCACGTCGGTGAGCCGGAGGACGGGTTCACTCATGCCGCCGCCTCCGTTGCGCGAGTCAAAGAATACGGACGCGACGGCCTGAGGCTTATTGCCGTTCGCTGGCGCTCACTCATCGGTGGACTCCTTGGTCGAGGTGTTGCCCGGCTTGACGGGCGTGGCGTGGACGCGGCGGCTCAGCCGCTCGCGGGCGTCGGCGAGCCAGCGATCGCTGTCGTGGCTGAGGCGGCGCAGGTCGTGGGCGAGGGCGGCATTCATCGGGGCTCCGGAGCGGTGCTCGTGGAGGCCGCACGGCGGAGCCGGGACTCGCAGTGGTCGAGCCAGCGGATCTCGGCCTCGGCCGCGAAGATCAGGCGATCGAGGACCAGCCCGCCGGCGAGGTCGTCACCGGCGCCGGACCGCGACTGGCGGCGGTATCCCTGCAGCGCCTGCATCGTCGCGTTGCGCTGCTGCTGGACGACCTTGCCGACGTCCACGCTCGGTACCGCGACCGCCACCGCGAGCTTGATCGCGAGCTCGTCGCGCTGCGGCTGCGTACGCTCCACCGGGGTGTCGAACCACCCCTTCACCTCGACCTTGCCGGCCTCGGTGAGCTGGTAGAGGGACCGTCCCTCCGCGTCGGTCCCTCCAGCCTCGACGAGGCCGTCACGCTCCAGTCGCGACAGGGTCGTATAGACCTGCCCGACGTTCAGCGGCCAGCTCGCGCCGGTGCGCTGCTCGAACTCGGCGCGCAGCTCGTAGCCGTAGCGCGGCTTCTCCAGCAGCGCCAGCAGTGCGTGTTTCACGGACACTCGATCACCTCCCTTGGGTACTTACTGAGTATGTATATACCGAGTATGCATCCCTCCGCAAGACGCCGAATTGAGGGAGACGACACCCACGACTGCCTGCGAGACTTCTGCCGCTGGTTCGGGCCGGCGGTCTTGTCGGCCCGTAAACCTCCTCCGGGCCGCTCCCACTCCCGAAGGAGTCGAAGTGTCACCTCGTAGACGCGTCGTCGCCCTGACCGCGACCGCACTTGCCCTCGGCGGGCTCAGCGTCATCCCGATGGCCCCGCCCGCCTCCGCCGAACCCGACCCGATCGCGTCCTACCAGGACCGCGCCGGCGTCCCGCTGACCATCCATCGCACCACCGACGGCACGGCCGACTTCATCGGTTCGAAGTCCGAGGGCGCCGAGCCGCTGGGCGCCACCGTCAAGCCCGCCAAGGCGGCCAGGACCCAGCTCGACCGCGCCGGCAAGGCGTTGGGCACCGACAAGACCGACCTGCGCGAGACGACGACCAGCAAGGCCGTCGGCGGCGGGTCGGTGACCAGGTTCGAGCAGTACGTCGCCGACCTCCCGGTCCTCGGCGGCGAGGTGGTCATCGGGCTGGACAAGGACCGCGGCCTCACCTCCGCGACCACCAACCTCTCCGACGCCACGGTCGCCGAGGTCACCCAGCCGGACGAGTCCATGCGCGCGAAGGCCAAGGCAGCGGCCAAGGCCGTGGTCGCCAAGTCCAACCGCGGGGCCACCGGCCTCACCGTGAGCGACGAGGGCACCTGGCTCTACGACCACGACCTGGTCCGCGGACCGGAGATCGGCGAGACCAGCGTCTTCCGGTTCTCGGTGACCAACGGCTCCACCATCCGCGAGACCGTGCTCGTCCACGCCGGCTCCGGCCGCGTACTCATGCACGTCAACGAGATCGCCCACGCCAACCGCCGCATCTGCGACAACGCCAACGTCCGCGCAGCGGCGAACGGCTGCGCGGAGACGAGCACCACGGTGAAGCGGCGCGAGGGCGATGCGCCTTCCGGGAACGCCGACGTCGACAAGGCGTACGACATGCTCGGCGCGACCTCCGACTTCTACGCCTCCCTCGGGCTGGACCTGACCGACGAGATCGGCTGGTCCAGCGGCGCCACTGGCAAGGCCGTCACTGCCACGACCCGCTACTGCGAGCTGACAGAGCCGGGCTACACGCCACCGTGCCCGATGGACAACGCGTTCTGGAACGGTGAGCAGATCTACCTCGGTCAGGGCTTGGTCGTCGACGACATCGTCGGTCACGAGCTGACCCACGGCGTGATCGAGAACAGCTCGAACCTCTTCTACTGGTACGAGTCGGGCGCCATCAACGAGTCGATGGCCGACATCATGGGTGAGATCGTCGATCACCGCTACGCGACTCCCGGCGACTCCCCGACCGACTGGCGCGTCGGCGAGGACTCCTCCTTCGGCGCGATCCGCGATCTCGCCAACCCGACGACGCACGACCAGCCCGACCGGATGACCAGCTCACTGTGGGAGGCCGACGACCTCACCTACTACGCCGACGGCGGCGGGGTGCACACCAACAGCGGCGTCGGCAACAAGACGGCGTACCTCATCTCCCAGGGCGGCACCTTCAACGGTCGCACCGTCACCGGCATCGACGGCGCCGACCCGACCCTGCAGAAGACCGCGACGCTGTACCTCTACGCGATCCAGCACCTCGTCTCCGGAAGCCAGTACGTAGACCTGCGCCGTACGCTGGCCAACGGCTGTTCCGCGCTGGTGGCCGCCGGCACCGCCGGCTTCACCCTGGACGACTGCGCTCAGGTCAACCTCGCCACCGACGCGACCGAGCTGGCCAAGTCGCCCACCAAGGCGGGTGCGACCCGGCCCGCGGAAGCGCCGAACACCTGCCCCGCCGGGAGCACCGGCAAGGCAGGGATGGCGACCCCGTCGCTCAGCCGCGGTGTCCTGTGGACCCAGGCGCCCGACGCGGCGCAGGGCATCCCCGCCAACGACCGTGACGGCAACGGCTCCGACTTCGGCTGGGACCCCGACCCGGAGAGATACGGAGACCCGACGTCCAGCGGTCTGACGACGGCCGCGATCAACGTGCCGGCCGGCAAGCGGACCTATCTGCGGTTCAGCCACTGGTATCTCTTCGACTGGTACACCGGCAACATCCCGGGTTATCCGGCGCCGGAGTACTACGACGGCGGCGAGGCGCGCCTGCTGGTCAACGGGGTCGCGACGGCCATCCCGTCCACGGCCTGGGTGAACGGCCCGAAGCAGAAGCTCCTCCTCAACAACCCCGACAAGCCGCTGACCGGCTTCGGTGGCGACTCCAACGGGTGGATGAGCTCGCGGGTGGACCTGTCCGCCTTCGCCGGGAAGTCCGTCCAGTTCCAATGGATCGTCCGAGGAGACCAGACCGCGTCGCAGGTCGGCTGGTTCATCGACGAGCTCGAGCTCTACACCTGCAACCCGCTGACGGTCGCGAGCACCGCGCCGCCGACGATCAGCGGCTCCGCGCGGGTCGGCTACACCCTGACCGCGACGAAGGGCTCCTGGAGCCCGACGGCCACGACGGTGAAGTACCAGTGGCTGCGCAACGGGGTCGCCATCTCGGGCGCCACGGCCTCGACGTACAAGCTCACCGGCTCCGACCACACCAAGGAGATCCGGGTCCGGGTGACGGCGTACGCCTCGTCCTGGCCTGCCGCCAACCCAGGAGTCCGGTCGAGCGCCGCGACCGCGAGGATCGCGGCCGGCTATCTCACCGCGGCCACGCCGACCATCGGCGGCACCCGCAGGGTCGGCTATCTGCTCACCGCCTACCCGGGCACCTGGAAGCCCTCGGGGATCACGTTCTCCTACCAATGGCTGCGCAACGGGGTCGCGATCTCGGGTGCCACCGGGAAGACGTACCGCCTTCGGTCCGTCGACCGCAATGACCGCATCCGCGTCCGCGTGACCGGCCGAAAGGCCGGCTACTACACCAAGACGGCGACCTCAGCGGCCACCAGCACCATCCGCTGACCCGACCCGACCCGGCGATGGCGGCGCTCAGCCGTCATCGTCGGGTCAGCCCGGAGCGCCCTGAGCCCAGGGACTGATCCGCACCTCGGCCCCGTCGAGGATGTCGAGATCGCTCGGCGCGCCCGGCCAGCTGACCGGGAGGGTGACCGGCTTGCCGCCGGGTCGCGCGGTGACCAGGAGATCGGTGGTGACGTCGGGGTCGTTCGCGGTGGACATCGCCTGCCAGTCGATCACCGCCGTCACCGACTCCCCCGCGGGAACGACGACGCGCTCAGGCACCATCGACGGCTCGTACGGCTTGGTGGTCACCCCGGTCTGCGTGGCGCCCGCGGCGTTCAGGAACTCGACCGCTGGTACGCCTTCGATCGCGCACTCCTGCCCGCCGACATTCCGGGCCCGGATCCACGCCTGCCGCGAACCCGCAGCGGCATCGTGTCCGCCGAAGGTGACCTCGAGATCCGGCATCCGGCACGACGGCGCCCCGGGGTCGGCGGGCCAGGGCTCGGCGTCGCCGAACGGCGGCATCGTCGTCGGCGGTGGGGTCGTGCCGCCGACCCATCCTTCGACCTCGCCACCGCGCGTGCCCTGGACCGTGTACGCCAGCGGCTGCCCTGACCGCCCGGGATAGCCGTCGTAGGCGGTGAGCCACCGGCTGACGTCGTCGATCAGGCGGTCCCCCTCGGCGGCTTCGACCAGGACGACCAGCGGTTCGAAGGGAGCCGACAGCTGAGCGGAGGTCACCGATGGGCGCTCGGAGGCGTCCACCACCAGCTTCACCGCGGCCGGGTCGGGCAGCTCGTTCGACCGGTACCAGGCATGGCCGCCGAAAAGGTCCACCGGGCGCTGGGAACTGCGTGCGACTGTGGCGAGGGCGGTCAGCGCGTCCTTCGGCGCCCGCACGTCGGCCTTGGCAGGGCTGTCGGCCCGCTCGCCGGTGACGCTCAGCGACAACGACGTGGCCCCGGCCTCGCGCAGTGCGACGGCATCGGCGAGCGCATCGCCCACGGCTTCGAGCGGGTCCAGCCCACTCGCGCCCACCGAGCTCTCGGTCGAGCCAAACGTGAACGCTGTGCTGATCCGATCAGCGGGTGCATCAGGCACGAGCCGGGCGATCTCGGGTTCCAGCAACCGGAGCACCTCCGGGCCGGCCGCGGCCGCCTCGGCCACGGACAGGTCGTCCTCCAGGGTCACCTCGACGCGGACGGCGTGCTCCCAGCGGTCCTCCTCGCCGAAGTCCTCCCCTGGAACGCGACGCGACTCGTCGACAGCCACCACGTCGCGTACGCCGGAGACGGACCGCCATTCGTTGGCGAGCTCGAGGGCCGGCGCCCTGGACCCGCCGTCCCGATCCCAGACCATCACAGCCACACACCCGATCACGGCCAGCAGGACGACCGCGCCGATCACGATCCCCACCCGGAACTCGCGCCTTTGAGTGCTGCCCGGCAACCCCACGTACATCCTCCTCGATCTCTGCGGAAGGTAAAGAGTGGCACGGGCCGAATCGCGACAGCCCCGCAAATAGCGAACCGGCACGGTTCCTTCACAGGATCCGTGCCGGTTCACCACATTGCCGTGGATCAGCGTGGGTCAGGCGGGGCTGATCAGACCGGGAAGCCTTCACCCTTCGCCGCGAGGTCACGGAGGTACTGCGTCGGGCGGAACCGCTCGCCGTACGTCTCGGCCAGCTCGTCGGCACGAGCCAGGAAGGCCTCGATGCCGATCGAGCCGTCAGCGGCCTCGTAGCCGGTGATGAACTGGGCCGCACCACCGGTCTGCGGCGGGAAGCCGATGCCGAAGATGGAGCCGATGTTGGCGTGCGCGGCGGAGGTGATGACCCCCTCCTCGAAGCACTTCGCCGTCTCCAGGGCCTCGATGAAGAGCATCCGCTCCTCGGCGTCCTTGAGCGGGATCTGCTTCTCGGCGACCGGGAACACGCTGCCAAGGTCGGCCCAGATCGAGCCGCGCTTGCCGTCGGTGTAGTCGTAGAACCCGGCGCCCTTCAGCTTGCCGGAACGACCCGCCTCGATGAGCGGGGTGAGCACCTTCTCGGTGGTGGTCAGCTCCTCGACGCCGGCAGCCTCGCGGGTCGTACGAGCGATCTTGACCATGAGCTCGTGGTTGAGCTCGTCGGCGATCTGCAGCGGCCCGACCGGGAACCCGGCCTGGGTCGCGGCACGCTCCAGCGAGTACGGCGCGAAGCCCTCGGCGAGCAGCTCCAGACCCTCCTGGATCTGGGTGCCGATCACGCGCGAGGTGTAGAAGCCGCGGCTGTCGTTGACCACGATCGGGGTCTTCTTGATCTGCTGGACGACGTCGTACGCCTTGGCCAGCGCGACGTCGTTCGTCTCGGCGCCCTTGATGATCTCGACCAGCGGCATCTTGTCGACGGGCGAGAAGAAGTGCAGGCCGATGAAGTCGGCCGGGCGGTCGATCCCCTTGGCGAGCTCGGTGATCGGCAGCGTCGAGGTGTTGGAGCAGAGCACCGCGTCCTCGTTGACGAACGGGGCGATCTCGCTGAAGACCTTCTGCTTCAGCGCGACGTCCTCGAAGACCGCCTCGACGACGACGTCGACGCCGGCGAAGTCCTCCGGCGCGACCGTCGCGGTGATCCGGTTGAGGATCTCGTCGGCCTTCTCCTGGGTCAGCTTGCCGCGCGAGACCGCCTTCTCGTTGAGCTTGGCGGTGTAGGCCTTCCCCTTCTCGGCCGACTCGATGGCGACGTCCTTGAGGACGACCTCGGCACCGGCCCGGGCGAAGGAGTACGCGATGCCTGCACCCATCATCCCGGCACCCAGCACGCCGACCTTCGTCGCGGTGAACTTCTCGACGCCGTCAGGACGCAGCGTGCCGGCGCCGATGGCGCCCAGGTCGAAGAAGAACGCCTGGATCATGTTCTTCGACTGCTGGCCGGTGACCAGCGAGGTGAAGTAGCGCGACTCGATCCGGGTGGCGGTGTCGAAGTCGACCATCGCACCCTCGACCGCGGCCGACAGGATCGCCTTCGGCGCACGCATGTCGGACTGCTTGAGCTGCTTGCGCAGGATCGGCGGGAACGCGGGCAGGAAGCCCGCGAGCGCCGGCGAGGTCGGCTTGCCACCGGGCATCTTGTAGCCCGGCTTGTCCCACGGCTGGGCGATCTCGTCCGGGTTGGCCTTGATCCACGCCTTCGCGGCGGGAACGAGCTCCTCGGGGGAGGAGACGAGCTCGTCGACCAGACCCTTCTCCTTCGCCGCGGCGGGCTTGAACTTGGTGCCCTGACCCAGCACGTCCATCAGTCCGGTCATGATGCCCAGGAGGCGTACGACGCGGGTGACGCCACCGCCGCCCGGGAGCAGACCGAGGGAGACCTCGGGCAGGCCGATGTCGTAGCGGGCGTCCAGGGCGATGCGGTGCTGGGCGGCCAGCGCGATCTCCAGACCGCCACCGAGAGCGGCGCCGTTGATCGCCGCGACGACCGGCTTGGGGAAGGTCTCCAGCTTGCGGAGGGTCGCCTTGATCGACTCGACCTCCTCGAAGACCTGGGCGCCGTTCTCCGGCCGCACCTGGATCATGTTCTTGAGGTCACCACCGGCGAAGAAGGTCTTCTTCGCGGAGGCGATCACGACGCCGGTCACGTCGTCCGCCTCGGCGTACAGCTTCTCGACGGCCTCCGCCATCGAGGTCTTGTACAGCTCGTTCATGGTGTTGGCCGACTGGTTCGGGTCGTCCAGGGTCAGCGTGACGATGCCGTCGGCATCGCGGTCGTACTTAACGGCAGACTCAGTCATCTCTTCGCAAACCTCTCTCAGACCAGCTCGACGATCGTGGCGATACCCATGCCGCCACCGACACACAGCGTGGCGAGGCCGCGCTGCTTGCCCTGACGCTCGAGCTCGTCGACCAGGGTGCCGAGGATGATGGCACCGGTCGCGCCCAGCGGGTGACCCATGGCGATCGCGCCGCCGTTGACGTTGGTGATCGACTCGTCGATGCCCATGTCCTTCATGAACCGCATCGCGACCGCGGCGAACGCCTCGTTGATCTCGAACAGGTCGATGTCGTCGACGGTGAGACCGGCCTTGGCCAGCGCCTTGCGCGAGGCCGGGGCGGGACCGGTGAGCATGATCGTCGGGTCGGCGCCGGAGACGGCGGCCGAGATGATCCGGGCACGCGGGGTGAGCCCGTTGGCCTTGCCGGCCTCCTCGGAGCCGATCAGCATCAGCGCGGAGCCGTCGACGATGCCGGAGGAGTTCCCGGCGTGGTGGACGTGGTCGATCTTCTCGACCCAGTGGTACTTGGCCAGCGCGACGTCGTCGAAGCCGGCCTCCTGGCCCTGCTGGAGGAAGGACGGCTTGAGACCGGCCAGCGTCTCGGCGGTGGTGCCGGGGCGGATCAGCTCGTCGTGGTCGAGCACGGTCAGACCGGTCTGGTCGACGACCGGGATGACGGCGTCCTTGAAGTAGCCGTTCTCCCAGGCGGCGGCCGCCCGGGCGTGCGACTGGGCGGCGTAGCGGTCGACGTCCGCGCGGCTGAAGCCCTCGATGGTCGCGATCAGGTCGGCGCCGATGCCCTGCGGTACGAAGCCGGTCTTGAGCGCGGTGTCGGGGTCCTGCGCCCAGGCGCCGCCGTCGCTGCCCATCGGCGCCTTGCTCATCGACTCGACGCCACCGGCGAGGATGAGGTCCTCGAACCCGCCACGTACGCGGGAGGCGGCCTGGTTCACGGCCTCGAGGCCGGAGGCGCAGAAGCGGTTGAGCTGCACACCGGCGGTCGTCTCGGGGAGACCGGCCTTGATGGCGGCGGTCTTGGCGATGTCACCGCCCTGCTCGCCGACAGGGGTGACGACACCGAGGACGACGTCGTCGATCCGCTCGGGGTCGAGGTTGGGGTTCCGCTTGCGCGCCTCGTCGATCAGGCCGACCACCAGGTCGATCGGCTTGACCTCGTGGAGCGCTCCGGTCTTCTTACCCTTCCCGCGCGGCGTGCGCAGGTGGTCATAGATGAATGCTTCAGCCATGCGCCGATTGTGACACTAAAACTGTCACAGTCAACAGGGTGTTGCCCAAAGCTTCACGACAGATTGCGAGAAATCGTGCGGTTCACCGCGTCCTGGAAGCTCACCACGATGGCCTCGGTGGTCAGCTGCCGCAGCCGCGGGAGCACCTCCTCGAGGTGCTCGGCCTCCTCGGGGCTGTGGTGGGTGCGCCGGAACGGGTCGACCACCTGGTCGCGCAGGATCGTGTTGAGCTCGTCCGCGAGGTCCGCCATGAGGCGTGAGGTCGCTGCGTACGCCGCTGCCAGCGCGTCGCGGGGCAGGCCGAGCGCGATCAACTCACGTCCGATCCGGGCCTGGATGTCGTCTGTCGGCTCGGTAGCCCAGGACGTGATCATGGCGCGCTGCATCGCGAGATCTTCCCGGGTGGTCTCAGCGGGAAGCCGGGCGAGATAGCGCTCGATGGCCTGCAGAGTGAACCCGTGCTCCTGGAGCGCAGTGACCATGTCCAGACGAGCGCGGTGCTCGGGACCGTAGTAGGCCACCCGCCCGCGGCGGATCGGCGGCGGGATCAGCCCGAGGCTCGCGTAGTAGCGCGTCGTACGCACCGACAACCCCGTGGCGGTCGACAGCTCATCGATCGTCATCAGTTCCTCGGTCGTCTCGGTCATGTCAGGGACCGTAGACCAAACTGTTGCGACTTCGCCAGTGTTACTGTCACAGTTGCCCCGTCGCCACCCCGACAATGCGGTCTGCGTCACAGACGTGAGGCACGATGAGCACGACTGTCTACGAAGGAGTGTCATGCCCGAGAAGCCCACCATCTACGAAGCTGAGCACGAGGACTTCCGCGCTACAGCCAAGGCCTTCTTCGAGAAGGAGGTCGTGCCCTTCCACGACGAGTGGGAGAAGGCCGGCATCGTCCCGCGCGAGCTGTGGAAGAAGGCCGGCGACACCGGGCTGCTCTGCTTCGACGTCGACGAGGAGTACGGCGGTCCCGGCATCAAGGACTTCCGGTTCAACTCGGTCCTTCACGAGGAGATGGCGAAGATCGGCGCCAGCGGGCCCGGCTTCTTCGTGCACACCGACATCATCGTCCCCTACATCTCCCACCTCGGCACCCCCGAGCAGAAGGCCCGGTGGCTGCCGGGCTGCGTCTCCGGCGACATCATCACCGCCGTCGCGATGACCGAGCCGGGCGCGGGCTCGGACCTCCAGGGCGTACGCACCACCGCGGTCGACAAGGGGGACCACTACCTCCTCAACGGCTCGAAGACGTTCATCTCCAACGGCATCAACGCCGACCTCGTCATCGTGGTCGCCAAGACCAACCCCGAGGCCGGCGCGCACGGCATCTCGCTGCTCGTCGTCGAGCGCGGCATGGAGGGCTTCGAGCGCGGCCGCAACCTCGACAAGATGGGCATGAAGGCGCAGGACACCGCCGAGCTCTCCTTCACCGACGTGCTCGTACCGAAGGAGAACCTGCTCGGCGAGGAGGGCTCCGGCTTCGTCTCGCTGATGACCCTGCTGCCGCAGGAGCGCATCTCGGTCGCCTCGATCGCGGTCGCCGCGGTCGAGCAGGTCCTCGAGCTCTCCCTCGACTACGCCCGCACCCGCGAGGCCTTCGGCCGCCCCATCGGCCGCTTCCAGAACACCGCGTTCACGCTCGCCGAGATGGCCACCGAGGCCTACCTCGCCCGCCTGTTCCTGAACGACGCCGTCACCCAGCTCAACGCCGGCACCGCCGACACCGTTCTGGCCAGCATGGCGAAGTGGTGGACCACCGAGCTGCAGAAGAAGTTCGTCGACCAGGGCGTCCAGATCCACGGCGGCTACGGCTACATGATGGAATACCCGATCGCCAAGGCGTTCGTCGACAGCCGCATCCAGACCATCTACGGCGGCACCACCGAGGTCCAGAAGCTGATCATCAGCCGCCACCTCGGGCTGTAGTCAGGACAGCTCCTTGGAGCGTACGTAAGCGGCGCGGGTGGCCTCGAGGAAGGCCGCCCGCAGGCCGTTCTGCTCCAGCGCGCCGAGGGCGGCAGCGGTCGTGCCACCGGGCGAGGTGACCTGCTCGCGGAGGATCGCAGGGTGGGTTCCGCTCTTGAGCAGCTCCGCGGATCCGGACAGCGTCTGGATGACCAGCGTGGTCGCGTCGTCCCTGGTCAGACCCAGGTGGACGCCGGCCTCGATCCAGGCCTCGGCGACCATGAAGACGTACGCCGGGCCGGAGCCGCTGATCGCGGTGACGGCGTCGATCTGCGACTCGGGCACGGTGACGACCTTGCCGACAGCGCCCATCAGGTCTGCCGCGGCCTCGACGGCTTCCGACGTCGCCTTCGCGCCACCGGTGACCGCGGACATCCCTTCGCCGACGAGGGCAGGAGTGTTGGGCATGACCCGCACGACCGAGACGCCGTCCGGCACGGCCGGCTCCATCGCCGAAGTCGGGACACCGGCGGCAAGCGACACCACCGTGGTGCCCGGTCGCAGCGCGGAGGCGATCGACTCCAGCACCGGCACCACGCCGTACGGCTTCACGCCCAGCACCACCACGTCTGCCTCGGCCACAGCCTCGGTGGCGGGCAGCGTACGGATCCCGTGCTTCTCGCGGAGCGCGGCGGCCTGCTCCTCGCGCGCCTCGACGACGATGACGCTCTCCGGAGCGTGACCGGCCTCGAGAAGTCCGGCGAGGACGGCCCCACCCATGTTGCCTGCACCGATGATCGCGATGGTCATGCTCGTCAGTCTGTCAGAGCGGATGACCTGCGGAGATACGGCCCCAGACGCCCCCGGCAACCGCTGGGTTGCGACATCCGAGTTCAGTCGTCGTCTCTCGTACGTCTCAGCCAGCCGCCGCCGAACAGGGCCCAGACGACGAGCAAGGGCTGGAAGAACAGCCGGATCAGCCGCTTGCTGTCTGTGTCGAGACCGAACGCGTCGACGCCTTCTACATACTGCGCGATGTTGCCGGGGAAGATCGCCACGAAGAACGCGGCAAGCAGCGCTCCGACGAGACGTCGCTTGCCCGGCAGCAGGACGAAGGCCAGCCCGAGCCCGATCTCGACGACGCCCGAGGCGACCACCGTCAGGTCCTCCTCAACCGGGAACCAGTCGGGCACCTGCGCTCGGAACTCTTGACGCTGGGTGGTCAGGTGCGCCACCCCGGCGCCCACCATGATCACGCCCAGCAGGATGCGCGCTGTTGTTCGCGCGATCGAGGTCATCGCACCACTGTAGGAGAACGTGCAGAAGCGCGGCAGGCTCGACACCGCTGGTCGAGCCGCCGGAGCCCCTGGGCGGAGGCGTGTCGAGACCAACACAGTCCTATCGGCGCTCGATCGGAACCGTGTTGGTCTCGACACCGCTCGCTGGCGCTCGCGGGCTCGACCAGCGGCTAGAAGAGGTTCTCCACCAGCGGGGTCGGGGAGCCGAAGCGGTGGGCGGTGATCGAGACGGCCTGCTCGTGCAGGAAGGTGAGCAGCTCGACCCGGCCGGCCTCGACGACGGGCTGGGCGTAGAGGGCGACGTCGACGCGGCCCTGACTCGCCTCGGCGAAGGTCTCGCGCGATCCACCCAGGAGACGTACGCGGCTGGGCGCGTGCGGCCCGGAGAGGAACGACGCCCACTCGGCCGCGTCCTCGACGACGTACGTCGCACCGGTCGCACGAACCAGCGAGGCGGTCTCATCGTCCAGTGCCGTGGCGACGGACACCGTGACCGGAGCACCGGCGGCGACACCGGCGGCGAGGACCCGCAGCAGGTGAGCGATCGGCCCACCTTCGTACCGGATCGTGACCGGCACCGGGGAGTAGCGCAGCACGTTGACCTCGGCGGTCAGTCGCGAGACGTCCCGGGCGGCACCGAACTCGCGCTCCCAGGCGAGAGCGTCCGACCCGGCCCCACGCTTGAGCATCTCGATCTCGTCCAGCTGCAGCCGGCCGGCCCAGTCGACGAGCGACCGTACGGCAGGAGCGGGCGTCGCGAGCTCGGTGGCGGGAGCCGAGACCCAGTCGCTGAGGCCGACCAGGTAGTTGGGCCCGCCGGCCTTCGTCCCGGCGCCTACTGCCGACTTCTTCCAGCCACCGAACGGCTGGCGGCGCACGATCGCGCCGGTGATGCCGCGGTTGACGTAGGCGTTGCCGGCCTCGACGGAGTCGAGCCAGTGGGAGATCTCGGCCCGGTCGAGGCTGTGGATGCCGGCGGTGAGGCCGTAGTCCACCTCGTTCTGGATCTCGAGAGCCTCGTCGAGCGAGGAGGCAGAGATCAGGCCGAGGACGGGACCGAAGTACTCGGTCAGGTGGAACTCCGAGCCACGCTTGACGCCGGTCTTCACACCCGGCGACCAGAGCCGCCCGGTGTCATCGAGCTGGCGCGGCTTGACCAGCCACGTCTCACCCGGGGCGAGCGTCGTCAGTGCCTTGAGCAGCTTGCCGGAGGCCGGCTCGATGACCGGGCCCACCTGCACCGTCGGGTCCGTCGGATAACCCACACGAAGCGAGGTCACCGCGTCGATCAGCTGGTCGCGGAAGCGGCGCGAGGTCGCGACCGAGCCGACCAGGATGCCCAGCGACGCGGCCGAGCACTTCTGCCCGGCGTGACCGAAGGCGGAGTAGACGAGGTCCTTGACGGCCAGGTCGAGGTCGGCGTCCGGCGTGACCACCAGCGAGTTCTTGCCGGAGGTCTCAGCCAGCAGCGGCAGGTCCGGGCGGAACGAACGGAAGAGCTCGGCCGTGTCGAACGCACCGGTCAGCACCAGCCGGTCGACCAGCGGCGAGGCGATCAGCGCGCGACCGACCTCGTTCTCAGGCACGTGGACCAGCCGCAGCACCTCCTTCGGCACCCCCGCGGCCCACAACGTCTCGACCAGCACCGAGCCGCAGCGCTGCGCCTGCGGAGCAGGCTTGATCACCACGGCCGACCCGGCCGCGAGCGCGGCGGCGACACCACCGGTCGGGATGGCGAGCGGGAAGTTCCACGGCGGGGTGACCAGGGTGAGGCGTACGGGGACCTGGCGCGCGCCGTCGACCGCGTCGAGCTCCTCGGCCAAGGTCGCGTAGTAGTTGAGGAAGTCGATCGCCTCGGAGACCTCGGGGTCACCCTGATCGAGCGTCTTACCGCACTCCGAAGCGCCGACCTCGAGCCACTCGGCCCGGCGCCGCTCGACCTCGACCGCGGCGGCCCGCAGCACGGCGGCCCGCTCGGCGCCGGTCTTGCGGCCCCAGTCGGCCTGGGCGCCGACGGCACCCTCGAGCACCGACTCGACGGCCTCGACCGAGTTCAGCGTGTGGTCGGCGACGAGCTGGTCGCCCAGCGTCGAGGAGCCCACCCGGGCGATGATCGCCTTGCCCCACTCCCGGTTGCCCGGCAGGTGCGGGTCGGTGTCGGGGGCGTTCTCGAACACCCGGGTCAGCGGCGCGGCATCGACGGGCTCACGCCGATCCTGGGTCCGGTTGGGCGCCGGCACGGACTCGTCGACGGCCGCGAGGGAGCGTACGAACCGGTCCTTCTCACGCTTGTAGAGGGCCTCGGAGGAGTTGAGGTCGAAGACGGCCGACATGAAGTTCTCGGTGCTGGCGCCCTCCTCGAGGCGACGCACGAGGTAGGCGATCGCGACGTCGAAGTCCTTCGGGTGCACGACCGGCACGTAGAGCAGCAGGCCACCCACGGTCTCGCGGACCGCCTCGGCCTGGCCCTCGGCCATGCCCAGCAGCATCTCGAACTCGACCGAGTCGCGAACCCCGCGCTGACCAGCCAGGATCCAGGCGTACGCCACGTCGAACAGGTTGTGACCGGCGACGCCGACGCGCACGTTGTCCATCCGCTCGGGCGTCAGCGCCCAGGACAGCACCCGCTTGTAGTTGGTGTCCGAGTCCTGCTTGGTCGACCAGGTCGCGACCGGCCAGCCGTGCAGCGACGCCTCGACGTGCTCCATCGGGAGGTTGGCGCCCTTGACCAGTCGCACCTTGATCGGCGCGCCCCCACGCGAACGCCGAGCAGCCGACCACTCCTGGAGCCGCATCATCGCCGACATGGCGTCGGGCAGGTAGGCCTGCAGGACGATGCCCGCCTCCAGGTCGGCCAGCTCGGGCCGGTCGAGGAGCCGTGTGAAGACGTCGATGGTCATGTCGAGGTCGCGGTACTCCTCCATGTCCAGGTTGATGAACTTCTTCGTCCCGGCGGCCGAGGACGTCGCCGCGTAGGTGTAGAGCGGGAGGAGCCGCTCGACCACGTGCGCGACCGCTTCGTCGTACGCCCAGACCGCGTGCGGCGCGACGGGCGAGGAGACCTTCACCGAGACGTAGTCGACGTCGTCGCGCGCGAGCAGCTTGCGGATCCCGGCCAGGCGCCGATCGGCCTCCTTCTGCCCGAGGACGGCCTCGCCGAGGAGGTTGATGTTGAGGTTCACGCCGCGCTCGCGAATCCGCTCGATCTGCTTGCCGAGCCGCGCGTCGGAGGCGTCGATCAGCAGGTGTCCCACCATCTGCCGCAGCGCACGGCGCGCCACCGGAATCACGAACCACGGCGCGACCAGCGACATCAGCGCGCCGAGCTTCACGCCCAGCTTCAGGTGCCAGGGCAGGAACGAAGGTACGTTGCCGGCCAGCTCACGGAGGCTGGCCGCAGCCACGCGTACGTCCTCGGGCCGGATCACCCGGTCGACGAAGCCGACGGTGAAGTCGAGTCCGGCAGGGTCCTTGAGGACGTCGGCGAGGCGCTGGGCGGCCGGGGCGGCGGGCTTGGTCGAAGCCTTCGCCAGCCAGCCGCGAACGAGGTGGTCGACCTCGGAGATGAGCGCGTCATTGGTGGTCATAGAGCCGAGTATGCGACCAGAGTCACGTAAGATAAAGCGATCTTTCCTGGAGATCATTCGTAAGAGAAACTGAACTATCTGTCTCGGGCTCCGCTTCCACCGAAGGATTCCAATGCTGGATGTCCGCCGCCTCCGACTGCTCGCCGAGCTCGCCGCCCGCGGGACCCTCGCCGAGGTCGCCGAGGCCCTCCACCAGAGCCCCTCGTCGGTCTCCCAGCAGCTCGGCCAGCTCGAGCGCGAGGTCGGGGTGCCACTCCTGCGCAAGGCCGGCCGACGGGTGCAGCTCACCGCCGCGGCCGAGGTCCTCGTCGAGCACACGACCGAGATCCTGGCTCGGCTCGAGGCGGCCGAGGCCGCGGTCACCTCGCTCAGCGACGAGACGGCCGGCACGGTCCGGGTCGCCGTCTTCCAGTCCGTGGCCCTGGCCTACATGCCGCAGGCTCTCGCCGACCTGACCCGGCGTCATCCCCGACTGCGGGTGATGCTGTCCCAACGCGCGCCCGAGCAGGCGCTCAACGACCTCGCCCTGCGCGAGCTCGACCTGGTGGTCGCCGAGCACTACCCCGATCACGGCGCACCGCACTTCGACGGTCTCGACCGGCAGCCGCTCACCACCGACCGGCTCCGGCTCGCCGTCCCGCCCGACGGCTCCGGAGAGATCTGGGACGGCATCACCTCACTGGCGGACGCCGGTCACGTCCCGTGGGCGATGGAGCCACCGGGCACGGCGTCCCGCCACTGGATCGAGGAGCAGTGCCGCCGGGCAGGCTTCGAGCCCGAGGTCCGCTACGAGACCGACGACGTCGAGGCCCATGTCGCGCTCGTGGAGTCGGGCAATGCCGTCGCCCTCCTCTCCGACCTGATGCGCGTACGCCACCGGACCGCCGTGCGGCTCATCGAGCTGCCGGGTTCGCCCCGGCGTACGGTCTTCACCGCGACCCGGACCGCGATCGCCGACTCCCCGGGGATCATTGCGTGCCGCGCCGCGCTGGCTCGCGTGGTGCCGGCGGACCTGACGCTGCCCGCCTGAGTCGGCTCGATCAGCCGAGGAGCTCCTCGAGCGGCTGGTCGTGGTCGATCGAGAGGCCGTACGCCGTCGTGCGGGTGTCGATCATGGCCAGGACGGCCTCCGTGACGACCGAGGTCAGGTGCTCGGCGTCGGGGATGCCCTCGCCGAGGTGGACCCAGCGGCGTACGGCACCGAAGACCATCCCGATCAGGCCGTAGATCAGCGGGTCGACGGCCTTCTTGTCGATCTCGGAGACCTCTACGCCGGTCAGCTCGAACGCGGCCAGGATCAGCTCCTTGATCCGCTCCGCGATCCGGTCGAGACCCTGCTGCAGGGGACCGGTGCCGTTCGGCGCGGTGTCGACGTCGGCCACCTGGTGCAGGAGCGGGTGCTCGAGCGCCCAGTTGACGTACGCCCCGACGGTGCGGGAGATGATCTGCCGGATCGATCCGGTCAGCTCCATCGCCGGGAAGAGCTTGGCCCACAGACCGTCGAGGATGTCGGCCTGGATGGCGAGGTCGAGCTCACGCCGGTCGGCGAAATGACGGTAGACCACCGAACGGGAGAGCCCCGCGGCCTGGCCGATCGCCTGCAGGCTGACGTTGACGCCGTCGGTCTCGATCAGACCGATCGCGGCATCGACGATGCGCTTTCGTCGGTCGTCGTTGTGACGCTTCCAGCGAACTGCCCTGCCATCCATGGTGGGACCATCGTAGTCCCACGTACTTCACGCCGGGTCTGGAATGCCTGTCACAGTAATCACAGACCCGGCGCCGAGAAGACCTCAGGCGAACCGGATCACGCCGTCGGCGACCGGCGATCCGAGCGCCTTCATGTCCACGAGGTAGTTCTGCTTCGCGGTCCACGGCGAGCGGTCACCGGCCTTCGGCATGAGGTCCAGCGAGCGCTGGATGTAACCGGAGGCCAGGTCCATGAACGGCCGCTCCTCGACACTCGGGTCGCGGGTGACCGCGGCGACGTCGTAACCGTTCTCCCCCATGAAGTCGAGCAGCCGGATCACGTAGTCGGTGACCAGGTCGGCCTTGAGCGTCCAGGAGGCGTTGGTGTAGCCGATCGTGTAGGCGAAGTTCGGGATCCCGGTGATCATCAGGCCCTTGTAGGCCATCTGCTCGGGCAGGCTGACCTGCTCACCGTCGACGGTGTAGTCGAGGCCGCCGAAGAGTCTGAGGTTGAGGCCGGTGGCGGAGATGACGATGTCGGCCTCGAGCGTCTCGCCCGACTCGAGCTCGATGCCCTTCGGCACGAACGTCTTGATCCGGTCGGTCACCACCGCGGCGTACCCCTCGCGGATCGACTTCATCATGTCGCCGTCGGGGACGAAGCAGATGCGCTGGTCCCACGGGTTGTAGGGCGGGTTGAAGTGCTTGTCGACGTACGCGATCGCCTCGTCCTTGGTCATGCCAGGACGGCCGCCGCGGGCGGTGAGGCCGTTGATCCACTGGTCGCGGATCACCTTCTTGACCACACCGGGAGCCCGACGGGCGAGCTGGTAGGTGCCGACGGTGAGGGCGATGTTCTCCCAGCGAACGGTCTCGTGGCCGAGCTTCTCGCGCACGCGCTTGAACGGCAGCTTGCTGAGCAGCTTGAACGGTGCCGTGTTCAGCAGCGAGGCGATCGCATCCTGACCCGGGCGGGAGAGGATGTAGGTCGGCGTACGCTGCAGCATCGTCACCTTCTCGGCACGGTCGCTGCCCTCGCCCGCCAGGTTGGGCAGGAGGGTGACGGCGGTCGCGCCGGAGCCGATGATGACGACCTTCTTGCCCGCGTAGTCGAGGTCCTCGGGCCAGTGCTGCGGGTGCACGAAGGTGCCCTCGTAGTCATCGAGACCGGCGAACTCCGGCTGGTAGCCGTTGGCGTAGTCGTAGTAGCCCGAGCAGTTCCACAGGAAGCCGGCGGTGATCTCGGACGGGCCGTCGGCGGTCTCGACGGAGACCGTCCACTGCTTGTCCTCGGTGCTCCAGGCGGCACCGGTGACCTTGTGGCCGTAGTGGATCAGCTTGTCGACGCCGTAGTCCTTCGCCGTCCGGCGGAGGTAGTCACGGATCTGGTGACCGTCGGCGAGCGCCTGCGCGCTCTCCCATGGTCGCCACTTGAAGGCGAAGGTGAACATGTCGGAGTCGGAGCGGATGCCCGGGTAGCGGAAGAGATCCCAGGTGCCGCCACTGGCATCACGCTGCTCGAGGATCGCGAGCGTCTTTCCAGGGAGGCGCTCACGGAGCTGTGCGGCCGCTCCGATGCCGGAGACGCCGGCACCGATGATCAGTACGTCGACATGCATGTGGGCCAGGTTACCCGGGAGTACGTGTTTGCGACACCCTGTACCGCGAACTTTTGCAAGCATTTTGGATCTCCACCGCTGATCAACGACACGAAAACAATCGCCACCCCGGCGCCACATCCGCGCGCGTAGTCACTACGCTGCGAGCTGCAGCTGTGGGGGCGGCGAAGCATCCACAGCGATTTCGGGGTCACTCACCCATCGCTTTCGGTGGGCTGAGGCTGCATGCGGACCGCACGGTGCGGTCGATGGTCTTCGAAAGGTTTTCCAGTGTTGAGTTTCGTACGCGCCAGCGCGATCGTCGCCGGCGTCACCCTTGCCGGGCTCTCAGCCGCCCCGGCGTTCGCAACCGACCCGGCCGGCAACAACGGCACCGTCAAGGTGATCCAGCACGGCGACATCGACGAGGTGCCGGAGAACCAGCCCCACGTCGGCTGCAAGCTCGACATCGAGTGGTACGGCTTCGACGAGGGCGAGAAGATCGAATCCACGATCGGCTTCGAGCTGCACTCGCCGACCGACGGCGGCGAGCTGACCGTCGAGGGTCCGGCGAAGGTCTTCGTGGGCGCGGACGCCGCCAGCGGGGCGGGCACGGACGACGGCCTCGACGGTCGCGAGACCTACACCCTCTCCGCCACCGGCCTCGCCCACCCGAAGCAGGGCTTCCACGCGAAGGTCACCATCCACACCCCGGGCAGCATCGGCAACGACACCAAGACCAAGGTCTTCTGGTTCCAGAACTGCGTCACGGAGACCGAGTCCCCCTCGCCGTCCCCGTCCGAGTCGCCTTCGGAGTCCCCGTCGGAGACCCCGTCGGAGACCCCGACCGACGAGCCCTCCGAGACGCCGACCGAGGCCACCCCGGTCTCCGACGAGACGGAGCCCGCTGACGAGGAGTCCTCCGAGGCGCCGGTCACCGACTCCGAGGTCCCGACCAACATCGACGCCGGTCTCGCCGGTGAGAGCGACTCCGCCGTACCCGCGATGTGGCCGCTGCTGGCCATGCTCGCCGGCGCTGCCGCTGCCGGCACCGCGCTCGTCGTGGTCCTGCGTCGCCGCGCTGCCGCTCTGGTCCACAAGGACTGAGCAAGCCCGCGTCACATAGAACGGCGCGGCGTATGACCTTCGGGTCGTACGCCGCGCCGTTTCTGCGTCCGGTCGTCAGTCTTGGAACGCGGCGCCCTTCTCGATCAGCGCGTCGGCGTCGGCGATGCCCCACGCGGCGAGGGCCTCGCGGGTGTGCTGACCAGCGCTGGCGGCCGGTCCGGCTCCCAAGGTGGAGGTGGTCCGACTGAACCGGGGAGCGGGGGCGGGCTGGGTGACGCCGTGGTGGGTGACGTACGTCTGGCGGGCCTGCAGGTGCGGATGCTCTGCGGCCTCGGAGGGGGTGAGGACGGGCGCGACGCAGGCGTCGGTGCCCTCGAAGATCTCGGCCCACTCGGCCATCGTCTTCGACCCGAAGGTCTTGGTGAAGAGGTCGCGCATCTCGTCGTAGCGCTCCATCTCGTACTGCCCCGGGCAGACCCCGTCGAGCCCGAGCCGGGTGACCATCTCGGCGAAGAACTTGCCCTCCAGCGCACCGACGGCGACCTGTCGGCCGTCGGAGGTGTCGTAGAGCGCGTAGAACGGCATCGCGCCGTCGAGCAGGTTGCTCTGCCGCTGCTCGTGCCACGTGCCGGAGGCGAGCATCCCGGAGATCATCGTGGCGAGGTGGGCGGTACCGTCCACGATCGCGGCGTCGACGACCTGCCCCTGACCGGTGGTCTTGGCCTCGACGAGCGCGGCCAGGATGCCCATCACCAGGTAGGTCGATCCGCCACCGAAGTCACCGAGCAGGTTGAGCGGGAAGTGCGGACGGGCCCGGTCCTGGCCGAGCCCGTTGAGCACGCCGGTGGTGGCGATGTAGGTGAGATCGTGCCCTGCGGACTGGGCCAGCGGGCCGTCCTGGCCCCAGCCGGTCATCCGGCCGTAGACGAGGCGCGGGTTGCGCTCCAGGCAGGTGTCGGGGCCCAGGCCGAGGCGGTCGGTGACCCCGGGACGCAGCCCCTCGATGAGTACGTCTGCGGTCTCCACCAGGCGCAGGACGGTCTCGACCGCATCCGGGTTCTTGAGGTCCAGCGCGATGCTCGGGCGGCCGCGGGTGAGCAGGTCGCCGGCACCGCCGCCGAGCACGTTGCCGCCCGGCCGGTCGACCCGGATCACATCCGCACCCATGTCCGCGAGGAGCGTGCAGGCGTGCGGCCCCGGCCCGATCCCCGCCAGCTCGACGACCTTGACCCCGCGGAGGGGACCGGTGCCCTGGCCCAATGTCACTGTGGATTTCTCCGTCGACTCAGTCATGGCTTCCATCTTTCCAAAGTCCAGCCTTCCAGAGTCCGGAACCCACCGCCCGGCGTGACCTGATCGCGGAGCCGAGTCCGATACGCTCCGAGACACACTCGCCGGTGCCACAGGAGCAGAGAAGTTGTCTCGGGAAATCCCCACATCCCCCCAGTCCGCAGCCCCCCAGGCCAGCACTGTCAGCCCGCTGACCGCGAACGATCCCCGCGAGATGGGTCCGTACGTGCTCACCGGCCGCCTCGGCCACGGCGGCATGGGCGTCGTCTATCTGGGCGAGGACGCGAACGGGATGATGGCAGCGGTGAAGGCGATCCTTCCCGAGCTGACCTCCGACCCGGGGTTCCGCGCGCGGTTCGAGCGGGAGATCCAGGCGGCCAAGAGGGTCGAGAGCCGGTTCACCGCGAGGGTCCTCGACGCCGACCCCGATGCCGAGCAGCCCTGGATGGCGAGCGAGTACGTCGCCGACCCGCCGCTCAACAAGCTGATCAGCTCCGGCCAGCGCCTGCCCGAGATCGACGTACGCCAACTGGTCGCCGGAGTCGCCGAGGCCCTCGCCGCCGTGCACGCTGCGGGGCTGGTCCACCGCGACATCAAGCCGGGCAACATCCTCTACGGCGCCACCGACCCGTGCGTGATCGACATGGGCATCGCCCGCTCCGTCGACGGCACCGCACTGACCCAGACCGGCAAGGCGGTCGGCACCTACGGCTACCAGGCGCCCGAGCAGGTCCAGACCGGCACCTTCTCCAGCGCCGTCGACATCTGGGCGCTGGGTCTGGTCGCCTTCGTCGCCGCCACCGGACGCTGGCCGTTCAGTGGCGAGATCGGCTCGATGGGCCATCTCCTCAAGGGAGAGTCGCCCAACCTGAGCCTCTGCCCGGTCTACCTGCGGCCGCTCGTCGCCGCGTGCCTGGCCGAGGACCCCGCCGGACGCCCCTCCGCCGCGGACATCCTCGCCACCAACGGCGACTGGACCCTGCTGCCGGCCCCGGTGACCTCGGAGGAGGCGACCAGCGTCGGTACGCTGCCGCCGGCTTTCACCACCGGCGGGATCGCTCGCCCGCCGCACCCCGCCACGGCTTCGTCCAACACCGCCGACCTGCCCACGATGGCGCCCACGTTCGCCGAGCCTGCCCAGCCGTCCGGCCGGCGCTGGAAGGTCGCGGTCCTGGCCGCTGCGGCCGTCGTCCTGGTCTCGGCCGGTGTGGCCGTCGCCGCCAACCCCGGCCTCCTGCCCGGCCAGGACGACACACCGAAGGTCGGTGAGGTGACCCCGTCTGCCGAGCCGAGCACCGGCGAGAGCAGCACGCCGCCGACCACGCCCGTCGGCGGCTCGGTCGACACCGGGACGGATCCCGGGCTGAGCGAGGAACCCGACGACGAGGGCGCGGAGGACGGCGGCGAGATCGCTCCCAGCGACGGTACGGAAACCGGCGACGCGACGCCTTCCGAGACACCGGACCCGAGCGCGACGGCCCCCAGCGACCCAGCCACGGACCCGGCCACCGAGACGCCGACAGCCGAGCCGACCGAGACCGCGACGGTCGAGCCGACCGAGGATCCCGCCGAGGATCCGACGGCGACCGCGACTCCCTGACGGCTCACCTGGCTCGTTCTGAGGGGCCGCTCGCAGGGGTTGGAGAGACCCCGGTCACACCGTGTCCAAGGTTGGATCGATCAAGGTGGCCGGGGGTCCCGCCACGCCGATAATCGAGCCTGGCGGGGTGTGCCGTCCCTTCTTCCCGAGCAACCGAAAGTTGAGCTGTGAGCGACACCGACGAGACCTTCAACGACTGGCAGCACCGCGAGGAGCTCGCGGAGACGATGATCCCGATCATCGGCAAGCTCTACCGCGAGAAGGATGTCACCATCCTGGTCCACAGCCGGTCGCTGGTGAGCAAGTCCGACATCTCGATCCTCAAGGCGCACCGCTTCGCGCGCCAGATCGAGGGCGAGGAGCTCTCGGTCACCGAGACGTTCCCGCTGCTCCAGGCGGTCGCCAAGCTCGATCTCGGCCCCTCGAAGATCGACCTGGGCCTGCTCGCCGTCCAGTACGCCGAGGACGAGCGCGGTCTCTCCGTCGACGACTTCGTCGCCGAGAAGCTGTCCGGCGCCACGGGCGACAACAAGCTCGAGCGCAACGGCGGCCAGGACGTCGTGCTCTACGGCTTCGGCCGGATCGGCCGACTCGTCGCCCGGCTCCTCGTCGAGAAGGCCGGCTCGCGCCACGGTCTGCGACTGAAGGCAGTCGTCGTCCGCAAGGGAGGCGAGGACGACCTGATCAAGCGAGCCTCGCTGCTGCGTCGCGACTCGATCCACGGCCAGTTCGCGGGCACGATCACGGTTGACGAGAAGAACGGCGTGATCATCGCCAACGGCAACCCGATCCAGTTCATCTACTCCAACGACCCGACGACGGTCGACTACACGGCGTACGGCATCAAGGACGCCATCCTCATCGACAACACCGGCAAGTGGCGCGACCGCGAGGGCCTCTCGCAGCACCTCCGCCCGGGTGTCAAGAAGGTCCTGCTGACCGCGCCGGGCAAGGGCGACGTCCCCAACATCGTCCACGGCGTCAACCACCAGACCCTCACCGGCGACGAGAAGGTCATCTCCTGCGCCTCCTGCACGACCAACGCGATCGTGCCGCCGCTGAAGCTGATGGAGGACCGCTTCGGCATCGTCCGCGGTCACGTCGAGACGGTGCACTCGTTCACCAACGACCAGAACCTGCTGGACAACTACCACAAGGCCGACCGCCGTGGTCGCTCCGCACCGCTCAACCTGGTGCTGACCGAGACCGGTGCCGCCTCCGCTGTCGCCAAGGCGCTCCCGGACCTGAAGGCGAAGATCACCGGCAACTCGATCCGCATCCCCACCCCGGATGTCTCGATCGCGATCCTGTCGCTCTCGCTCAAGAGCGAGACCTCGAAGGAAGAGGTCGTCGACTACCTCCGCGAGGCCTCGCTCACCGGCGAGCTGCGTCGCCAGGTGGACTTCACCACCGCCCGCGACGCGGTCTCCTCCGACTTCATCGGCTCCCGTGCCGCCTCGATCGTCGACGGCAACGCGACCATCGTCGACGGCGACTCCGCCATCCTTTACGTCTGGTACGACAACGAGTTCGGCTACTCCTGCCAGGTCGTCCGCACCGTGCAGTCGATCTCCGGCGTCGAGTACCCGACCTTCCCGGCCCCGGCTGCTGTCTGACCTCTCCACAGGCTCGACGTCTACGCTGCCCCTCCTCGCCCGGTCTCCGGGCGAGGAGGGGCGGTCTCGTTCCAGGCTCGGAGAATGGCATCGACGTTGGTCAGGCCGACCTGTGCGACGTCGCGGAGGACCGGGGCGGATCGTAGCCACATCTCGTACTCGAGTTGCTCCTTCCGCTTCTCGGCATCGACTCTGAGCCAGTCGACCTCGCGCAACGGCCCATTGACCGGTACGCCCCAGACCGTCACTGCCGGTCCGCGTTCAAGCGGCAGCCAGGTCTCCTCGATCGACTCGAACCAGTCGCCGGGCGGTTCGACGTGAAACGTACGTGGCGGCGTGCTGCGGTTCGCCGCCGGAGGTGCACCTTTGTCATAGGTGTGGCCGGTCACCTCCGCCCCGAACACCACCCAGCTGGCGACCGTCGCGACCAGCGGGAACCGGCCGCCGTCCAGGCAGCCCCAGCGGTCCAGCATCGAGCCGAGGAGGGGCGGCACGTACCAGTTGCGTCGCACGATCTCGGCCTGCTCCTCCCAGGTCTGTGAGAGGTCCAGCTTGCGATCGCGACCGAGCCTGACGATGAGCGGCCGGACCGTGTCCAACGTCTGGTCCGCGCAGCGCGGCCGCGCCAGCAGCTCGGCCAGCCTGCCCACGTCATAGACGATCGAGCTGCCCACCTTCTGTCCCGGGCCGGCGAGGCCGGTGGTCAGGACCCTGTTCGCCTCGACCTTCCCGATCATGTGCAGCTCGCAGATCCGACGTATCGCCTCGCGCGTCGTGACTCGTTTAGTGGCCCCCATATACCGGGACGTTATGAAGGGATGCCGCGCCCGTGCGACCAAAATCAAGATCCTGTGGATAACCCTGTGGAAATCACCTGGGTGGCGGCCAGCCAGGAGGCCGGATCCGTTCCTTTTACAAGACGATGACGCCTTGTGAATCATTCACAAAGCGTCATCGTCTTGTAAAAGGAGCACGCATCGACGTCGGGCTCACGAACGGACCCGGGCGAGGAAGGCGCGGGTGCGCTCTTCGACGGGATCACCGAAGAGCTGCTCCGGCGGACCCTGCTCCAGCACGCGCCCACCGTCGAGGAAGCAGACCTTGGTGGCGACCTCGCGGGCGAAGGACATCTCGTGGGTGGCGAGCACGAGGGTCGTACCTGCCTCCGCCTCGGCCCGGACGATCTCGAGCACCTCGCCGACGAGCTCGGGGTCGAGGGCGGCGGTGATCTCGTCCAGCAGGAGCAGGCGCGGCCGCGTGCACATCGCGCGTACCAGCGCGACCCGCTGCTGCTGCCCTCCGGAGAGGGCGTCGGGGTGGGCATCGGCCTTGTCGGCGAGGCCGAACCGGGCGAGCAGCTCCCGCGCCCGATCGGCGGCCTCACCCGCTCGGACACCATGGACGCGCACCTGCGCCAGCGTGCAGTTGTCGAGCACCGAGAGATGCGGGAAGAGGTTGTAGGCCTGGAAGACCATCCCGATCTCGCGGCGTACCGAGCGCGGGTCGACGAGCGGGTCGGAGATCTCCCGGCCGTCGAAGGTGATGACCCCGTCGTCGATCGTCTCGAGCAGGTTCAGGCAGCGCAGCAGGGTCGACTTCCCCGATCCTGACGCACCGATCAGGCAGACCACGTCGTGCTCGGCCACGGACAGGTCGAGGTCATCCAAGACGACCTTCCCGCGATAGGCCTTCCGCAGCCCCTTGGCCTCCAGCAACCCATACCCAGTCGGCCCGGTCATCGGCCCTGCTCCTTCGCGATCTGTCGCCGCATCAGCCAGTCGGTGAGCCGGGTGAGCGGGACCGCGACGATGAGGAAGTACACAGCCGCGACCAGCAGCGGCGTGCCGTTGAAGTTGTAGCCCTGATAGTCCTGGGCCGCCCGGAGCGCCTCGAAGACACCCACCGCCGAGATCAGCGCGGTGTCCTTCTGCAGCGAGACGAGGTCGTTCATGAGCGGCGGTACGACGCGGCGTACGGCCTGCGGGAGGACCACGAAGCGCATGGTCTGGGTGTGGGTCAGGGCCAGCGCCTCGGCCGAGGCGACCTGAGTCGGATGGATCGCCAGGATGCCGGCCCGGAAGACCTCGGCGACGTAGGCCCCGTAGCAGAGCACCAGCGCGAACGTGGTCAGCCAGAACAGCGAGCTGGTCACCCCGGACAGACCCAGGGCCGGGATGCCGATGCCGCAGATGACGACGACCAGGATCGACGGCACCCCGCGGAAGAGGTCGGTGTAACCGGTCGCCAGGAGTCGCAGCGGCGCCAGCCACGGGGACGTCGTCTGGCGGGCGATGGCAACGAGGGCGCCGAGGATGAGTACGCACGGCTCGGCGACCAGGAAGATCCGGATGTTGATCCAGAACCCCTCCGCGATCGCCGCGAACGAGTCGCGTGCGTGCGACCAGCTGAGGAAGTAGTCGCGGACCCGGTCCCACCCGGGCGAGGAGAGGACCAGCAGCACCAGCCCGACCGCGACCGCGGCGGTCACCACCGTGGCGATGGCGCTCTGCTGGAGCCGCAAGCGGCGACGTACGGCCTGTCTTTCGAGCTCCCGCTCGCTGGGTGCCCAGCTCACCCCGGGGTCCGAACGAAGTGGCCCCGAGCTTGTCGAGACCATCACTTCAGCACGGGCACCGAGACGACGTCAGACAGCCACGTCTTCTCGAGCTCGGCAAGCGTCCCGTCCTCCTCGAGCGCGGTCAGCGCCTCGTCGAGGCACGAAGCCAGGCCGCTGTCCTTCTCGGTCAGCAGGCCGAACTCCTCCGGCTTCTCGCTGCTCTCGAACTGCCCGGTGATCGTGCTGCCCTCGATCTCGGCCGCGGTGATGTAGAACGCGGTCGGCAGGTCGAAGACGAGCGCGTCGACCTGACCGTTGAGCAGCGCCTGCTTGGCCTGGTCGCTGGTGTCGAAGACCAGCGGGTCCGTGGTCGGCTGCACGTCCTCGCGGATCGCGGTGAGCGACGTGGTCGCGGTCTGGGCGCCGAGCTTGAGGTCCTTCAGGTCGGCCAGCGACCCCGCCGCAGCGGCGCCATCCTCCATGGTCACGACCGCCTGCGAGGCCGTGTAGTAGCCCTGCGAGAAGTCGACGACGTTCGCCCGCTCGGGCGTGATCGAGATCTGGTTGATGTCGAAGTCGAACTTCTTCTCGCCCGGCGTGTAGGAGGTGTTGAACGCCTGCTTGACCCAGACGACGTCGTCCTTCGCGAACCCGAGCTGCTCGGCGACGGCGTAGGCGACCGCCGACTCGAAGCCCTTGCCGTTGCTGGGGTCGTTCTCGGAGAACCACGGTTCGTACGCCGGAGAGTCGGTGCCGATGGTCAGCTTCCCGTCCTGCTTCAGCGGCAGGTCGGCGGCCTCACAGGAGGCCGGCGCGCCGCCCCCGGCGCTGGTGTCGCCCTCGCTTCCGCAGGCGGTCAGCGCCGCGGTGAGAGCCAGCGGAGCGACGATAAGGGCAGTAAGGCGAGTACGCATGTGCGGAATGGTAAATGGAACGCGCACTGGCCGCTTCTTATTACTCATGAGTAGCATACGTCCATGGCGTACGAATCCCTGCTCTCACCGATCACCATCGGGTCGCTCACGCTGCGCAACCGGGTGGTGATGGGGTCGATGCACACCGGCCTCGAGGACCACGCGTGGGACATCCCGAAGCTGGCGGCCTACTTCGCCGAGCGGGCGCGCGGCGGCACCGGGCTGATCATCACCGGCGGCTACGCCCCGAACAAGCGCGGCTGGCTCAAGCCGTTCGCGAGCGAGATGAGCTCCCGGCTGCACGCCGCCCAGCACCGCCGGGTCACCGGCGCGGTGCACGAGGAGGGCGGCGCGATCGCGATGCAGGTGCTGCACGCGGGTCGGTACGCCTACACGCCGTTCTCGGTCAGCGCCTCGGCCGTCCAGGCGCCGATCAACCCGTTCAAGCCCGCGGCCCTCTCCGACAAGGCCGTGGACGCGACCGTCAACGACTTCGCCAAGAGCATCTCGCTGGCGAAGAAGGCGGGCTATGACGCGGTCGAGATCATGGGGTCGGAGGGCTACCTGATCAACCAGTTCCTCGCCGAGCGGACCAACCAGCGCGAGGACCGCTGGGGTGGCACGGCGACCAACCGGATGCGGTTCCCGGTGGAGATCGTGCGTCGCTCGCGCGAGCTGGTCGGTGACGACTTCCCGATCATCTTCCGGCTCTCGATCCTCGACCTGGTCGAGGACGGCCAGACCTGGGAGGAGACGATCGAGCTCGCGTACGCGCTCCAGGACGCCGGCGTCTCGGTGTTCAACACCGGCATCGGCTGGCACGAGGCGCGGGTGCCGACCATCATCACCCAGGTCCCGCGCGGCGCGTGGCTGGACATGACCGCCCGGCTCAAGGCCGAGGTGTCGGTCCCGGTCTGCGCCTCCAACCGGATCAACACCCCCGAGCTCGCCGACGGAGCGATCGCCGAGGGCAAGGCCGACCTGGTCTCGATGGCACGCCCGCTGCTGGCCGACCCCGAGTTCGCCAAGAAGACCGCCGAGGGTCGCACCGACGAGATCAACACCTGCATCGCCTGCAACCAGGCGTGCCTGGACCACGCCTTCGCCAACAAGGCCGCCTCGTGCCTGGTCAACCCGCGCGCCGCGCGTGAGACCACCCTGGTGCTCAGGCCGACCAAGCTCAAGCAGACCGTGGCCGTCGTCGGCGCCGGCCCGGCCGGCCTCGCGGCCGCCACCTCGGCCGCCGAGCGCGGCTTCGCAGTGACCCTGTTCGAGAAGTCCGCGCAGCTCGGAGGCCAGTTCCGCCTCGCGATGGCGGTGCCCGGCAAGGAGGACTTCAAGGACACCCTGCGCTACTTCACCCGGCGTCTGGAGGTGCTGGGCGTCGAGGTACGTCTCGACACCGAGGCCACCACCGCCGACCTGGAGCCCTTCGACCACGTCATCGTCTCCACCGGCGTCACGCCGCGGCTGCCGCAGATCGCCGGCTCCGAGGACGACCGGGTCGTGACGTACGCCGACGTGCTCGCCGGCCGGGTCGTCCCTGGCCGTCGCGTCGCGGTGATCGGTGCCGGCGGCATCGGCGTCGACGTCTCCGCCTGGCTGACTCACCAGCTCGAGAGCCTCGAGGAGTGGAAGGCCCGTTGGGGCGTCGGTGACCCGGCGACCTTCCGCGGCGGTCTGACAACCCCGGTCCTGGAGGCACCGGCTCGCCAGGTGACCCTGCTGCAGCGCAAGGCCACCCCGATCGGCATCGGCCTCGGCAAGACCTCCGGCTGGGCCCACCGCGCCCACCTGAAGCAGGACGGCGTCAAGCAGGTCCGGGGTGCGACGTACGACAAGATCGAGGCCGGCGACGACTCCCTCACCCTGCACTACGCCGTCGACGGCGAGCCCCGCACGCTCGAGGTCGACCACGTGATCCTCTGCGCGGGCCAGGAGTCGGTACGCGACCTGTGGACCGAGCGGGAGAACTGGCACCTCATCGGAGGCGCCGACGTCGCCGCCGAGCTCGACGCCAAGCGCGCGATCAGCCAGGGCACCGAGGTCGCCGCGGGCTTGTAGCCTTTGCCGCATGAGCGATCCCGACTGCCTGTTCTGCAACATCGTCGCGGGCAACATCCCGTCCACGAAGGTCTATGAGGACGAGGAGACGTACGCCTTCACCGACATCGCGCCGGCGGCCGAGGGCCACACGGTGGTGGTGCCGAAGACGCACACCAAGGACGTCCTGGAGGCCGACCCGGCGGTCTTCGCCGCGACCGCCAAGACTGCCCAGGCGGTCGCGAAGCGGGCGGTCGACGTGCTGCAGGCGGACGGGGTCAACGTACTCAACAACTGCGGTCCGGCCGCGTGGCAGACAGTGTTCCACCTGCACTTCCACGTGATCCCGCGCTACACCGACAAGACCAAGGACTCGCTCACGCTCCCCTGGGTGCCGCACCCGGGCGACATGGACGCGATCAGGGCCATCGGCGAGAAGCTCGCCTTCTAGCCCGTCGAATCAGCCCGTCGGGGCGCCCTCGGCGTGGGCGGCGACCATGTCGGCGTACCAGCCGAAAGAGCGTTTGGGAGTACGTACCCCGGCGGCGTCGACGTGCACCAGGCCGTACTTCCCGCCCACGCCGTCCTCCCAGTCCTTGCCGGTGAACGGCGCTTCCCAGCCGTCACGGTCGAGCAGGGTGTAGGCGTAGAAGCCGCGTATGTCGACACCGCGCTCGATCGCGGCCGAGACAGCCTCCAGGTGCGCCTCGAGGTAGTCGATCCGGGCCTGGTCGTCGACCTCGCCGTCCACCATCGGAGCGTCGTACGCAGCACCGCACTCGGTCACCACGATCGGCGGCATCGCGGCGCGATAGCGCGATCGGGTGATGATCAGCCACTCCCGCAGGGCGGTGGGCACCACGCCCCAGCCGGTGTCGGTGGCGGGGTAGCCGACGAGCGGCACCATCCGGAACGGGATGTCGTCGCCCTCGGCGGAGGCGCCGATGCGCTGCGGCGCGAAGAAGTTGACCCCGTAGAAGTCCAGGGGTGAGCGGATCACGGCCATGTCGCCCGGCATCATGACCTCGTCGGCGAGACCGGCGATGTCACGGGGGTAGCGGCCCATCAGCATCGCCTCGAGAGGCACCGCGTTCCAGGCCAGGTCGATGAGCTTGGCCGCGCCGACGTCAGCGGGATCTTCGGAGAGCGGCCAGATCGGCTCGTGGTGGTTGGCGCAGCCGACGGACTCGACCCCGGCGGCGCGCAGCACCTGCACACCGCGGCCGTGGGCGAGGAGCAGGTGGTGCATCGCCGCGACGACTCCCCAGCCCGCGCGGCGGCCGGGCGCGATCGTGCCGAGGCCGTAGCCGAGGTAACCAGCCACGTTGGGGTCCTGCACCGGCACCCACTCCGGGACCCGGTCGCCGATCAGGTCCGCGACCCCCTGGGCGTAGTCACCGAACGCGTCGACCGTGGCGCGGTTGAGCCAGCCACCGTCGGCGGCCAGCGTCTCCGGCAGCTCGCCGGCGTAGAGCGTGGCCGACGGGCGCAGACCGGCCTCGAGCAGCTCGTCGACCAGGCGGTCGTAACGAGCGCGGGCATCGGGATCGAAGGCACCGCGCCCACCCGGCTGAAGCTCACGCCAGGAGACCGCGAACCGGTATCCCGGCGCACCGAGACGTTGAAGCAGCGCAACATCCTGCTCGCCCCCCGGCCGGGTGGCGTCTGCAGTGCCGAACACGAAGCCAGTCGGGAACTTGGGAAACGCCACGGCACAATCATGACTGTGACTGCCCAGATCCGCCGAGGAAACGCCCGATTCACGGAACGTCCTCCCGGCCTCCGGCCAGGAAAAATTACCTGGCACACCTACTCATTCGGTTCCCACTACGACCCCCAGCGCGTCGGCTTCGGCCCGATCGTGGCCTACGACGAGCACCTGCTGGGCAACGGTGAGGGGTTCGAGACCCATCACCACGCCGGCGTCACGATCGTGACCTGGCCGCTGTCCGGCGAGGTGACCCACACCGACTCGACCGGCGCCACCGGCACCGTCGCGCCCGGCCAGGTCGGCGTCTTCACCACCGGCGACGGTGTCGACCACTCCGAGTTCGCCTCGGCCGCCGGCACCCGGTTCATCCAGGTCTGGATCGCGGGCAGCACCGGCGCGCCGGCGTACGCCGTCCACGACGTCGCCGCCGGCGAGGGCGAGTGGACCGAGGCGGTCCGCCTGGACCAGGGGACGCTGCGGGTCGGCCACGTCGGCACCGACGGCCCCGCCGAGATCACCCTCCCGGAGGCCGGGCTCCGCCATCTCCACGTCGCCTCCGGCGCCCTTCTGCGCAGTGGGATGGCCGAGCCGCTCACCGCTGGTGACGCCTTCGAGGTCACCGCCGGCGACGATCTGCCGCCAGAGTTCACGGTCAGCGCAGGCGTACCGACCGAGCTTCTGCTCTGGACCTTCGACCAAGGCGGATAAAGCGCGGACAGGCCGGGAAGCGACGGATAAAGTCCGCACCAGACTGCTGCTCAGTGTGGAGACTCTGCCGAAAGGTTTGGTGTGACGACGTTCCTGATCATCGGAGCCGTCGGGCTGGGCCTCCTGCTGGTGTCGCTGGTGATCGGCGACCTCCTCGACGGCTTCCTCGGCGGCCTGCTGGACTGGCTGGCGAGCGATTCGTACTCCACGGCCGCGATGGCCGGATTCGTGTCGGCGTTCGGGTTCGGTGGCGCCATCGCCCACGGACCGCTGGACCTCGGCCTGGTGCCGTCCATCCTGATCGGCTCCGTCGTCGGAGCACTCTTCGCCTGGTTCACGTTGTGGCTGACTCGCCTGCTGAAGGAGGACCAGACCGACGCGGCGCCCTCAGGGGAGGCCGCCGTCGGCCTGGACGCTGCCGTGATCACCACGATCCCGGCGGACGGGTTCGGCGTGGTGCGGGTCGCCCTCGGGGGCCACACGGTGACCTACAACGCCAAGGCTCCCGACGCCGACGAGGCGATCACGCCCGGCACCGCCGTGCACGTGACCGGAGTCCTCTCACCGACGGCAGTCACCGTCGCGCCGACGTGGCGCGAGATCACCTCCTGACTGAAGGAATCCTCATGGAACTGCTGGTGCCGATCGCCGGCCTTGTCGTACTTCTCATCCTGCTTCTGCTGCTGGTCACCAGCCGCTACAAGGTCGCCGGTCCCAACCAGGCCTTCATCGTCACCGGCCGCAAGGGCAAGGCGGTGCTCAACCCCGAGACCGGCCAGCTCACCACAGACCTGTCGGGCCAGAAGGTCGTGCTCGGCGGCGGCGTCTTCGTGGTGCCGTTCGTCCAGAAGCTGGCGACCATGGACCTCTCCTCGCGCCGGATCTCGGTCCAGATCCGCGGCGCGGTCTCCGGGCAGGGCATCAAGCTCAACCTCGAGGGTGTCGCGATCGTGAAGGTGGGCGGCAACGCCGACCAGATCCGGCTGTCCGCACAGCGCTTCCTCTCCCAGCAGGAGGAGATCGAGCCCTTCACGCAGGAGGTGCTCGCCGGCGCGCTGCGCTCGATCGTCGGCGGTCTGACCGTCGAGCAGATCATCCGTGACCGCGCCGCGTTCGCCCAGCGGGTCGCCGACGAGTCCGAGTCGTCGCTCACCGGCCAGGGCCTGATCCTGGACACCTTCCAGATCCAGGACGTCACCGACGACGGCTCCTACCTCGCCAACCTGGGCCGCCCCGAGGCCGCCCGCATCACCCAGGCCGCCTCGATCGCCGAGGCCGAGGCCCGTCGTGCCGCCGAGCAGGCCCGGATCAAGGCCGAGGAGGAGATCGCGGTCGCCCAGCGCGCGCTCGCGCTCAAGCAGGCCGAGATCAAGGCCGAGACCGACGCGGCCACTGCCAACGCCGCCGCCTCCGGTCCGCTGGCCCAGGCCGACCGCGACCAGGCCATCCTCACCGAGCAGGAGAAGGTCGCCGTACGCCAGGCCGCGCTGACCGAGCGACAGCTCGAGACGCAGGTGCGCAAGCCCGCCGACGCGGAGCGCTACCGCGTCGAGCAGGAGGCGGAGGGTCGCCGCAGCTCCGAGATCGCGGCCGCGGAGGCGCGCAAGGCGTCGACCATCGCCGCAGCCGAGGCCGACGCCGAGCAGGCCCGACTCTCCGGCGAGGCCGAGAAGGCCCGCCGTGCCGCACTGGCCGAGGCCGAGGCCATCGAGGGCGCCCGGCGCGGTGACGCGCAGAAGTCGCTGCGTCTGGCCGGCGCCGAGGCCACCCGCGCCGAGGGTGAGGCGAGCGCTGCCGCCACCCTGGCCGTCGGTCACGCCGAGGCCGAGGCGATGGAGAAGCGCGCCGCAGCGTTCGCGTCCTACAACGACGCCGCCGTGCTGCAGATGCTCATCGAGGTCCTGCCGCAGGTCGCCAGGGAGGTCGCCGCGCCGATCAGCGCCATCGACAACCTCACCGTGCTCTCCACCGAGGGGGCCGGCGCCATCCCGAAGCAGGTCAACGACAACGTCGTCCAGACCCTCAACATGCTCAAGACCACGACCGGCGTCGACCTCGGCGCGATGCTCCGCAAGGCCGCCGACACGACCTCGGCGAACGGCACCGCGGAGATCCCGGCCGGTCAGTGACCGATCCACACCTTGCTAACACCCGGTCACAGATCCGGTAGAAAAGGGACATAAACGTGACAGCCAGGAACAAGTCTGGTTATGTATCCACGTCGACGTAGGGAGGGAGCACTCCAAACCTCGACCGGGCCTCGCGGCCGAAAGGCCGCCAGGCTCGCCCCTTGAGCTTTCTCTACTGTTCCCCCCGTCGGTAGAGAAGCACCGAGGGAAATTGATTGTGGCCCGGCCTCACGGCCGGGCCACATCTTATTTGCCGGTCTCTAGCGCTCGTTGACCATGCGGAAGAAGGCCTCGACGAGCGGGCCCGAGGTGGCGGCACCGTTCTCGCCCTCGTCGACGTAGACGGCCACGGCCAGGTCACCCTGAGCAGCGATCATCCAGGTGTGCGTCAGGCGCTTGCCGTTGCGGTCGAACTCGGCCGTGCCGGTCTTGGCGATCACCGGCTTGCCGGGCACATCAGCCAGGCCGCTGCCGGTGCCGTCGGTGACGACACCCCGGAAGATCGTACGCAGCTGCTCGGCCTCGTCGGCGGCGAGCGGCTCGACACCAGACGGCTTGGCGACCTGACCCTCGACGAGGGTCGGGACCACGGTGTGGCCGGCCTGAATGGAGCCGATGACGGCGGCCATCACGAGCGGCGAGGCGAGCACCTTGCCCTGCCCGATCAGATCGGCGGCGTGCTCGGTCTCGCCCGCGGGCTCGGGGATCTGGCCGAAGTAGGAGGTGAAGCCGGCGTCGCGGTCGATACCGAAGCCCAGCGAGGCGGCGGCCGAGGCGATCTCGGCGTGGCCGACCTCGCCGGCGACGCCGACCATGGCGGTGTTGCAGGACTCGGCGACGGCGTGGGCGAGCGTGATCTCGCCGAGGGCCGACTTCGGGTACCACGAGTCGTTCTTGAACGTCTTGCCGTCGACAGTGGTCTTGGCCGGACACTTCACCTGGCTCTTGGCGTTGAGCCCCTTTCGCAGCAGGGCCAGCGTGGTCGCGGCCTTGAAGGTCGAGCCGGGGGCCGCCTGGCCGAAGGTGGCCAGGTTCATCTTGTTGTCCTCGCCGTTGGCGGCGACCAGCACGGCACCGTCGCTGGGCCGGATCGCGACCAGGGCGCTCTCGGGCTTGACGCGCTTCAGGATCTTCTCGGCGTTCTTCTGCAGCCGCTCGTCGAGGGTGACGGTCAGCGACTTCCCGTCGATCGGGTCGGTGCTGTAGAGCCGCTTGAGCACCTCGCCCTCGTCACCGAGCACCGCGACCTGGAGCCCGGGCTTGCCGCGCAGCTGCTCGTCGTAGCGCGCCTGCAAGCCGGAGAGCCCGGCGAGATCACCCGGGAGGTAGGTCCCGGGCTTCTTCTTCATCATCTCCGCCGTGACCTCACCGACGATGCCGACGACCGGCGAGGCGAACTCCTTGGTCGGGCCGAGCGGGAGGGTCCGGTTGAGCATCGCGGCGCCCTTGATCTTGGCGATCTTCGCGGCCTTGGCCTTCGTCATCATCGGCTTGCGGATCGAGAGCGCCTCGACGAACGCCTTGTCACCGGCCGCCTTGACGCGCTTGGCGTAGCGCTTCGGGTTGATGCCGACGATCGCGGCGACGTCGCGAGCGGCCGCGGGAGCCGCCACCGGGTCGATCAGGGTCTTGTCGATGCCGACCGTGACGACCGGCCGATCCGCGACCAGGGTCGCTCCCGACGTACTCAGGATCTCGCCGCGCTGCTGCTGGACGGTCTCGACGTGGAGGCTGCGTCCCTCGGCGAGCGTTGGGGCGACGACCGTCGGCTCCCAGACGAACTCCCACTTCTCGTCGGTCTTGCGGAGCTCGACCTCCGACTCGTAGGTCCAGCGGCCGCCCGGCAGTCCCCATGCCCAGGTGAGCGTCGACTTCGCGCTGTCGGTGCCGTGGCCGGAGAAGACCGGCTTGGTCGCGGACACGTCGGGCGCGCCCAGCTTCCCGAACAGGTTGCCCGTCAGATTGCTGTAGTCGGTGGCGACGACAGCGGGATCGGTCTTCGCCACGAAGTCGACCTTCGTGAAGGTGCCGGTCTCCAGCGCGGTGGTCAGGGTCGACATGCTCGGACCCGGTTCCTTGGCCCCACCACATGCGGCAAGCAGCGGTAGGGCAACAGCAAGGGCCGCTATGCCCCGGGAGACTCGCATGGAACGGTTCTATCAGCCTTGCCCCCAAGATTGGGTTACACCCGTTGAAGGGCCCGCCCAATAATTGCCTGGCGGCCTGCGCCGCCAGGGCACGCACTGGCCGGCGTTGCCGCCCCTCGAAAGACCCCGGTATGCCTTCGGAGCGGCGCCTTGGCCAGCACGCACCCTGACGACGCATGCCATCCAGGCAATTCTCGGCCGGGCCCTAACGCGGAGGTTGTGAAGCCGAGCGCGCCTGGTGGACACGCCCGGCTTCACCACCAGGTGGATCAGTGCGTCGCCAGCCAGGCGTCCAGGTCGACGCCGCGCTGGTCGGCGAGCTTCTCCAGGCGCTCACGGGTCGGCGGCTGGAACACCTTCGGCTCGATGTGGCGGTCGAGGGCGGCGTACTTCCTCTGCTTGGCGGCCTGCGCGGGACCGGTCGCCTCGGCCGCGGCGAGCACGGCCGGGGTCGCGGTGACCGCGGCGCCGGTGAGCGGTGAGCTCACCAGAGGGGTGTAGCCGTCACGATGTCCGGCGGTGTTGGCGTGGTAGGACTCCTCGATCGGGTTGGAGAGCCCGTTGACCCACTCGGGGTTGTCACAGACCGCGTGTCCGGTGAACCGGCTGATCGGGTTGACGTAGCCGAATCCGGCGGCGCTCGCCCGCGAGGCCGTGGTGTTGTTGAGGAGCACCGCGGTGTCGTTGAGGATCGCCTCGTCCGACGGGCTGAACCAGGTGAACGCGTTGCAGTCCTCGCCCATGAACAGCTTCGGATAGCCCACGACCACCACCTTCGCGCTGGGGGCGGCCGACCGGATCCTCGAGTAGAGCGTCCCGAGGCTGGCCGGCAGTGTGTTGCGGATGTAGTTCTGCGCACCCGCGACCGCTCCCGCACAGTCGCTCGCCCAGGCTGGGAGAGCGCACTCGGTGATCACGTCGGCGAAGCCGGCGTCGTTGCCACCGACGGAGATGGTCACGTAACGGGTCGAGGTGGACAGTGCGCTGAGCTGGCTGTTGGTGACGTCGGCGACGACCGCGCCCGAGCAGGCGCGGAAGTTGAGGCTGTAGCTCTTCGCCGCGGCGACCAGGCTCGGGTACGCCAGGGTCGACCGCATGCATTGGCTGCCGTCGGCGATGTAGCTGCGAGTGCCTACTCCAGAGGAGTAGGAGTCACCCAGAGCGACGTAGGGCTCCCCGGCTGCTGAAGCGAAGCCCGAAGCAATGGGGTTCGCTGAGGCCGGGGAGCCTGGGGCGACGGCGAGGCCGGCGCCGAGAAGGGCGATGGATGTGAGGGAGACCGCGAGGCGGACTTTGGACAGGCGGAAGGTAAAACCGTTCATGGCAACTCCCGAAAGCCGGGGACCGCTGGGGGCGGCCCTTCTATTCGGTTGTACGCGCCCTTACTTCCGCCCGCAGGAAATTAGTTTCACGTCTTAGTAACTGTCCGGAACCCGCTTACCTGAGTTCATCCGACGTTCTGCAGACGCGGCAGGAGCCGGTCGAGCCACCGCGGCAGCCACCACGCGCCGGCGCCGAGCAGCCGCATCACCGCCGGCACAATGAGGCACCGCACGAGGACCGCGTCGAGCAGCACCGCAACCGCCATCACGAAGCCCATCTCCTGCAGCATCCGGTCCGGGCTGAACCAGAAGGCACCGAAGACCACGACCATGATCGCTGCGGCCGCGGTGATGACGCCGCCGGTGTGCGCCAGCCCCTCCCGGACGGCCTCCTGGGCATCGCCGCTGCGCAGCCACTCCTCGCGCATCCGCGAGATCAGGAAGACCTCGTAGTCCATCGAGAGCCCGAAGACGATCGCGAAGGTCATCACCGGCAGGAACGCCTCGATCGGACCGGGCTCGACCCCCAGCAGCCCCTCCTGGAAGACGTACGTCATCGCCCCCATCGAAGCGCCGATCGAAAGCAGGTTGAGGATCGCCGCCTTGATCGCCACCGCGACGGAGCGGAAGACGCACATCAGCAGCAGCGCGGAGAGCCCGACGACGAGCCCGATGAAGAGCGGCAGCTTCTTCGCGACCGCGTCGGAGTAGTCGATCAGCGCCGCGGTCGAGCCACCGACCAGGACGTCGTCGCCGAGATCCGTCCGGAGGTCCTTCACCAGCTCGGTGGTCTCGGCGTCTTGCGGGCCGGTCTCAGGGAAGGCGATGGAGGTGTACACCGCACCGTCGGCCGACGGCTGCGGCGGGGTCACGGCGGCCACACCGGCGTATCCCTGGACCTGCTCGTACGCAGCAGCCGCCTCCTCCTGGGAGCCCTCGGTCATCACGATGAGCGGGCCGTTGGCACCAGGGCCGAACTTCTCGCTGACCAGGTCGTACGCCTTCCGCGTGGTCGAGGAGGAGTCGTCGTTGCCGGCGTCGGCGAAGCCGAGCTGGAGGCCGAGGACAGGGGCGGCCAGCGCGCCAAGCACGACCACGGAGACGACCAGCGCTGCCCACGGGTGCCGCTGGACACCGGAGGCCCAGGCGCGCCAGCGCTGGCCGGGCTCGCGCCGGGACCGCGCCGCGTGCTTGCGCACGGACTTCTCCAGGCGCTTGCCGAACAGGGTCAGCAGCGAGGGCAGCAGCGTGACCGCGGCGATCATGGTCATCAGGACGGTGAGGGCGACGCCGAGCACGACTCCCTGGATCGAGGTCAGCTGCAGCACGTAGAGGCCGCAGAGCGCCAGAATCACGCTGACCCCGGCAAATAGGACCGAGCGGCCGGCGGTGTCGATCGCGGTCGCCGTGGCGTCCTCACGGGTGGCGCCTCCGAGCAGTTCGCTGCGATAGCGCGAGAAGACCAGCAGCGCGTAGTCGATGCCCACACCCAGCCCGACGATCATCAGCATCGGCGCGGTGTAGTCCGGGATCGTGGTCATGTGCGAGAGCAGCGTGACGACGCCGAAGGTCGTGCCGACTGCGAAGATCGCGGTGATCAGCGGCAGGCTCGCCGCCAGGAACGATCCGAACATGAACAGCATGATCACCAGCGCGGCGAGCATGCCCATCCCCTCGGAGCTGCCGCCCTCGCCCTCGTTCACCTCGCGCATCGAGTCGCCGGCCATCTCGACCTGGAGGTCGTCGGTCGACGTCTCGTCCGCCAGCTCGAGGAACGGCTCATAGGCGCTCACGGGGAGCTCGCCGGCCTCGGCGTCCATCACCACGGTGACCAGCGCGGTCGTACCGTCCTCACTCACCGACCCGCGCTGCGGATCGGCCGGCTCGACGGACTCGACATGAGGCACCGCGGCCAGGTCCGCGAGCAGATCATCGACGGCCTGCTGGTCGGTGTTCCAGCCGCGCTCGTCATGGATGACCGCGCGCACCTCGTCACCGTTCGACCCACCGTGCTTCGCCTGCAGGTCGGCCATCTCCTGCGACTGGGTGCCGGGGATGTCGAAGGAGTTGCGGTAGTCGTCGCCGATGCTCTGCGCCGCCACCGTCACGCCTACCAGGACGACCACCCACAGCAGCAGCGCGGTCCAGTGATGGCGTTGAGAGAAGGACGCCAGCCGCCGCAGCGGACTGGGTCTCGTGATCGTCTGAGTGGTCATCATGTCTCCTGTCGTGTCTCGCCTGGCTATAGGTAGCCTGGCAACATGTATGGAGACAATGTACGACGGACTGTGTAGGCTGTCTACATGAAAGCCGACGCCCTCCGTGGCCACCTCGACTCGCTGATCCTGGCCGTCGTCGAGAAGCAGCCCCTTCACGGCTACGCGATCATCGAGGCCCTGAGCGCCCGCAGCGGCGGCGAGCTCGACCTCCCCACCGGCACCATCTACCCCGCGCTGCGCCGCCTGGAGAAGGCCGGCTACCTCGACAGCTCCTGGTCCGAGGTCGGCGGCCGCAAGCGCCGCACCTACGAACTCTCCTCCGCCGGCCGCAGCGCCCTCGCCGCCCACCGCCAGGAGTGGCGGACCTTCGCCAAGGTCGTCTCCGGCGTACTCGGCGAAGCCTGACCCTGCCGAGACGTCACCCCCGCCGGCCGAGACGGCACTTACGTCGGCCGAGTCGGCACTTCTGGCGAGTGATTCAGGGAGTTCCCTGATGTGGCCGACGCCGCCGAGGACGGAAGATGAGCGCATGAGCGCCGTCGACGTCTACCTTGCGGACCTGCGCGCCGCGATCCCCGGCCCGAGCTGGACCCGGCGCGACCTCCTGCGCGAGGCCGGCGACCATCTCGAGGACGCGACCGACGCCTACACCGCGGCGGGCTACACGCCCACCGAGGCGGAGGCGCTCGCCCTGCGCGACTTCGGCTCCGTCGACGACATCGCTCCCGGCTTCCGGGACACCGTCGCGATCGGCGCCGCCCGGCGTACGGCCATCCTGCTCGTCCTCGTCATGCTCCCCCAGGCCTTCCTGTGGGACGGCGGGATCGAGCTCGGCGCGAGCGCTCACTCGGCCGCTCCGGAAAGCGGCCTCTTCCACGTCCTCGACATCATCATCGGGTACGTCGGCACAGCAGGAGCCCTCGGCGCCCTGGTCGCCCTGGGGGTGACCGCAATCGGTCAGCGTTGGCTCCGGATCGGGCGTCGTACGGCCCGGCTGACCGCCGCCTGGTCCCTGGCCACGGCCATGATCGTGCCGATCATCGGCTTCACCATGCTGGCCCTGACCGGCGGCCTCACCGTGTTCCTGGCCCTCAGTGCGCTGGCCTTGATGGCCGCACCGTTCGCCCTGGTCGCCCTCTCCGCCCAGCGCACCCTCGCCGCCTGCTGAAAGCACGAGTGCCGCAGCCGCTCAGGCAGCGGTCGGTGAGTTCTCCGGTCGCCTGGGTCGTCAGCAGGCTGGCGCGTGGGCGACCGCTCGTCGGGCCGTCCCTCTCGCCACTTCCGTCACGGTGTTCAGGCAATGCCTGCACTTCTCAGGCGTTGCAATGCCTGAGAAGTGCGGGGATACCCGGTTAACCGGGTATCCCAACGTCAGTCGAACTTGCGCTTCTGCCGCGGCTTGCGGGGGCGGTCGCCGAAGTCGGAGCTGCTGCCCGGTCGGCCACCCTTGTCGAAGCGGCCGCCGGAGCGACGCACGGGGCCACCGCCGGAGTCCTCGGAGAGCTCGATGAGCTTGCCGGAGATGCGGGTCGACTCGAGCGCCTTCCAGGTCTCGGGAGCCAGGTCCGCGGGGAGCTCGACGAGCGAGAAGTCGTTGCGGATGGAGATGTTGCCGAAGTCGGCGCGGCGCAGGCCGCCCTCGTTGGCGATGGCGCCGACGATCTGGCGCGGCTCGACGCGGTGGCGCTTGCCGACCTGGATCTTGTAGGTGGCCAGCGGCTGGCCCGTCTGACGCGACGTGCCCGTCTCGCGGCGAGGGCCACGGTCGCTGCCGCGGTCATCGCGGCGTCCGCGCCGGTCCTCGTAGGCAGGCTTCTCAGGCTCGGGGTCGAGGAGCAGCGGCTCCTCGCCGTGGAGCACCGCAGCCAGAGCGGCGGCGACGTCGACCTCGGGGATGTCGTGCTCCTCGACGTAGTGACGCACCACGTCGCGGAAGAACTCGATGCGCTCGCCCTCCTGCAACGCGGCGGTGATGCCGTCGTCGAAGCGGGAGAGGCGGGTCGCGTTGACCTCGTCGACCGAGGGCAGCTGCATCTGCGCCGGCTGTGCCTTGGTGTGCTTCTCGATCGCGCGCAGCAGCCACCGCTCACGCGGGGTGACGAACGAGATCGCGTCGCCGGTGCGGCCCGCACGCCCGGTGCGGCCGATGCGGTGGACGTACGCCTCGACATCGGTCGGCAGGTCGTAGTTGACCACGTGCGAGATCCGCTCGACATCGAGACCACGGGCCGCGACGTCGGTCGCGACCAGGATGTCCAGCGAGCCGTCCTTGAGCTGGTTGACGGTCTTCTCACGCTGGGCCTGGGCGATGTCGCCGTTGATCGCGGTCGCGGCGAAGCCACGCGCGCGCAGCTTCTCGGCCAGCGACTCGGTCTCGGACTTGGTGCGCGTGAAGACGATCATGCCCTCGAAGTTCTCGACCTCGAGGATGCGGGTGAGCGCGTCGACCTTCTGGGGGTAGGACACCATCAGGTAGCGCTGGGTGATGTTGGTGGCGGTCTGGGTCTTCGCCTTGACCGAGATCTCCTTCGCGTCGCGAAGGTACTTCTTCGACAGCCGGCGGATCTGCGCGGGCATCGTCGCCGAGAAGAGCGCGACCTGCTTGTCCTCGGGGGTGTCGGCGAGGATGGTCTCGACGTCCTCCGCGAAGCCCATGTTGAGCATCTCGTCGGCCTCGTCGAGCACCAGGAAGCGCAGCTGGGAGAGGTCGAGCGTGCCCTTCTCCAGGTGGTCCATGATCCGGCCGGGGGTGCCGACGACGACGTGGACGCCACGACGCAGCGCGGTCAGCTGCGGGCCGTAGCCCTGCCCGCCGTAGACCGGCAGGATGCGTACGCCGTCGAGGTTCGACGCGTAACGCTCGAACGCCTCGCACACCTGCAGGGCCAGCTCGCGCGTCGGCGCGAGCACCAGCGCCTGGGGCGCGTTCTGGTAGACGTCGAGGTTCGAGAGCACCGGCAGCGCGAACGCGGCGGTCTTTCCGGTGCCGGTCTGCGCGAGACCGACGACGTCACGACCCTCGAGCAGCGACGGGATCGTCGCCGCCTGGATCGCCGAAGGCGTCTCGTAGCCGAGCGCCTTCACGGCCTCGAGGACACCGGCAGAGAGACCGAGTGAGTCGAACGTCGGACCCTGCTCAGCCTCCACGCTGGACCCACCGCTGGGCGCGCTCAGCTCCTCGGGCGCGGGAGTGGTGGATACGGCAGATTCAGGGTCGGTGCTCACCCTCCAACGGTAGGCCCATATAGCACGTTCTATGCATTTCTCGGCGCGGTGGGCCCCGTCACTTGCCCATCATTCGCAGCACTCAGGAGACGATGACGTCGTCGCCGACCGCGATCTCGCCCGGATGGGCGACGGCGAGATGCACCGCTGCCCACACCTTGCCGTCCCAGCGGCGATGCTTGGCGAGAGCGCGGAGCGGGTCCTTGCCCGACTCCAGCGTGTCGGCGTCGATGGTCGTCATCACGCATCGGTCGATCGGGGCTGCGACCCGGAATCGAGCGCCACCGATCGCGACCTCCCGCCAGCCGTCCTCGGCGAACGCCTCCGGGGCACCCTCGATCAGCAGGTTGGCACGGAAGCGCCGCGCCGGGACCTCGCCCTCGGACCACTCCTCGATCTGGTCGGCCGAGGCCTGCGTGAGCAGCGACACCGGCGAGGAGTCGTGGAACGCGGCGAACTCGCCGGGCTGATACTTGTCCGGGTTCATCGGCCGCTTCGTCGGATCGGCACACCACATGAGCCTCAGGTCGTCGCGGCCGAGCGCCTTCCTCAGCCACGCGTCGGCAGGCTCCCCGACGGCCTGCGCCGTGAGCGACTTCGCGAAGAAACGTACGCCGACAGCCGGCGCCTCCCGCTCGGGCGCCGCCACCTCCAACGGGTCCATCTCGGGAGCGTTGAGCAGCAGGTCCACCCCCGCCGGCCTGCCGGTCGAGGGCGTGTCCGCCACGACCGTGAACAGCTCCCTCACCTCACGAGCCGTCACCAGCTTGCCGCTGCCGTCGACGACCAGCCACTCGCGGTCTCCCACGATCCCGGCCCTGCCGACGTACGCCTCCTCGACCGGTCTGATCGCCGTCGACTTCACCGGATGGATGTTGATGCCTGCGAGGCGCATGGGGCCCATTGAAGCGGACACCGCTACTCGACGGTGACTGATTTAGCGAGGTTCCGTGGCTTGTCGACGTCGTGGCCGAGGGCCTTGGCGGCGTGGAAGGCGATCAGCTGGAGCGGGATGGTCAGCAGGATCGGGTCGAGCTCGACCTCGTTCTTCGGTACGTCCACGCGCAGCGCGTCGAGCTCACCGAGGTCGACATCGGGGTGGGTGACGACGACCAGCGGCCCGCGGCGGGCGCTGATCTCGTGGAGGGCCGCGACGTTGCGGTCCGTCAGCTCGTCCTGCGGCACGATCGCCACGGTCGGAACGGACTCGGAGATCAGCGCGAGCGGACCGTGCTTGAGCTCGGAGGTCTGATAGGCCTCCGCGTGCCGGTAGGAGATCTCCTTCAGCTTCTGAGCACCTTCGCGGGCGACCGGGTAGCCGCGTACGCGACCGACGAAGAACATCGACTCGGCCTCGGCCAGCCGTGCCGCGACCTCCTCGAGGTGGGACTCGCTCTTGAGGATCTCCTCGATCTGGGTCGGCAGCGCCTGCAGCCCGGCGATGAGCCGCTTCCCGTCGGCGATCGAGAGGTCGCGTACGCGGCCCAGCTGGAGCGCCAGGAGCGAGAACGCGACGAACATGTTGGTGAGCGCCTTGGTCGAGGCGACCGCGATCTCCGGACCAGCGTGCAGGTAGATGCCGCCGTCGACCGCGCGCGCGATCGCCGAGCCGACGACGTTGACGACGCCGAGCACCCGGCCGCCCTTGCGCTTGATCTCCTGGACGGCGAGCAGGGTGTCGATCGTCTCGCCGGACTGGGACACGGCCACATAGAGCGTGTCGGGCTCGATGATCGGGTTGCGGTAGCGGAACTCCGATGCCGCCTCGGCGTCGGCGGGGACCCGGGCGAGCTCCTCGATCAGCCCGGCGCCCATCTGGCCGACGTAGTAGGCCGAGCCGCAGCCGAGGATCTTCACCCGGCGGATCGCACGCAGCTCGCGCGGGTCGAGGTTGAGCCCGCCGAGGTGAGCCGTGCCGAACCGCTCGTCGAGCCGGCCCCGCAGCGCCCGCTCGACCGAGGACGGCTGCTCCAGGATCTCGGTGAACATCCGCGGCTCGTCGGCGAGCTCGCCATACTCGTACGCCGACGGGTCCACATCGACCTCGCGAGCCGTAGTGGTGGTCGTCGTCAGGTCCTGGCGGAACGTAGTGAAGCCGGTCGCGGTGATGGTCGCGAGCTCGCCGTCGTCGAGGTGGGCGACGGTGGTGGTGTGGCGTACGACCGCGGCCAGGTCCGAGGCGACGTACATCTCCCCGTCGCCGACGCCGACGATCAACGGCGAACCGTTGCGGGCGACGACCATGCGGTCGGGGAAGTCGGCGTGCACGACGGCGAGACCCCAGGTGCCCTCTACCTGGGAGAGGGCGTCGACGACCTTGGCCTCCAGGGTGTCGGCGGTCGACGCTCCGATGAGGTGGGCGAAGACCTCGGTGTCGGTGTCGCTGACCAGCTCGATGCCCGCATCGGTGAGCCGCTCCCGCAGCGAGGCGGCGTTGTCGACGATCCCGTTGTGGACGACGGCCACGCGACCGTCGGCGGAGACGTGCGGGTGGGCGTTGGTGTCGTTGGCCGGCCCATGGGTCGCCCACCGGGTGTGGCCGATGCCGACCTTGCCGGCGAACCGCTTGGGCAGGGCATCGACCAGGTCGCGTACGCGTCCGGCCTTCTTCACCACCTGGAGCCTGCTGCCCAGCACCGCGACGCCCGCCGAGTCATAGCCGCGGTGCTCCAGCCGGGCCAACCCCTCGGTGAGCAGGCCGGCGGCCTGCTGGGGTCCGATGTAGCCGACGATTCCGCACATGTGTCCAGTCCGTTCTATCCGTAGATGAGCCGTCGCAGCTGCCGTTCGGTCAGCTGCGGCGCGGCAACGACCCGCGCCCGAAGCTCCTCGGCGAGCTGCGCGAAGATCGCGTCGTTCTTCGCGCCGTAGGTCTTCAGCTGCGCATGCCGGCGGCGTACGTAGGCCTCGACCGGTTCGTCGAAGTACGCCACCACGTCCTCGATCACGCGCGCCGCCTCAGCGGGCCGGAGCCCGGTGGTGGCGACCAGGTGGTCGATCAGCGCTTGCTCGGCATTCACCTCACCAACTGTGAGCCATCCACGGGACGACGTTCAAATTTCTGCCCGATTTCGGGCAGAACTCCCCTTTTCGCCCTAAGTGGAGCGTCGCGCACCCTCATCGCACCTTTCGGGGTCACGAAGTGGAGCGCCACACCCGATCTCGCGGACTACTTGGACATACGGGTGGGGGTGCGGTACCTTAGGTGAACACAAGGTGAACAGGAGGTGTCTGATGAACGGTAATAAAGTGACTGGCAAGCTCGAGCTCCGTTGGCTCCCCGTCGTCGACCGCCGCGGCCGTAAGCACATGGAGGCCCGCTGGGTCGAAGTCAGTGCTCCCGCGACCACTCGTCACGCTGCCTGACAACCGCTCAACGCTTCCGAGGCCCGCTCCCGACAGGGGAGCGGGCCTCGTGCGTTTAGGGATAGCGTTGTCACTGCAACCAATTTTCCCTCGTCGTCAGGAAAGGCCACGCGAGCGGGAACATTGGGAGAGATTCCCCCGTTATGATGCTTGCAGTTTCAACCAATTCTTCCAGGAGCACATTCGCTATGGGCATTTTCAGCAAGAAGGACACGGCACCCGCCGAGACCGAGTTCGACACCCCGACCGCCGCCATCGAGGACATCGCGGGTGACTACACCCTCGACGTCGCCCACACCCGCCTGGGCTTCTCGGCTCGCCACGCGATGGTGACCACCGTCCGCGGCTCGTTCAAGGAGTTCGAGGGCACCGCGACGATCGACACCGCCGAGCCGGCCAAGTCCAAGGTCTCGCTGACGATCAAGGCTGCCTCCGTCGACACCGGCAACGCCGACCGCGACGGCCACCTGCTCTCGGGTGACTTCTTCGAGAACGAGGCCCACCCCAACATCACCTTCGAGTCGACCGAGGTCGAGTTCGACGGCGAGACCTGGAACATCACCGGTGACCTGACCATCAAGGGCACCACCAAGCCGGTCACCGTTCCCTTCGAGCAGACCGGTTCCGCCAAGGACCCGTTCGGCAACACCCGCGTCGGCTTCGAGGGTGCCGTCGCGATCAACCGCACCGACTGGGGCCTCTCCTTCAACGCCGCCCTCGAGACCGGTGGCGTGCTCGTCTCCGAGAAGATCAAGCTCGAGTTCGACATCTCCGCGATCAAGAACGCGGACGAGGCTGCCTGATCCTGAGGTCGATCTGACCACGATGCGTCGGGGCCACCGGGAATCTCCCGGTGGCCCCGACGAATGTCACGCGCGGATCGCTCAGCGACCGTCCTGGACGTAGTAGTGCTTCTCCGCCCCGACCCGAGCAGTGCCGACGACGTCCGCGGACGAGGAGTCACCGGTCGCTCCCCCGGCGAAGCCGATCTGGTCCGTGCCGAGATCGACACCGCGACCGCCACCCAGCGACGAGCCGGTGTCATCGTCATGGTGGACGACACCACCGCCGGCGGCGTTGTCGACCGGAGACTCGACGTGCGCGCGGCCACTGGCCACGACCGTCGTCCCATCGGTCGTCACCGTCACCGCCGCGTCGTTGCCGGCCATCGCTCCCGAGACCGTCACCGGACCTGCGGGTCCACGATCCGGAGCCTTGATCGGCTGCTGGGCCATCGAGGCGGCCCGGCTGTCGGTGTGCTCAACGGACTGCGAGGCGGCACTGGCAACCGCGGCACCGGCGACGATCAAGCCACCTGCCACAAGGGTCACCGCCACCGATCGCCGAAGTCCCCCGAGGATCTTCGAGTTCATCGCGTTCTCCTGATGTTTTCGGGTGTTGCGGGGAATGCGGGACCCCGTCAGTGCCTGCACCCGGCGCCCGAGCGCACGGGGATCGCGGCTGACACCGACGGGGTCCCGCAGAGCAGGGCGAGCGAGTTCCTGGTCACGCTCATAGCCCCACCCATAGAAACCGGACGGATCGGCAGTCTGAGACGACTGGCCAGCTTCACGCCCGGTGGTAGATCCATGCAGGGCGACGCCCCCCGGCGTCCTATCGCCAGCATGGATCCGTTGCTCAACATGGACACTCCCGAGTTTGGTCCGAATCAGAGCCTTCAGTACTTGTTACGTACGCCAATGTACTGTCGTTGCAGTTCTTGGAGAAATAAGGAAAAAGTCCCGCAAACACGCCGCAGAGGCGTGTTTGCGGGACTTTGTGTCCGGGTCAGTAGCCCTCAGCGCACCTCCGTCGTCGAGCTCAGCTCCTCGACGACACCCTCGTCGCCGGCGTCGACCGAGTAGTCCGACGCCGAGGTGGCGTCCTCACCGTCCGGCACGTTGAGCGCCCTCAGGATCGGGGTCAGGACGACGACCACGATGAGGTTGAGCAGGAACGCGGTGAGCGCGATGTAGATGGGCGTCTCCGTGCCCGGGAACGGCGCCAACGGTCCACCGAAGTGCTCCTGCGTGGGCGAGGAGACGCCGTACGCGACGATCGTCCCGTACGCCATCCCCACCGCCCAGCCGGCCAGGACCGCCCACCGGTGGAACCACCGGGTGTAGAGGCCGACGACGATCGCCGGCAGCGTCTGCAGGATCCAGACACCGCCGAGCAGCTGCAGGTTGATGGCGTACGACTTCGAGAGCGCCAGCACGAAGATCAGCGCCCCGAACTTCACGACCAGGGACACGATCTTGGCCTGCTTGGCCTCGTCCTGCGGGGTCGCGTCGGGCTTCAGGTAGGCCTTGTAGATGTTGCGCGTCCACAGGTTCGCGGCCGCGATCGACATGATCGCCGCCGGCACCAGCGCACCGATGATGACGGCCGCGTACGCGACGCCCGCGAACCACGCCGGGAACTGGTCCTCGAAGAGCTGCGGGATCGCGAGCTGCGGGTTCGGCGGGTCGCCGACCATCACTCCGGCCGCGAGGGCGACGAACCCGAGCAGCGCCAGGAGCCCCAGCAGGAACGAGTACGCCGGCAGCAGCGAGGCGTTGCGGCGGATCACGTTGCGGCTGCGCGTGGAGAGGACGCCGGTGATCGAGTGCGGGTACATGAACAGCGCCAGCGCCGAGCCGAGGGCCAGGGAGGCGTAGGCCCACTGGCCCGCCGCCTGTGTCGGGAACAGCGCCTTCGGGGCCGCGTCGCCGGCGGCGATCGCGTCGGCGTTCTCGGTGTTGAACGTGTCGAAGCTGGTCTGCACCGTCTCGAAGATGTTGCCCCAGCCACCGAGCTGCGACGGGATGTAGATGATCGCCACGATGATCACGATGTAGATCAGCGAGTCCTTCACGAACGCGATCAGCGCCGGCGCCCGCAGCCCGGAGGAGTACGTGTAGGCGGCCAGCACCGCGAACGCGATGAAGAGCGGCAGGTCACGGATGAACCAGTTCGAGGAGTCGCTCTGCAGACCCATCACCTCGAGCACGACCTCCATGCCCACCAGCTGCAGCGCGATGTAGGGCATGGTGGCCAGCAGGCCGGTGATCGCGACGGCCAGACCCAACGTCCTGGATCCGTAGCGGCCGACGACGAAGTCGGCCGGGGTGACGTACCCGTGCTTGTGCGAGACCGACCACAGCTTCGGCAGGAACGCGAAGATCAGCGGGTAGACGAGAATCGTGTAGGGCACCGCGAAGAAGCCGACCGCTGCGCCGGCGAACAGCGTCGCGGGGACCGCGATGAAGGTGTACGCCGTGTAGAGGTCGCCTCCGATGAGGAACCAGGCCACGAACGTACCGAAGCCGCGGCCACCCAGACCCCACTCGTCGAGGTTGTCCATCGACTTCGCCCGGCGCCAGCGCGCGGCGGAGAAGCCGAGGATCGTGACCAGCAGGAAGAGGAAGGCGAAGACGGAGACTGCTACCGCGTTCACTGGCCGCCCTCCTTCCACGGGCGCCCGGCGGCGGCACGGTCACGCCGGAACGCGGCCTTGGCGACGAAGTAGGCGATGGTCGTGAACAGGACCGAGCAGGGGATGAGGAAGAGCTGGAACCAGAAGTAGAACGGGAATCCGGCGAGCGTCGGATCCTCCTTCGCGTACAGCGGCACCGCGAGTGACGGTGCCGCGGCCGCGAACAGGAGGATCCCGACGAGGATCCACGAGCCCTTGGACGAGGACGGCATGGGTCACCTCCGAGAATCTGTCGAAGTGGGGTTCGGACGATCTGTGACCTTGGTCACAATTACGGACGGTGTCCAGCCCCATCGGACCGACACGACGACGAACGGTCGATCTGCCGCGACGAACGGTCGAACCGGACACCCTGACACTCGTGCGCTGCTAGTTTCCGGGCCGTGACTTCCCCCACTCGGGTGATGGCATGCCCGAATAACACCCGCCGATCACGGCCGCGGACCTCGCAGCCGCCCGGGCCAAGTACGCCGACGAGCGCGAGCGCAGAGTGCGCCCGGACGGCCTCGGCCAGTACCGCCGGCTCGCCGCCGACCCCGCTGCTGCCCCGCACGACCCGTTCACCGAACGTGTCGACCGACCACCGCTCACCGACCACGTCGACGCCCTTGTCGTCGGCGCAGGGCTCGGCGGGCTGCAGACGGCGATCCGGCTGCGCCAGGCCGGGCTCGAGCGGATCCGGCTGATCGACGACGGCGGCGACGTCGGCGGCACCTGGTACTGGAACCGCTACCCCGGCGTCCACTGCGACATCGAGTCGTACCTCTACATGCCGATGCTGGAGGAGGTCGGGTACGTCCCGCGCTGGCGCTACGCGCCCGGCGAGGAGATCCGCCGGCACATGGTCGCGCTCGCGGAGAGGTTCGACCTCTACCGCGACGCCGCCTTCCACACCTCGGCGACCGAGCTGCGCTGGGACGAGGACGGCGCCAGATGGCACATCGGGACCGACCGTGACGACGCGTTCACGGCCACCTATGTCGTCGACTCGTCGGGTTCGCTGTCGCTGGCCAAGCTGCCGGGGATCGAGGGGATCGAGAGCTTCCGCGGGCGGGCGTTCCACACCAGCCGGTGGGACTACGGCTACACCGGCGGCGATGCCTCCGGTGGGCTGGTGGGGCTCACGGACAAGCGGGTCGCGGTGGTCGGTACCGGAGCCACCGGGATCCAGGTGGTGCCGATGGTGGCGGAGCATGCTGCCCGGACGTACGTCTTCCAGCGGACGCCGGCGACCGTCGACGTGCGCGACAACCGGCCGACCGACCCGGAGTGGGCCGCCTCGCTGACGCCCGGGTGGCAGCAACGGCGGATGGACAACTTCCTGGCGATCATGGCCGGCGAACCGGTCGCCGAGGACGTCGTCCAGGACTCGTGGACCGCCAACGCCGGGCTGCAGCGGAAGATGATCACCGGACGGATCGACCGGTCCGTCGACCCCGCGGAGCGCGAGCTGGCCGAGGAACTCCTCGACCTCGCGACCATGAACCGGCTCCGCGACCGGGTCGCTGCCACGGTCCGCGACCCTGAGACCGCGGAGGCGCTCAAGCCCTACTACCGCTACCAGTGCAAGCGGCCGGGCTTCAGCGACCACTACCTGGAGGCGTTCAACCGGCCCGAGGTGACGCTGGTCGACACCGCCGACACCCACGGCATCACCCGGATGACCGAGACCGGGATCGTCGTCGGCGACCACGAGTACGAGGTCGACTGCGTCATCTTCGCGACCGGCTTCGAGACCGGCATCTCCGGTCTGCTCTCCGGGTCGCTGATGGTCCACGGGCGCGGTGGAACCAGCTACTTCGAGTCGCTGATGAGCGGGTTCCGTACGCTGCACGGCTTCTACAGCCATGGCTTCCCGAACCTCTTCCAGCTCTCGCTGTTCCAGAACGCCAACTCGGTCAACTACTCCCACATCCTCAGCGAGCAGGCGCGCCACATCGGCCTGGTCGTCGCCGCCGCGCGCTCGCGGGGAGCGGCCTATGTGGAGCCGTCGCGCGAGGCCACCGAGGCCTGGGCGCAGGTCATCGAGGAGTCGGCCAACGACAACCTCGACTTCCTGCGCACGTGCACGCCCGGCTACTACAACAGCGAGGGCCAGCCGGCCGAGATGAAGATCTCCTACGGCCCGGGGCCGGTCGCGTTCCACCGGCTGCTCGAGGAGTGGCGCCGCACATCCATCGACGAGGTCCTCGTCGACCAACCCCAGAGGAGAACGAGATGAACCGACGTACGTCCGTCTCTGCCGTCGCGCTCGCGAGTGCACTGGTCGCCGGCGCGCTGGCCGGCCCTTCCGGCGCGGTGGCGCACCCGCAGTGGCCGCGGGAGATCATCGCCGAGCAGGTGGTCAAGGCGACCAGCCCGCACCCCGGGCTCAACATGACCCTGCTCGAGGGTCCGACGTTCGGCGCCGACGGCGACCTCTACTTCGTCGACGTCGTGGCCTCCTCGCCGGCACCGAAGGTGCTGCGCCTCGACACTTCGTCGCAGGAGGTCTTCGGGTTCTTCACCGACGAAGCCGGGGCCTACACGTCGGCGCAGTGGAGCCCGGTCGACGGCCGGCTCTACCTGACCGACTACCAGGGCACGATCCGCAGCCTCGCCGCCGACGGAACCGACCCGCGCACGGTCTTCGCCGGTGCAGTCGAGGGCAGCCCGATGAATCCCGACGACCTGACCTTCGACCCCGAGGGCAACATGTACGTCACCGACCTGACCGGCTACCTCGACCCGGCCAAGGAGCCGGTGGGACGGGTCGTACGCATCGCGGCCGACGGTTCGAGCGCGACCGTGCTGGCCGACGAACTGGCCGCCCCGAACGGCATCTCCTTCGACCGCCGCTACCGCGGCCTCTACGTGAGCACCCTGTGGGAGAACCGGATCAGCTATCTGGCCCTAGACCGGTCGCGTACCTCGGTCGTCGCGAGCTCGATCGTCGCCGAGGTCGACGACGGACCGGCCGAGACCGAGACCGACTCCAACGCGGTCGATGCGGCCGGCAACATCTACCAGGCCACCCACGGCGAGCCGGTCATCCGCGTCTTCTCCCGGCACGGCCGGCCGCTCGCGACGGTCCGCGTCCCGGCCGCTGACCGGGCCGGGCTCACCTCGGCGACCAACGTCGCGATCCGGCCCGGTACCAAGAAGGCGTACGTCACCGTCTCCGGCGACGCCGGCGGCTTCATCTACAGCTTCGACGCCTTGGCCAAGGGCATCCGGCAGTCGAACGGCGGCTAGAGCGGTCGCCCCCGGAAATCGCCTGCCGAGCGGCGCCGTCAGGGCTAGCCTGCAAAGTGATCCGCACCCCTCGGCACAGGAGCGCCCCCATGAGCACTGAAGTCCCCAGGATCGACCGGCGCCGTCTGCTCGGCGCCGCCGCAGCCGGCGCCGTGGCGGCGCCACTTCTCACCGGTTCGGCGGGAGCCTCGACCGAGCAGGTCTCACCGCTCAGCGGTGGTGAGGCGGTCAGAACCGGCGCCGAGCGAGCCGCCGGCGACGGCTGGTCGGTGCTCTCGGGCGACCGGGTCGGCATCATCACCAACCCCACCGGCGTGCTCCGCAACCTGCGCAACATCGTCGACGAGATGCACGAGTCCGGGGCGGTCCAGATCGCCGGCGTCTTCGGTCCGGAGCACGGCTTCCGCGGCACGGCTCAGGCGGGCGGCTCGGAGGGCACCTTCGTCGACGAGCGCACCGGGCTGACCGTCTACGACTCCTACGGCGCCAACGTCGCGAAGATGACCGAGCTCTTCACGACCGCCGATGTCGAGACCGTCGTCTTCGACATCCAGGACGTCGGCTCCCGGTTCTACACCTACATCTGGACGATGTGGACGGCGATGCAGGCAGCCGTCGCGACCGACAAGCGCTTCGTGGTCCTCGACCGCCCCAACCCCGTGGGCGGGACGGCCCGCGGACCGATGATGACCGCGGCGTACACCTCGGGCGTCGGCGCCCGCGAGATCGTCCAGCAGCACGGGATGTCGGTCGGCGAGCTGGCCCGGTTCTTCGATGGCGAGTTCCTCGAGGAGCACGCCGGCGGGCGGCTGGCGCAGCTCGACATCGTCCAGGTCTCCGGATGGCGGAGGCGGACGTTGTACGCCGACACCGGGCTCGACTTCATCCTGCCGAGCCCCAACATGCCGACCCCCGACACCGCGCTGGCCTACCCCGGCACCTGCATGTTCGAGGGCACCAACCTCTCCGAGGGGCGTGGCACCACCAAGCCGTTCGAGCTGATCGGGGCGCCGTTCGTCGACCACCGCTGGGCCGCGACGCTCGAGGAGGCGAACCTGCCCGGCGTGACGTTCCGCGAGGCGTACTTCAACCCCTCGGTCAACAAGTTCGCCGGCCAGGTCTGCGGCGGGGTGCAGGTCACGATCCAGGACCGCGACCGTTTCGACCCCGTCCGCACCGGCGTCGAGATGCTGGTCGCCGCCAAGGCCCTCTACCCCGAGTTCGCCTGGCGCCAGGACTCCTGGGACACCGCCCGGCCGTTCTGGATCGACAAGCTCACCGGTTCGACGAGGCTGCGTACGCAGATCGACGCCGGCGCCACCGGCGACGAGGTCGAGGCGGCCTGGCAAGACGAGCTGGCCGACTTCGACGCGACCCGTCGCCAGTACCTGCTCTACCGCTGACCTCGCCCACCCGGCGAGGTCAGCGGAGGTCAGCGGAGCGCGGAGGTGGCGGCTGCGAGGGCGGTGACGCGGTCCCAGTCGCCGGAGGCGAGCACGTCGGCAGGGGTGAGCCAGGAGCCGCCGACGCAGCCGACGTTGGCCAGAGCGAGATAGCTGGGGGCGTTGGCGAGCGAGATGCCGCCGGTCGGGCAGAAGCGGGCGTCGGGGAGCACGGAGGGCAGCGAGCCCAGGTACTTGGCGCCGCCGGAGGCCTCGGCCGGGAAGAACTTCATCGCGGTGTGGCCGGTCTCGAGCACTGCGATGGCCTCGGAGACGGTGGCCGTGCCGGGCAGGAACGGCAGACCGGTGTCGCGCATCGCGCCGAGCAGCGTCGGGGTGGCACCCGGCGAGACCAGGAACTGGGCGCCGGCCGCGGCGGCCTCCTTGGCGAGCAAGGGAGTGGTCACGGTGCCGGCGCCGATCAGGACCTCCGGCACCTCCTCGGCGATCGCCCGGATCGCGTCGAGCGCCACCGGCGTACGCAGGGTCAGCTCGACCACGGGCACGCCACCCTCGGCGAGGGCACGGGCCACGGGAACCGCCTGGTCGAGGGTGTCGACGACGACGACCGGGATCACCGGGGAGAGGTCGAGCAGGTCGGCGGAGGTGAGGTCAGACATGAACGGGGGTCTCCTGAGGCGTTGCGAACTGGAAGACGGAGGCGCCGGTGTCGGCGGAGCCGACGGTGGCACGGAAGGCGCCGAAGAGCTCACGGCCGGTGCCGCGCCACTCGGCGTCGAGCGGTGCCCGGCCGGTGGTGGGGCGGTGCGCGAACTCGTCGGCGTCGACCCCGATGCTCAGGGTGCCGGCGACGGCATCGACGGTGATCAGGTCACCGTCCTGCACGCGGGCGAGCGGTCCGCCGAGCGCAGCCTCGGGGGTGAGGTGGATGGCCGCGGGCACCTTCCCCGACGCACCGGACATCCGGCCGTCGGTGACGATGGCGACGTGCTGGCCGCGGTCCTGCATCACCCCGAGAGCAGGGGTGAGCTTGTGCAGCTCGGGCATGCCGTTGGCGGCTGGGCCCTGGTAGCGCAGCACCGCGACGAAGTCACGGCCGTCGAGGCGCTTCTCGGAGAAGGCGGTGAGGAAGTCGGCCTGGTCGTCGAAGACGATCGCGGGCGCGGAGACCACCTGGTGCTCGGGCGCGACCGCCGAGGTCTTGATGACAGCGGTGCCGAGCTCGCCGGTGAGCACCCGCAGACCACCATCGGGTGAGAACGGGTCGTCGGCCGGGCGCAGCACGTCGAGGTCGCCGGAGATCGGGGCGCCCTCGACGAACTCGATCTCGCCGTCGCGGGTGAGCCGCGACTCCTGGGTGTAGGCCGACAGCCCCGGGCCCAGGATCGTGGTGACGTCCTCGTGGAGCAACCCGGCCTCGAGCAGCGTACGGACCAGGAAGCTGACGCCGCCGGCCGCGTGGAAGTGGTTCACGTCCGCGGAGCCGTTGGGGTACATCCGGCTGATCGACGGGACCACCGGCGACAAGTCGGAGATGTCGGCCCAGGTCAGCTGGATCCCGGCGGCGCGGGCGATCGCGACCAGGTGAAGAGTGTGGTTGGTGCTCCCGCCGGAGGCGAGGAGGGCGACACACGCGTTGATGATCGACTTCTCGTCGATCATCTCGCCGACGCCCGGACCGCCGGTGAGCGCCAGCTCGGTGGCACGCGCGGCGGCGGCACGGTTGAGCGCGGCCCGCAGCAGGGTGTCCGGCGAGGCGAACGAGGAGCCCGGCAGGTGCAGGCCGAGCACCTCCATCAGCAGCTGGTTGGAGTTGGCGGTGCCGTAGAAGGTGCAGGTGCCGCGGGAGTGGTAGCTGGCGGCCTCGGCCTCGAGCAGCTCCTCGCGGGTGGCCTCGCCCGCTGCGTACCGCTGCCGGACACGGGCCTTCTCCTTGTTGGGGAGCCCCGAGGACATCGGGCCGGCCGGCACGAAGACGGTCGGCAGGTGACCGAACGAGAGGGCACCGATCAGGAGGCCGGGCACGATCTTGTCGCACACGCCGAGCATCAGCGCGGCGTCGAACATGTCGTGCGAGAGGGCGATCCCGGCCGACATCGCGATCACGTCGCGGGAGAAGAGGGAGACCTGCATCCCGTCGCGGCCCTGGGTGATGCCGTCGCACATCGCGGGTACGCCGCCGGCGACCTGCGCCAGTCCACCGGCGCGCATGACCGCGGCCTTGAGGAGCGGCGGGTACGTCTCGTAGGGCGCGTGCGCGGAAAGCATGTCGTTGTAGGAGGTCACGATCGCGACGTTGGGCTTCGCCGCGGGGGTGACCACCTTGAGCTCGGCCTTCGTCGGCGCGGTGGAGGCCGCGAAGCCGTGGGCCAGGTTGCTGCACGCGAGCCGGCCGCGGGCGGGCCCGGTCGCGCGGGCGGAGGCGATGCGGGCCAGGTAGTCGGCCCGCGTGGCTGCGGAACGCTCGATGAGACGCGCGGTGACGTCAGCGACGGTGGGGGATACGGCAGTCACGGGTCCTCCAAAAGACAGTGTGCTTTCGCACACCTTTGCATGATCTTTGGATCGATACAAGTAAATCTTTGGTACACGAAAGACATAAGAGGCGTACGCTTCACCCCATGCCCGAGATGACAACCGCCGCCGACGTCCTCGCTCTGGTGCGCTCCGGACGCGCCCTGACCCGCAGCGATCTGCAGAAGACGACCGGTCTGTCGCGTACGGCTGTGGTCTCTCGCGTCTCGGCCCTCGTCGACGCCGGACTGATCCTCACTGGGGAGGAGCTCGCCTCCACCGGCGGCCGGCCGCCGGGCTCGCTCACCTTCAACGCGGACGCCGGGGTGGTGCTGGCGGTGGCGATCGGGCGCTCCCGCAGCCAGCTCGCCGTCTTCGATCTCGACGGCCGCGAGCTGGCCGGCGACACCCGTGACCACGAGGTCGGCATCGCCGCCGATGACCTCATGCCCGACGTGACCGACCGGCTCGAGCGGCTCCTGGAGGGCATCGAGCCGCCCGTGCTCGGCGTCGGGATGAGCCTGCCCGGCGTCGTCGACCCCGTCCGCCTGGTCTCGGTCGACTCACCGGTGATGCGGGGCTGGGACGGGGTCGCGCTCGACCCCTACTTCGACCGGCTCACCGACGGACCGCTGGTGCTCGTCAACGACACCGACGCCCTGGCCACGGCCGAGCTCTTCGGCAGCGGGCTGCACCCGAATGATGCGCTCGTCGTGAAGGCGTCGACCGGTCTAGGCCTGGCGGTCATCGCCGACGGCCGGGTGCTGCGCGGCCACGCCGGTGCCGTCGGCGAGATCGGCCACACCCGGGTCGAGTCCGCCGGCGAGCGCCCCTGCCGATGCGGGGCCACTGGGTGCCTGGAGACGGTTGCGGCCGGCTGGGCGCTGACCCAGGGTCTGGTCGACTCAGGCGTCTCCGCCGGCCACATCCGCGACCTGGTCGCCGCCGCGCTCGCCGGCGACGCCATCGCCCGCGGCCTGCTGCGCGAGGCCGGTCGCCAGCTCGGCGAGGTGCTGGCGATCGCGATCAACCTGCTCAACCCCGAGGTCGTCGTCATCGGTGGTGACATGGCCGGTGCCTTCGACCTCTACACCGCAGGCGTACGCGAGACCGTCTACTCGCGCTCGACCGCGCTGGCCACGCGCGACCTGACCTTCGTCCCGTCCACCCACGCCGACTCCACCGGCATGGTCGGCTGTGCCGCGGTGGTCATCAACCACCTGCTCTCGCCCGAGCGGCTCGATGCCCACCTCGAAGCCGTCGCGAAATGACCCCTACTTCGCTCCGACGGTGAAGGCTACTTCGACCTCGGCGTAGACCGAGATGTCGTCGGGATCGAAGGCCAGATCGGGTGCACCCGAGCCCGCCTTCCGGGCTCCGGCGGGGGCCATCTCCATGTCCATCGCCGACGCGTACGTCACCTCGCGGCTGACGCCGACATCGTTGATGCTCCGGACCGCGACCGGGCCGAGGTCGAGCGCATCGGCGTAGTCCTGTGCGCGCACCTTGGCCTGGCGCACCGCCTCCTGACGTACGTCACGCTCGACCTTCAGACGGCTCTCCTTGGTCAGCTGCCACGAGACGTGGTCGACCCGTAGACCTTCGTTGCCCGCGGTGCGCCCGACCCATGTCGCCAGCGCCTTGAAGTCGACGAACTCCGCCCAGAGACCGACCGTGGCGCGGTGCACCAGCGGCAGCTGCTTGCCGTCCTTGTGCCAGGGCCGCTCGGCCGAGGTGCGCGCCCGCTGGATGACGAGCCTCTTGATCGCGCCCTCCTGCTCGAGCCGCTCGAGCTCCGTACGCACTCCGTGCAGCCCACGCCGCAGCTGCTCCATCACCGGCTCCGGCGCGGGACCGTCGAACCGGATCTCGGCGGACACCACCCCTCGTTCCGGCGCCACCTCCACAGTGTGCGACCCGCGCACCTTGATCAGGACTTCGCTCATGCCAAGAAACGTACGCCCGACGTCCTATCCTCACCACGTGAATGCAACCAGCCGCCTGCGCCAGATGACCGGACGCGACCCGCACGAGGAGCATCGGGCCGCGACTCCCTTGGAGCTGCTCTTCGACCTCACCTTCGTCGTGGCCTTCGGCATGAGCGGCAACGAGCTGGCCCATCAGCTCGCGGAAGGCCACGTCGTAGCGGGGATCGTGGCGTTCTGCTTCGCCTCGTTCGCGATCTGCTGGGCGTGGATCAACTACTCCTGGATGGCCTCGGCGTACGACACCGACGACTGGGCGTTCCGGCTGCTCACGATGCTGCAGATGGTCGGCGTGATCATCATGGCCCTCGGCCTGCCGGAGATGTTCGAGAGCGTCCACGAGGGCGACCAGCTCCACAACGAGATCATGATCGCCGGGTACGTCGTGATGCGGGTCGCGCTCTGCGGCCAGTGGCTGCGCGCTTGGCGCCAGGACCCGGGCCGGCGCGGGGCACACCGGGTCTACCTCGTGTCCGTCCTCAGCTCGCAGGTGCTCTGGTGCGTCATCGCCATCCTGCCGCTCGACGTGGCGACGGCGTTCGCCGCGATGATGGTGCCCCTGGTGATCGAGCTGGTCGGGCCGTTCATCGCCGAGCGTCGCGTCGGTGGCACTCCCTGGCACGCCGACCACATCGCCGAGCGCTATGGCCTGTTGACGATCATCACCCTCGGCGAGGGCGTGATCGGCACCGTCGCGGTGATGTCCGCCATCGTCCACGAGCCCGAGCTGGGCTGGAGCCTCGACGCGATCCTGCTGCTCGCCGCCGGTATCGGCCTGACCTTCGGCCAGTGGTGGACCTACTTCACGATCCCCTGGGCCACCATGCTCGAGCGGCGCCGCGACCGCTCGTTCCTGTGGGGCTACGGCCACATCCTGCTCTTCGCCGCGATTGCGGCCACCGGAGCCGGCCTGCACGTCGCCGCCTACCTGCTCGAGCACGAATCCAAGCTCGGCGAGGTCGGCACGGTCCTCTCCGTCGCGCTCCCGGTCGGGGTGTACGCCTTGGTCCTCTACCTCCTCTACAACATGTTCATGCACGTCATCGACCCGTTCCACATCCTCCTGGTCGCCCTCACCATGACCGTGCTCGTCGCGAGCGTCGCGATGGCGATCGCGGGCGTGCCGGTGTCGTGGTGCCTCGTCGTCGTGGCTCTGGCTCCGGTGGTCACCATCGTCGGCTACGAGGTCGTCGGCCATCGCCACCTGGCCCAGCACCTCGACGCCCTCTGATTCACGCCTCAAATGAGTAAGTGCCCCACGCTCGAGAGCGCGGGGCACTTGCCGTTGGAGGACATCAGGGCTTCGGGTCGGGGCCGGGCTCGCCGTCCTCGGACTCCTCGACCTCGTCGATCTGCTCGGCCGTGACGGTGTGCTCGTCGTCGCCGGCCGCCAGGATGCCGTAGAGCTTGCGCCGGGTGTCGGCGAGGACGTCGGCGGCGGCCTGGCGCTGGGCGTCAGTGCCGGAGGTGGCGAGCTGCCACACGGCCGGGAGGACCTGGGCGAGCTCGCCGCCGAGGACTCCGAATCCGGCCAGGTCACCCAGACCACCGGGACCACCACGGCCGCCGCGACCCTGGCCGCGGGCGTTGTCGACGGCCTTGTCGAACGGCGTCCAGACAGCTGCCAGCTCGTCGGCGTGCTCGGTGGCGTAGGTCTTGCCGGCCTCGGTCAGCCGGATCGCCCGGCGGCCGTGCTCGTCGTCGGACTCCACGAGACCCTCGTCCTCGAGCTGCTGGATGGTCGGGTAGACCGAGCCGGGGCTCGGCCGCCACTCACCCGAGCTGCGCTCGGAGATCTGCTGGATCACCTGGTAGCCGTTGATCACCTGGGCCTGCTCGGCCGCTTCGGCCATCACGTAGATGATCGCGGAGCGTACGTCACCACGACGGACCCGGGGACCGGGCCGCTGCGGGGGCTGGTTCTCGAAGCCGAGAAGCGCGGCGATCCACGGCGGCGGACCAGCGGGTCCACGACCGCGACCGTGGTGGCCGCCCTGCCAACCGGGACCGCCAGGTCCGCCCCAACCGGGACCACCCTGCCAGCCATGGGAGCGGCGTGGGCCGCCCTTGCCGAACTCTCGACCCATCTGGTCGATCCACTCACCCCAAGGGTTGCTGTTGTTGTACGTCATCAGGTTTCTCACTTACTTTCGGAAGACTAGATCGCGTTCCTTCGCGATATATCGTGATCTTACGCCGACAATCAGAGCGATTCAAGTCAAAAGCAAGGGAGCCCCCGAAGATCCGGGGGCTCCCTGAGTCAGACCCTGAGGGTCGTGAGTGCGATCAGACGCCGGGCGTCGGCGGCGGCGTCGGGTTCTGAGCGGTCGGCGCAGCAGGCGTACGCACGCCATCGCGCTCAGCCTGGAGCCGCTCGAGCTCCCGGGCGGCAGCCTCGCGACCACCGAGACCGAAGGCGAGTGCCGCGGCAAGGGCACCACCGACGACCACGGCACCGAAGCCGAGGTTGATGATCGAGTCGGCCAGGCCCATGAACTTCAGCCCGATCGCGACGAACAGCGCGATCGTGGCGTACTTCAGGATCTGCGAGGCCGCGCCGGAGACCAGCCTGGCGATGGTCGTCGCGATGAAGAAGCCGGCAGCGATGATCGCCGCACCGAAGATGACCTTGCCGCCCAGCTCGAGCACCTCGCTGATGAAGGCGGTGATCTGCGGGAAGTCAAGCATCTGCGCGGCCATCACGGCGAAGAACAGCACGATGCCGATCTGCACGATCTTGGTGACCGCCGGGGTGGCGCTCCTGTCGGCGGGGAGCACGTCCATCGAGTGCAGCGCCCGGTCCAGGCCGAGGCCGTCGATGATGCCACCGAGCAGCTCGGCAGCGAAGCGAGCGATGAAGACGCCGATCGCGAGCAGGATGCCCGCGGCGATGATCTTCGGGATGGCCGCCAGGATCATGTCGAGCATGCCGGTCGCCGGGTCGGAGATCGACCGGATGCCGAGGATCTGCAGGGCGGCGATCGCGACCACGATCATGATCATCGAGTAGAGGACCAGGCCGATGACCTTGACGATCTGGTGACCCTGCGAGGCACCCGCGGGAGTCGCGGATCCCGGCGGAGCGGTCTCGGGCGCCTGACCCGACACTCGGGTTCGGTTCGGGTCGACCCCGACCGTGGCGTCCATCGTGTCGCTCGCCTTGCGAGCGCCGTCACCGAGCCAACGGTCCCACGGCAGCGCCCCGAGTGCGGTCTCGACGAGCTGGCGCACCACCTTGGCGAGCAGCGCACCGACGATGAACACGAAGATGGCCCCGATGAGGTTCGGCAGGAACCCGAGGATCCCGTCGAGCAGACCCTGGATCGGCGAGAGCACCTGCGAGAGCCCAAAGAGCTGCAGCAGCGCAATCAGACCGAATAGCCAGACGAGTAGGGCTGCCACCGAGCCGAGGCTCGCGCCGATGCTGTCACCGTCCGAGCCGGCCTTCTGGAGCGCTCCGATCTTCGAGGTCAGCTTCTTGAACGCCCACGCGACGATCTTGGCAATGATCCACGTGACGACGAGGATGGCGATGGCGGCAAGCACCTTGCCACCGAGACCCACCCAGTCGATGTCCTTCAAGGCATCCATGTATCTCTCCCCCTATGCGGGTATTGGATTCAGGGTGCCTGGGAATCGACGCGCAGTCCCGAGTGGCGCACGCAACAGGCACCTCTGCTCTAGAGACGTTTACCCAGCGAGGCCCAAGACGCAAGTTTGCCGCTCCAACGGACGCAAAATGCGTCAACCTTTACGAAAAGCCCACACCCAGAGCCTGCTACATCCCCGCAGCGGACGTACCCGTATTTACCGTTGCTTATGCGACGCGTCAGGCGACCAACCAGGCCGCGTACGCATCGAAGGAGTAGGGCCGTCCGAGGAAGTCGGCGACCAGGTCGGCGGCGTCCTTCTCACCACCGCGGGCGAGCACGAGATCGCGGTAGCGCCCTGCCACATCGGGGTCGAACAGGTTGTCCCGGTCGAAGGCGCTGAAGAGGTCCTTCGCGATGACCAGCGACCACATGTAGGTGTAGTAGGCCGAGGAGTAGCCGCCGAGGTGGCCGAAGTTGGCGAAGAAGTGGGTGCCCTCGAGGTAGGGGTAGGGAGAGTACGCCGCCTGGAGCTCCTCGAGCCGCTTGGTCAGGTCGTCGGGCTGCTCCTTGTGGAACCAGTAGGAGATCGCGGCGTAGAACATCTGCTGCCGTGCGTGGTAGCCCTTGCCGAAGTCGTCCGCGGCCCGCATCCGGGCGACCAGATCGGCCGGGATCGGCTCGCCGGCCGCGTTGATGGCGAAGGTCTGGAGTACGTCGGCGTCCCAGGCCCACTCCTCGAGCATCTGGCTCGGCGCCTCGACGAAGTCCCACTCCGTCGCGACCCCGGAGAACCGCGCCCACTCGCCCTGTCCTCCCAGCACGTGGTGGATCAGGTGGCCGAACTCGTGGAAGAGCGTCACCACGTGGTCGTGCTCCATCAGACCGCGGGAGAAGTTGCAGACCAGCACGCCCTCGGGGAGCTGCCGGCCCTTCACGCCGGGTGCCAGGTCGAACTGCGCGGCGTGCTTGTACTTGCCCTCGCGGGGGTGCAGGTCGAGATGGATCCGGCCGAGGGGCTCGTCGCCGTCCCGCTGGTAGACGTCGAAGACGCTCACGTCCTCGTGCCAGGTGACGACGTCGGAGACCGGCTCATAGCGCAGCCCGAAGAGCCGCCCGGTGACGTCCAGCAGCCCCTGGTGCACCTTCGCGAAGTCGAAGAAAGTACGCACCACCTGGCTGTCGACGTCGTACTTCTCCTGCCGCACCAGCTCCTCGTAGTAGAGCGCGTCGGCGGAGGAGACCGCGCTGGCCCCGGGGACGTCCCGGGCGTAGCGGTCGAGGAGCACCTCGAGGTCGCGCTTCATCCGCCCCTCGGAGGCGCCGGCGATCTTGTCGATGAACTCCGGGATCGCCGGCCCCTCGCCGATCATCTTCACCGCGGCGTCGAAGGCGGGCCAGTCCTCGTAGCCGACCAGGTTGGCCAGCTCGTGACGCAGCGCGAACATCTCCTTCAGAACCGCTTCGTTGTGCGGCCAGCCGCGCTCGAGCCCGGCCACCGTGACGGCGCGACGGATCGCGGGATCCTTCACGAACATCCGGGCGGGGAGCGCGTCCGGGTAGTCGGTGGTGATCTCCACGAGCCCCTTGTCGTTGACCGGGTGCGCCTCCAGCCAGTCGGCCGGCATCCCGTCCAGCTGTTCGGGCGTGGCCGTGGTGATGCGTACGTCGTCCCGGGCCACCCGGGCGAACTCGAGGTTGAGCTCGGTGAGCCGTTCGTTGATCTCGGTGAGCCGGGCCCGGGTGGCGTCGTCACGGTCGACGCCCGCGCGGGTGAAGTCCAGCAGCGTCTTCTCCAGGAGCCGCTTGGCCAGCGGGTCGAGAGCGTCCGTCTGGTCGGTGGGAAGGTCCGCGAAGACGCGGTAGAGCGCCTGGTCCTGCGTCAGCTCGGTGCGCAGCCGGTCGACCTCGACCTCGGTGTCCTCGCACGCCGTACGGACCGCTTCGACGGGGTGCACGTTGGCGAGCAGGCCGGCCAGGCCGCCGAGCGAGCCGAGCTCGAGGGACAGCTCGTCCCAGGCCTTCAGCACCTCGATCGCCTCGCTCGGCGGCGCGGTCCGCAGCTTCTCGGCCAGCTCCCGAACGTGGGTCAGCGTCGCGGACGTACGCTCCTTGACCCAGCTCTCCGCGGCTTCGGTCTCGGGCAGGGCAAGCGGCTCTGGCGTCATGCGGCAAGCCTGCCACGACCTGAAACGCTTCGCCGCCGAGATTCAGCGAAGCGTCGGATCAGGTCCGGGTGCTCACTCCTCGAACCTACGCGGGTCCGGGAAGCGGTGAACCTCCTGCGGCCAGTCGAGGCAGACCGCCACCCGGCCGGCCCAGTAGCGGGCTGCCTCGTCATCGGCCACGTCGATGACGGTGAAGCCGCCGATGTGCTCCTTGGTCTCGACGTAGGGACCGTCGGTGAAGACGGCATCTCCGTTCTCCGCCTCCACGCTGAAGAGGGCGGTCGAGGCGTCGATCCCGCCGTTGGCGTAGACGAAGACCCCGGCGGCCTTCATCTCGTCGAGCACTGCCTTCGAGGCGATGCTCTTCTGCCGCAGCTGCTCCATGGTGTGCTCGGCCACCCACTCGTCGTTGAACGCGATCATGTACTCGGGCATTCGCTCAGTCTCCTCGTCTCCGGGCGGTCCGGTGACCGCCACTCACTACTTCTACGAACGCAGCTGTGCCGATCCGACAGGGTCAGGCGAAATATCTTCAGCTTCGTCCGAGCTGGTCCCGGCGCCTGGTCAGCAGCGCGACCTCGGCGGCGTTCTCGGCGAGCTCGATGGCCTTGTCGTACGCCGCGCGGGACTCGCCGCTGCGGCCGAGGCGGCGCAGCAGATCGGCTCGGGTGGCATGGAACGCGTGGTAGTCGTCCAGGCCGAGCCGGTCGATCTCGGCCAGCGCGACTTCGGGCCCGTCCAGCTCGGCGACGGCGATCGCGCGGTTGAGCCGGACGATCGGTGAGCCGTCGACCCGGATCATCTGGTCGTAGAGCGCGACGATCTGGGACCAGTCGGTGTCGCGGGCGTCGCGCACCGAGGTGTGCACGGCGTTGATGGCGGCCAGGATCTGGTAACGCCCCGGACGCGGGCCGCCGTTCGCGACGACCTCGAGCCGCTCGCGCACCAGCGCGTGGCCCTCGACGATCAGCGCGAGATCCCACGAGCCGCGGTCCTGCTCATCGAGCCGGACCAGTTCTCCGGTCGCCGAGATCCGTGCCGTACGCCGCGCCTCGATCAGCAGCATCAGGGCCAGCAGGCCGACGACCTCGCCGTCGTCGGGGAGCAGCGCGCGGACCAGGCGGGTCAGCCGGATGGCCTCGAGGGTCAGGTCGCCGCGTACGGGATTCTCGTGGTCGCCGGAGGAGAGATAGCCCTCGTTGAAGACCAGGAAGAGGACTGCCAGGACGCCCGTGACGCGCTCGGGGAGGTCGGCCGCCTCGGGGACCCGGTAAGGGATGTGGGCGGCCTTGATCTTGGTCTTCGCGCGGGTGATCCGCTGGCCCATCGTGGTCTCCTGGACCAGGAAGGCGTTCGCGATCTCGGGCACGGTCAGGCCGCCGACCATACGCAGCGTCAGCGCGATCCGCGCCTCGGGCGCGAGCGCGGGGTGGCAGCAGGTGAACAGCAGTCGGAGCCGGTCGTCCTCGATGGCGCCGAGAGGCTCGTGCGGGGTGTCATCGTGCATCGCAACGGCCTCCTTCTGCTTGTCGTCACGTTTGGACTCGCGGCGGATCCGGTCGATCGCGCGGCGGTTGGCGGTGGTGGTGAGCCACGCGCCCGGGTTCGGGGGTACGCCATCGAGCGGCCAGCGCTCGACTGCGACCGTGAACGCCTCGGCCGCGGCTTCCTCGGCGATGTCGAGGTCGCCGAAGCGCTTGGCGAGGCTGGCGACCACCCGTGCCCACTCCCCCTGGTGGGCTCGGGTGATCGCCTCGTCGATATCGGTCAACAGCGGTTCACGCCTCGGGGCCGGTCTGCATCGGGCGTACCTCGACCTTGCCGAGGCAGGCCGCGGACGCCTCGGCGGCGAGCTTGAGAGCGACATCGAGGTCGGGGACGTCGATGATCCAGAAGCCCGCCATGTACTCCTTGGCCTCTGCATAGGGGCCGTCGGTGATGACCGGCTTCTCGCCCTGACCGTCGACGACGGTCGCCGTCTTCGCGGCATCGAGGCCGTCGGCGAAGACGAAGTAGCCCTCCTGCTGGAGCTTGTCGTTGAACTTCCCGGTCGCCTCGAACGACTTCATCATCTCTTCCTCCGAGGCGTAGCCGTAGTTCTCCTTCTCGTAGTCCGAGTCGGGACCCCAGACGGACATCAGGTACTTGGCCATGGTGCTCACTCCTTTGTGTCGGACGGCCTCGGTGGCCGCCTCTCACCCTTGCTACGAACGTCTACACCCCGATCCGACACCTCACATCAGAATTTCTCCAGGTAAATTCAATCCCTTAGCATCGGTAACCATGTCGAAGACCGCACAGCGATGAGCATCAGCGCCAAGCTCAAGGGTGCCGTCGCGGACACCCGCCCTCTGCAGGAGCCGCACTTCCGGCGACTGTGGATCGCCGGGATCATCACCATGATCGGCGCCCAACTGACCGTCGTCGCGGTGCCGGCCCAGATCTACGCGGACACCGGCTCCTCGGCGTACGTCGGGCTGACGGGTGTCTTCGGGCTGGTCCCGCTGATCGTCTTCGGCCTCTACGGCGGCGCGCTCGCGGACCACTTCGACCGGCGTACGATCCTGATGGTCTCGACCACCGGGCTGATCGGCACCAGCGCGCTCTTCTGGCTCCAGTCCGCGCTCGGCAACACCAACGTCTGGCTGCTGCTGTGCCTCTTCTCGGTCCAGCAGGCCTTCTTCGCGGTCAACCAGCCGACCCGGAACTCGCTGCTGCCCAAGATCCTGCCCGCGCACCTACTCCCGGCCGCCAACTCGCTCAGCATGACGGTCTTCCAGGCCGGCGCGATCGCGGGACCGCTGGTCGCCGGCGTGATGTTGCCGTTCACCGGGTTCACCTGGCTGTACGCCATCGACACCGTCACGCTGTTCGCGACCCTCTACGCGGTCGTGCTGCTGCCGAAGCTCCCCGTCGAGGGGGCCGGCGCGAAGGTCCCCGGGCTGCGTTCGGTGTGGGACGGGTTCGCCTACCTGCGCCATCAGCCAGTGCTGCTGATGAGCTTCGTCGTCGACCTGATCGCAATGGTCTTCGCGATGCCGCGGGCGCTGTTCCCGCAGATCGCCCACGAGTCCTTCGGCGGCCCGTCGGAGGGCGGGATCGCGTTCGCGCTGCTCTTCGCGGCCATCCCGGCCGGCGCGGTGATCGGTGGGATCTTCTCCGGCTGGGTCTCGCGCATCGAGGCCCAGGGCCGCGTGGTCATCTACTGCATCGGCGTGTGGGCCCTCGGCATCACCCTCTTCGGGCTCACCGTCGCGTTCGCGGACCTCGCTGTGGACAAGCGCAGCACTGCTCTGATGCTGGGGCTCGCCGTGTTCTTCATGATGGTCGCCGGCGCCGCCGACGTGGCCTCCGCGGCCATCCGGATGTCGATCCTGCAATCGGCGGCCGACGACAACGTGCGCGGCCGGCTGCAGGGGGTCTTCACTGTCGTCGTCGCGGGTGGCCCGCGGGTGGCCGACGTCCTGCACGGAGGTGCGGCGGCCGTGGTCGGCACCGCGATCGCGACCACCGGAGGCGGCCTGCTCAACCTCCTCGGGATCGCGGTGTGCGCGCTACTCGTCCCGAGCTTCCTCGCGTACCGGGTCAACCGGACCGCGCCCACCGAGAACGAACTCGCGAAGTAGCCCGGCGAGCAGCTCGGGCTGGTCGATCGGCACCAACGTCGAGGAGTCCTTGACGATCTCCAGCCGCGCGTCGGGATAGTGCGCGGCCAGGCGCGGACCGTGCTCGGCGGGCATCATCGTGTCCTGATCGGCCCAGACAACGAGGACCGGCTTGGTGAACTTCTGCTGCCCCTCGGCCAGCTCGAGCAGCTCGTCGCGACCAGGAGCGCCGCCGGCGAACTTGATGAAGTCGCGGCGGATCGCCCGGTCGGTCAGCGCCGGCGCGAACCAGCCGTGCACCAGGTCGTCGTAGAGGTGGTAGCTCTTGTCGACCGACATCCCGCCGTAGCCGGAGCTCATCTGCCGGAAGCTCTCCATACGGAGCAACTGAAGCGCGGCGGTGAACAGCGGCGGCACCTTCGAGAGCACCGCCAGCGGCTTGGCCGCCTTGGGCGGGTAGTTGTCGAAGGCCTCGCACGCCACCAGCGCCAGCCGCGCGATGCGGTCGGTGCGGTCGGCGTTGATGAGGAACTGGCCGCCGCCCCAGTCGTTGAGGACCAGGGTGACGTCGTGGAGGTCGAGCGCGTCGAGGAAGTCGCCGAGGATGCTCGCCACACCCTGCTGGCTCAGGTCCGCGTCGGGGCGCATCGGCTGCCGGTGACCACCCAGCGGCAGCGTCGGCCGGATCACCCGGAAGCCACCCAGGTAGGGCAGCGCACGGCGCCACAGACGGCCGTCCATCGGCACTCCGTGGAGGAGTACGAGGACAGGGCCGTCACCGCCGGTATCCTCGAAGTCGATCGGACCGGCCGACAGCTCGACGCTGGGCATTCAGTGGGCTCCTCGAAGCAATGACGTGGGGTGCCCACACCTTGCCCCCCGGGGAACAGGCGTGCAACGGGAATCGCCCAATTCCCTACGCATCTGGGTATATCGCAGGTCTTAAGTCCCTGAGCCACTAGGGCCGTGTTATACGCCCCAGGGCTTCCGATGGAGGCCCAGGGATCCCGGTGCGCTCATAGCCCGACCGGCAGATCCTCCGCGGCGGCGAACGCCTCGATGCCCCTGGCCGGACCTCGCTCGTCGATCGTCTCGATGAGGGCGGCGAGGTCGTCGCGGCGGTCCTGCGAGACCAACCAGGCCATCAGGCGCTGGCCACGCGGGACGGTGGTCTCCTCGAAGGGGACGCCTGCGTCGTACCAGAACTCGAGGACGGCGCCGCGCAACAACGCCCAGTAGCGGTCGGGGTCCTCGGTGGTGGGGTTGACCGACGCGCGGAAGTGCTCCCACATGTCGATCGGGAGGATCTCGGTGCGCAGCGTACGCATCAGCTTCGCCGAGCCGGAGCCGGCAACGAGCTCGACGGTCTGGCGCTTGGTGCTGATCCGCTCGAGCAGGTTGGCGATCTGGGCACGCTTCTGGGTCGCGGAGGAGAAGTCGGAGCGGACCCGCCAGTCGTAGACGACGTCGGTGAGGATGTCGAAGCTCCTGGCGGCCAGGAACGCCTGGGTCAGGGCCACCTGGTCCTGGTAGCGGGTGCGCTCGGGGAACGTGATGTCGTTGTCGGTCCAGAAGGAGCGCCGGAAGATCTTGTTCCACACGAACACGTCCGCGAGCATCAGCGGAGCGTCCTCGATCCGGCATCCGAGGCGGGTCCGGGTGTGGTTGCGGCGCATCAGCGGGGTGACGTACCTCCGCTCCTCGCCGTTCACGAGGGTGACGCGCTCGGCGGAGCCGACCACGAAGTCGGAGCCCGTACGCCGCAGCGTCTTCACCATCGTGCTCCAGGCGTCGCGGGGCAGGATGTCGTCGGGGTCGACGAAGGTGAGCAGGTCACCGGTGGTGGCCTCGATCCCGGTGTGACGGGCGATGGAGACACCGGAGTTGGGCTGGGTGATCAGCGTGACCCGAGGGTCCTTCGCGGCGATGTCCTTGACGATCTCGGCCGACCCGTCGGTGGAGCCGTCGTCGACGACGATCACCTCGATGGCACAGACCTCGCGCAACGGCTGATGAAGGATGCTGTCGAGGCTCTCGGCGACGTAGTCGGCCACGTTGTAGACAGGCACGACGACGCTGAGCAACCTCGGCTTCCTCCTTCTGAATCCCCCCACGCGCATCAACTCTAATTGGGTGCGCATCAACGCGACCTAGCGATGGTGAGCGTGTCGACCTTGGACCCGTCGGTAGCGATGACTTCGAGGTCCAGCCTCGCCTGCCCGTGGGCGTCGCGCGGGTGCGCATCGAAGAACGCGACCGAGTGGGTGGCGTCGCCGACGGCGCGGTAGGTCGTCGGCTCGGGGATCTTCAGGCCGTTCTTGTCCGTGTAGTAGGAGAGCACCGGCAGGACGTCGGGGTAGGTCGAACCGCCACCACCGCCGGCGGTGATGTAGATGGTCCCGTCGTTGGTGCTGACCGTGGAGCCGCGCGGCGCCTCCTGGACCGGCTTGCCGTCGCGCATCAGGTGGGTGCGCTCGTAGCAGTGGTTGTGCCCGTTGATCACGACATCGACCTGGTGGCGGTCGAAGAGCGCCTCCCAACGGTCGCGGATGCCACCGTCCGAGGCGTGCGCGATGTTGGTGCAGTAGGCGCACTGGTGGAAGCCGACCAGGATGAAGTCGATGTCGTTGCGGGCCCGGAAGGCGGCCAGCCGCTCCTCGAGCCAGCTGTCCAGCGTCTCGCCGAGGTAGCCCGCGTTCCGCGTGTACTCGTACGTCGCGTCGTTGCCGTCGAGGGCGATGAAGGCGACGTTGCCGCGGACGAAGGCGTAGGTCTCCGGTCCGCCGCCGGCACCGTTGCCGGGGTGACGGAAGCGGGCGCGGTAACCGTCGTAGCCGAGCTCGCCGTTGCCGTTCTCCATCTCGTGGTTGCCGACGACGGTCATCCACGGGATCGCGTTGGCGCTGGGCTGGATCTGGGTCAGGAACTCGTCCCAGACACCGAAGTCCTGCTGCAACTCCCCGCTCTTGCCCTGGCCACCGGTGTCGGCGTAGGCGATGTCACCGACGACGAACGCGAACTCGGCGCGCTGCTGGCGGATCAGGTTCACGTTTCGCGCGGCGTCCTCGGCCACGCCCATGTCGCCGAAGGCGGCGAACCGGAAGGACCCTGTGGTCTTCGGGGCGGTGGTGAACGAGCCCCTGGTCGCGGTGCCCCCGTCGTGGCTGAGCCGGTAGTAGTAGCGCGTGCCCGGTCGCAGGTCGCTGAGGTCCACGTGGTGGTAGACGCTGTCGACCCGGATCGAGGAGAGCGACTCGGGTCGAAGGGTGAGACCGTAGTCGGGCGTCATGCCCAGGTCGAGCCGCGGTGACTGGACCGACCCGGCGGTCGACCAGGAGATGTTCATCTGCTTGACCGGGTTGGCGCCGTACGACAGATGTACGCCCGTGGCCGGTGCAGCCGACCTGGCAGCCTGCGTCCACAGCATCGGGCCGGCGACGACACCGGCACCACCGATCAGGCCGGCCTTGAGGAAGGTGCGCCTGGAAGGGGCCATCGTGGTCTGGCCAATGTGGGGGCTATCGGTCACGGGAGGATCAACGCATAGGTAGACGAGACGTTAGGCCACGTGCGGTGTCGCCCGGGTGAACGAGTGGTGAGGAATTAGACGCTCGCGGCATGGGATGCTGCCATTTGGGCGCCGAAGGCTGCGTTGTCGCGTACGAGAGCGATGTTGGTGGCCAGGGAGTCGCCGCCGGTCAGCTCGACGATCCGGGCGAGCAGGAACGGGGTGATGTCCTTACCGTGGATGTCGCGCGCCTCGGCGTCGGCGAGAGCCTGGTCGATGTGCTTCCCGATCACCTCGGCGGGGATCTCGTCGGCGACCGGGACCGGGTTGGCGATGACCAGGCCGCTGGGGAGGCCGAGGTCCCAGGTGGCCTTCACGACCGCGGCGGCCTCGCCGGGGCCGTCGATGCGCAGCGGCGCCGCGAACCCGGAGCTGCGGGAGTAGAAGGCCGGGAACTCGTCGCTCCCGTTGACCAGCACCGGCACCCCGTACGTCTCCAGGGTCTCCAGGGTCAGGCCGATGTCGAGGATCGACTTCACGCCGGCGCTCACCACCGCGACCTGGGTGCGGGCCAGCTCGGTCAGGTCGGCGGAGATGTCGAAGGACGTCGCCGCACCCCGGTGTACGCCACCGAGCCCGCCGGTCACGAACGTCCTGATCCCGACCATGGCCGCCAGGCGCATGGTGGCCGCGACGGTGGTCGCGCCGTGGAGACCGCGGGCGACGACGTAGGGAAGGTCGCGGACGCTGACCTTGGTGACGTCGGGATCGGAGGCGAGGAGCTCGAGGTCGTCGGGCGACAGACCGGCACGTGGGATGCCGTCGAGCAGCGCGATCGTGGCCGGGACGGCGCCGTTGTCGCGCACGATCTGCTCGACCTCGGTGGCCATCTTGACGTTGTCGGGGTAGGGCATCCCGTGACTGATGATCGTCGACTCCAGCGCGACGACCGGGCGGCCCTCGGCGAGCGCGACCCCGACCTCTTCGGTGAGCCGGACCTTCACGCCAGCTCCCGCACGAGGCTCTCGTTGAGGTCCATCCGGACGGTGTCGTGGGTGCCGCAGGTCAGCGCCGCCGCGGCGTGCCCGAACCGGGCCGCCGCGACCAGGTCGACATCTCGGAGGAGCTCATGGGTGAACGCGGCGAGCATCGCATCGCCCGCGCCGGTGACGTCGAGGACATCGGTCTGTACGGCGGGAAGTTCCTGGTAGACGTTGTCGTAGCTGATCACCGAGCCACGGGCGCCGAGGCGCACCCAGACGACGCCGACACCTCGGTCGTGGAGGGAGTGGATGGCCTTCTCGATCTCCGCGTCGGTGCCGGCGGGCAGGTCGGTCAGCGCGGCCAGCTCGGCCTGGTTGGGCGTGACCAGGTAGAGCTCGCGATCGGCCCGGATCAGGTCACGCGCCCGCCTCGCCTTCGGCACCGAGACCGGGTCGAACCCGACGGGCACGTCGAACTCGCGGGCCAGGTCGATCGCCACGTCGGCCGTTCGGACCGGGATGTTGCCCTCGACGAGCACACCGCGAGCGTTCTTGATCAGGTCGCGGGCCGCCTCCACGACCAGCGGGGAGAACTCGTCGGTCGCGGCCATGTCGGCCACCGCAACCACCAGCTCACCGGAGGAGTCGAGCACGGCGTTGTAGGTGCCGGTGCGTACGTCTGCCCGGCGGCGGACGTAGGTGCAGTCGACGCCGACGTCCTCGGTGTAAGCGATCACCTCGTCGCCGATCGGGTCGTCGCCGACGACCGAGACCAGCGCCACCGAGTCACCCAGCCGGGCGAGGTTCTCCGCGACGTTGCGGCCCACGCCGCCGGGCGAGAGCCCGGCGGATCCGGACATGCTCGAACCCATCACCACCTGCTCGTGTGCACGAGCGTGGAGATCCATGTTGGAGCCGCCGATTACGACGATGTCTGGCGGAGATTGCGGGTTCATCACTTGAATCGTAAGTGGGGTGCACAGATCGCGCCCCCTCATAAAGTATGAACTTGCCGCGGCCCAGGCGTGTCCCTGCTCTCACTCGTTGTTGTCGCCGACTGCCGGACAGCGCCGCGCCGCTGATGCTAGATTCCGCCGGTCCGGCGCGAATACGCCTCATGGGGTATGTGCTCAGGGTCGCCCGGCCACCCCCCACCTCGGCAGCGCCCACGATGGTGCTGACGCGTCTCGAAAGCATTCTCACCATGTCTCCACGCCGGCGCGCATGTGCGCTGATCTCAGGCCTGGCAGTCACCGCACTGGCGGTCGGTTCGGTCGTTGTCCCAGCCTCGGCCGCTACCTCCACCCGTGAGGTCACCTGCTCGACGGCGGCCGCGACGATCGATCATGCACAAGCGATCGCGCGCGCCTGCGACGAAGACGTAACGGTCCTACAGCCGGACCCCACCTCGACACTCACGGCTCTCAAGGATGGGCGCGTACGCCTCGACACCACAGCATCCGTCGAAGAAACCGCTGCCACCGCGTTCGCATCGACGGGCTACGTCCCTCGCACTGGAACAGTGCAGAACTCTCTTACCGGCTCAGCAGCATGGGATCCCATGACGGAACGCGAATGGGTCGGCGCGTGCGACCCGGCGGAGGTGCCGCCGGACGAGAGGTTGGGGGAGACGATTCTCAGTGCGTGCGACGCCGAACCTTCGAGTCAACGACTTGTCTGGAAGTTCAACACCCAGGTTCTGCTCTCCGACCTCGAGCCCGAGAACATCGATTCTGCCCGTCTGCTCATCGGTGCGGACATCGGATGGTTTGATCAAGACGCATGCACGATCGGAACGCTCGAGATCTATGGCGCGGCCGACTGGACACGCCCGGCAGTAGGTTCCGAGAGTTATGCACCCACGGGGTGCCACCGCGATGACTATTGGACTGGCTACTTCCGCCTTGACGCGACCGACGTAGCCAGGAGCTACGCTGCGTCCTCTGATCCACTCACAATCGGGCTGAAGGCCGCCGACGAGACGTGCATGGCGTGCGGGTGGAACCTCATTCGGTCCGCAGAGCTGTCGGTCTACTTCAATCGTGCACCGAACAACCCCACCGATCTTCGGATCGGCAGGTTGTACGAGACAGACGGTCCATGCACGTCAGAGCCGCAGTGGCTGAACCGAGACATCTATACAAGCGCATTCATCTCTGATTCCGACGCAGCCTACGAGGGGGAGTGGGTCTCGGCCGTGTTCCGAGTCTTCCCCGCAGGTCGGTCGCCAGAAGGCACACCGATCGTCGAGAAGACGGCTCCCGCAAGAAAAGGGGATGCCAGTGTCGGGGTGAGTCTTCCCATTGAACTGTTCACTGACGGGAACTTGTACGACCTCCATGTGACCTCCCTGGATCGCAGCGGTACGGCTGGAGGCTCTGCGACATGCACCTTTGGAGTGGATACCACGGCTCCGGCGCCACCGACCATCACACCGGTCGTCGGCGCCGATGCCGTCTACGTTGCGGACGAACCCCGCGGTCGCCCGGATGTATCGGGCTATTTCTGGGTCAGCGGAGGCGACGCCGACGTGGTCACATATCGATTCGCAGGAGGTGACGACGCGTACTGCAGCCCCACCGGCACGTCAGCTCCCGCCACTGCTACGACGGGGTTCTCCTATACGCCGGACGACGACTCGATGTACGGAATGGACCGTGTGGTGGCTTGCGCTGTCGACCGGGCGGGCAACTCCAGTCAGACCTCCACGTACATGTTCGACGTCAGCAACGGCGCTGGAGCGACACCGCCCGCGATCACCGTCAACGGCGGATCGTCCTACACCGACGGGAACACCTACACGTCGAGCATCACGCTCAGCGTCGACGCGACCACTCCGTACGGCAACGTCACCGTCAGCGAAGGTTCGACCGTCCTCGGGGGCGCGACGTTCGACGCTCGCACGAAGTCGGTGACGATCCCGGCGAAGAAGCTCGCTGTCGGTTCGCACACGCTCACCTACACCTATCAGGCGTTCCCGGGCGCGCCGAAGTGGTCCACGACGAAGAGCGTCAGGGTGGTCGGGACGTTCGTCGCACCGACACCGACGATCAGCGGCACCGCCAAGGTCGGCAAGACCCTGACCGCGTCGCGGGGCACATGGACGCCGACGCCGAGCACGGTGACGTACGTCTGGAAGGCGGGCTCCACCACGATCAAGTCGAGCTCCTCGAACCAGCTGGTCGTCCCGGCGTCGGCCCGGGGGAAGCAGATCACGGTGAGCGTCGTGGGGGCCAGTTCGGGCTACACGACGAAGACCGTGTCCAGCGCGAAGACGGCTGTGGTGGTCGCCGGCACGTTCACCGCCCCGCGCCCCTACCTCAAGGGCACGGTCGAGTACGGCCACACCGTGACCGCTGTGCGCGGGACCTGGTCGCCGTCGCCCTCGTCGGTGACGTACGTCTGGAAGATCAACGGGACGGTCGTGAAGCGAGGTACGTCGTCGACGCTGTTCCTCCGGAAGGCCTGGAACGGCAAGCAGGTCACCGTCACCGTGATCGGCTCCCGGACGGGCTACACGTCCAAGACGATCACGTCGTACGCGAAGACGATCTGATCCGACCGTGAACTGGGAGCGCGACTCGGCGCGCTCCCAGCGTCACATGGACTCAGCCGAGGAGCTCGCGGCCGATCTCTTCGACCGAGCGGCAGCCGACGAGGCCGAGGGAGAGGTCGAGCTCGGCGATCATGTGCTCCAGGACGGCTTGGACTCCGGCGGCACCGGCGAGGGCGAGGCCGTAGACGTAAGGGCGGCCGAGGAGGACCGCGTCGGCACCCAGGGCGAGCGCCTTGAGGATGTCGGCGCCGGAGCGGATGCCGGAGTCGAAGAGGACCGGGATGCGGCCGTCGACCTCGTCGACAATGCTCGGCAGGGCGTCGATGGAGGCGATGGCGCCGTCGACCTGGCGGCCGCCGTGGTTGGAGACGATGATCCCGTCGACGCCGTGCTCGAGCGCGCGCCGGGCGTCCTCGGGCGCCTGGAGCCCCTTCAGCACGATCGGCAGGTCCGTCATCTCCCGCAGCCGGTCGAGGTCGTCCCAGATCAGGTCCGAGCGGGAGAAGACGTCGAGGAAGGTCTCGACCGCGGCGCGGGCGTGACCGGAGCGAAGGTTGTCGACGAGCTTGCCGGGGTGGTGCTGGGCCATCGAGGCGACCGCGGTGAGGGCCGAGGGGATCTCCCGCAGCCCGGGGCGCACGCTCGTCCCGCTGCCGCCGGAGAGGCGCTTCTCGACGAGGGCGCGGAAGGCCGGGTCGGAGGTGTACTGGGCGATCCCCAGCCCCCGCGCGAAGGGCAGATAGCCCAGATCGAGATCACGCGTACGCCACCCCAGCATGTGCGTGTCGAGGGTGACGACCAGCGCGTCGGAGCCGATGGCCTCGGCGCGGCGTACGAAGGACTCAACGATCGACTCGTCCTTCGACCAGTAGAGCTGGTAGAGCCGCGGGGTGTCGCCCAGGTCCTCGGCGACCTCCTCCATCGGGACGGACGCCTGGGTGGAGATCACCATCGGGATGCCCGTCGCGCGGGCCGCCGCGGCGACCTCGTGCTCGGCGCGGGGGTGGGCGAGCTCGAGCACTCCGACCGGGCCGAGCATCAGCGGCGCCGGCATCTCCACGCCGAACAGCGTGGTGCGCAGGTCGCGGCTCTCGACGTTGGTGAGCATGCGCGGCACCAGCCGGAAGTGGTCGAAGGCGGCCGTGTTGGCGGCGACGGTGCGCTGCTGGCCGGCTCCGCCGTCGACGTACGCCCAGGCCTCCTTGCTCATCGCCCGATGGGCGGCCTCGGCGAGCGCCGCGGGCTCGGTCGGCACCACGGGACGGTGGCCGAACAGGCCTTTGCGGAAGATCGCCGACTGGAGGTCTCTGCCGATACTCACGCGCGTAGGCTACTGGGTTCCGCCGCGGGCAGCGCGGCGCCGGAGATCGCGATGATCAGCCGATGACACCGCTCTGTCATCTGAGCGGGCGTGACCCCGGGATGGTCGAGCCACCAGGTGATCAGCGCATCGACCGCACTCATCCAGACCGCGGTCAGCGCCGAGGCGTCGAGGGGATCGTCATCGCCGACAAGCCTCATCAGCTCGTCGACGCCCTCGACGGCGAGACGAGTGATCCGGTCGGTGTAGACGGCGCGGGCGGCGGCCACCTCGCCGTCGTCGGGGGCTGACGGGTCGAAGAGGAGCCGCCACAGCCACGGCTGCGGCTCGAGCGTCTGGAAGAGACCGTCGAGCGTATGCAGACCTCGCTCGACGCCGACCGAGTCGTCGGCGGCGACCCGCTCCATCTCGGCGGCGAGCGTCTCGGCGCCGTAGTTGAAGCTGGCCAGGAAGAGGCCCTCCTTGGAGCCGAAGTACTGGTAGACCAGCGGCTTCGAGATGCCGGCATCGGCCGCGATCCCGGCGACGGACGCCTTGGCGAACCCCATGGTGCCGAAGACCTCGCAGGCGGCCCGCAGGATCTGCAGCTCGCGGTCGGCGCGTGGGACGCCCTTGGTTCCAGCGTTGGCCCGTGACATGTCGAAGAGTCTAGCGGCGCGATATGACCTTGAGGTAACTTACTCCAAGGTCATATCTCCTGGGAGGTCCCCCATGAACGACATGCTCGACCCGTTGAAGAACCCGTTGACGTACGCCATCCCGTTCTTCGTGATCTCGATCCTCATCGAGCTGGCGGCGCTGAAATGGCTCGATCACGACGACAATCTGGCCGGCTATGTCTTCAAGGACGCGCGCACCTCGATCCTGATGGGCCTCGGCTCGATCGTGTCGATGACCGTGTTCAAGGTGCTGACCTTCGCGGTCTACGCGGCGATCTTCGCCTACGCGTCGCTGTGGCAGGTCCCGGAGACGTGGTGGGGTCTGGCGATCTCGGTCGTGATCGTCGACCTCGCCTACTACTGGAACCACCGCTTCGTGCACCGGACCAGAGTCGGCTGGGCGGCCCACCAGGCACACCACTCGAGCGAGTACATGACGTTTGCGACCGCCCTGCGGCAGAAGTGGAACCCGTGGTTCGAGTTCTTCTTCTTCCTGCCGCTGCCGTTCCTCGGCATCTCCCCGGCGGCGATCTACATCGCCTTCTCGATCAACCTGATCTACCAGTTCTTCGTGCACACCGAGACGATCGGCAGGCTCTGGCGGCCCCTGGAGCTCGTGCTCAACACGCCCTCGCACCACCGCGTCCACCACGGCTCCGACCCGGAGTACCTGGACAAGAACTACGCCGGAATCCTGATCGTCTGGGACCGCCTCTTCGGCACCTTCCAGCCTGAGCGACAGCGCCCGACGTACGGCCTGACCTACAAGGTCGACACCTACAACCTGCTTCGGCTGGAGTACGGCGCCTTCCGTGAGCTCTGGAACGACGTACGCAGCGCCGACGGCTGGCGGCTCAAGCTGAGCTACGTCTTCCGGCCGCCGGGGTGGGTGCCGGCGGAGGCTACGAGACCTTCCGTCGCCCGAGAATCATCACGATGATCAGGCCGAGGAGGCCGACGACGATGAGCACGACGCCCGGGGCAGCGACCTCGACGAGCTTCTGACCCTCGGGAGACGCGGGCTCGCTGAAGCTCACCTGCTGAGGCTCGGGGGTAATCACCTCGGGGAACTCCTTGGCGATCTCGGCCTGGAGCTTGTCGGTGTATTCCTCGACGCGCGGCGCGCTGCCGGCGGCGAGGATCGTGTCGCCCTTCTTCTGCACGAAGAAGTAGTAGTCCTCGTTGGCGGTCAGCGACTTCTTCTGGCACACGCCGGGGTTGAGCGCGACGTCGAGGCTGCTGCCGCCGGTTACTCCCTTGAGCGCCTTGACGACGGTCACCGGGTAGACCACCGGGCCGCCCTTCTTGGTGGCCTTACCGGGGCCGGTCACCCGTGCGTGGAAGACCAGCGGCTCCTTGACCGCGTCGCTGAGCTTGAAGGCCGGGCACTTCGCGGGAGCCGTAACAGGGGCTGCCGAGGCGGGTGCGGGGCTCGTCGTGGCCACCGCTGTCACCGCAAGAGCGAGGGCAGCGAGGAACTGGGGGACGCGGCGCATGGCGAAGATCAAACCAGTCACAGGCCGAAGACTCCAGCCAGGACCCGCGCGACACCGTCTTCTTCATGCCCGGGCGCGAGATGCGACGCGCACGTGACCACGCTCGGATGGGCGTCTGCCATGGCGTACGAGGTCCCGGCCCAGGTCAGCATCGGCAGGTCGTTGGGCATGTCGCCGAAGGCGATCACCTCGGCGGCGGAGATGCCGAGCTCGGTGCAGACCAGCTCCAGCGTGGAGGCCTTGGTGACCCCGGGAGCGCTGATCTCGAGCAGCGGGAACGACGAGTGGGTGACGTTGACGCGATCGCCGACGACGGCAGTCGCGGCCGCGAGCAGCTCGTCGGCATCGTCGTGATCGTCACGGCGGGCGAGCAGCTTGATCAGCGGCTCGTCGGCGAGCTCCTCGATCGGCGCGACGCGCCTGGCGGGCCGGAGTGCGTCGGAGGTGTGGGTCGCGAACGCAGGCTCGCACGACCATCCCTCGAGCGACTCCGTGGCGAAGACCAGTCCGGGCACGTTCTCCTTCAGCGCCGCCGCCACTTCGGCGGTCAGGGCCGGCTCGATCAGCCGGGTGAGCCGGGGCTGATCGGCGGCGACGTCCCAGACCAGGGCTCCGTTGGAGACGATCGCCAGCCCGACGCTGCCGATGTGCTCGAAGAGCTCACGGGTCCAGCGCAGCGGCCGCCCGGTCACGAAGATGACCGGCACGCCGATCTCCTCGAGCTTGACGAGCACGCCACGAGTGAAGTCCGAGACCGAACCGTCCGCTCTGACTAGGGTGCCGTCGAGGTCGGTGGCGACGAGCTTCGGCGTCCTCATTCTTCCATTCTGCCACCGGGCACAGGCCTGGCCATCACCAGATGCCCGTCCTCGTCGGCGCCACGCAGCTCGGTGAACCCGCACTTGGCGAGCACTCGGAGGCTGGCCGCGTTGGCGGGCTCGACAGAGGCCCGGATGCGTACGCCCTCTTCGTCCGCGCACGCCAGCAGACCCTTGAGCGCCTCGGTGGCGAAACCCCACCCGCGTGCCTCTTCGATCAGGCCGTAGCCGACCTCGGTCTCCGGGGTGCCGTCAGGGGCGACGTCGGGCGGCCCGAAGAAGCCGATCGAGCCGAGTACGGTGCCGTTGCGCATGATGTAGCGGGAGCTCCACCGGTCGCCCTCGATCCACATCGTCGCCGCGTCGCGGTCGTCCTCGCGGGGGAACTGCGGGTGCCAGCTCTGCGGCCGCCCGATCCCGCTGTCGGGATCGCGGATGGCCTCGACGTCGGCGCGCGTCCACAACGGCAGCGTCAGCCGCTCCGTCGTGACGGTGAGGGGAAGAGTCACGAGGTGGCACTCTGCCATCTGGGTACGCACCAACCAACTGGAAATCGCCGTACCTCGGTCTGCTTCACGGCGCCATTTCCCGCCATGGCGGGAAAGTGCGGCCCCCACCAGCGACGACACCCCGCACAATCCCGCCATGGCGGGCTTCTGCGCGGCTCAGAACCAGCGGGAGAGTTCCAGCGCCGCGCCGTCATCGGCGACGTGGGCGGTGACGGCGTCGGCGACCTCTTGGACGACGTCAGGGGCGTTGCCCATGGCCACCCCGCGACCGGCCCACTCGAGCATCTCGACGTCGTTGCGACCGTCACCGATGGCGAGTACGTCGGCCGGCTCGAGGTCGAGCTGGTCGCAGACGTAGGAGAGGCCCGACGCCTTGGAGACGCCGACCGGGGTGAGGTCGAGCCAGGCGGTGTAGCCGACCACGTAGTCGATGCCGTGCAGGCCGAGCTCGCGGCCGAGGGCGAGGAAGTCCTCAGGGGTCGCGTCGGGGTCGCGGATGATCACTCGGGACACCGGCTCGGCGACCATCTCCTCGACCGGGGCGATCAGGTGCGCACCGTCGAGCTCGCCCTCGGGGAACGGTCGGTTGAACCGGTAGCCGAGACCACGGTTCTCGACCGCGACCAGCACGTTCGGCCGTCGCTCCACGATCTTCTCGACCGCCGCGCGGGCGTCGAAGGTCTCCTCGTGCACCACCTCGACCGGCGGGTAGCGAAGCACCACCGCCCCGTTGGAGGCGACGATCCACAACCGCTCCGCGCCCTCGTCCGGGAGCCCGAGCAGGTCGGCGATCCCGGTCATCGAGTGGGCCGAGCGACCGGAGGAGAGCACCACGTGGGCGCCGGAGTCGTACGCCCGGCGGACCGCTTCGCGCACCTTGTCCGAGAGCGCCTCGGAGGTGGTGCCGGTGCCCTCGATCCAGCGCAGCAGGGTGCCGTCGATGTCGAGCGCGACGAGCTTCGGGTGCCAGGCGGCCTCACCGGGCCGGGCGGTGGTGCTCTCGGTCGTGCTCACTTCTGGATCGGCTCCAGAACCTCGCGGCCGAGCCACTTCTGCAGCGCCTTCGGCACTCGCACCGAGCCGTCGGGCTGCTGGTGGGTCTCCAGGACGGCGACGATGGCGCGGGTGATCGCGGTCAGCGTGCCGTTGAGCGTGGCGACCGGCGTGGTGCCGTTCTCCGTGCGCGCCCGGATGTCGAGGCGACGAGCCTGGAAGGTGGTGCAGTTGGAGGCCGAGGTGAGCTCGCGGTACTTCCCCTGGGTGGGGATCCACGCCTCACAGTCGAACTTCCGCAGCGCGCTCGGACCGAGGTCGCCCGCGGCCACGTCGATCACCTGGTAGGCGAGCTCGAGCTTGTCCAGGAACGCCTTCTCCCACTCGAGGAGACGCTGGTGCTCGGCGTACGACTCCTCGAGGGTGGTGTAGACGAACATCTCCACCTTCTCGAACTGGTGGACCCGGATGATGCCCTTGGTGTCCTTGCCGGCCGAGCCGGCCTCCTTGCGGAAGCACGACGAGAAGGCGGCGTAGCGCCGCGGCAGCGTGTCGGGGTCGAGGATCTCGTCGGAGTGGTAGGCCGCCATCGGCACCTCCGAGGTGCCGACCAGGTAGAGGTCGTCGTCCTCGATCTTGTAGACGCCGTCGTCGACCTGGTCGAGGAAGCCGGTGCCCTCCATCGCCTCCGGGCGCACCAGCGCAGGCGCGATAACCTGGGTGAAGCCGGCCTCACGGGCCTGCTCCATCGCCAGGTTGATCAGCGCGAACTCGAGCTCCGCGCCGACCCCTGTCAGGAAGTAGAAGCGGCTGCCCGAGACCTTGGCGCCGCGCTCGAGGTCGATCGCGCCGAGCAGCTTGCCGAGCTCGACGTGGTCACGCGGCTCGAAGCCCTCGGCCTCGAAGTCACGCGGCTTGCCGACCTTCTCGATCAGGACGAAGTCATCCTCACCGCCGGCCGGAGCGTCGTCGGCGAGGTTGGGGATGGCCTTGAGAGCCTTCTTCCACTCCTCCTCGGCAACGCCCTGCGCCGCCTCGGCCTGCTTGACGGCGGCCGCGAGGTCCTTCACCTCGGCGAGGAGCTGCTGCTTCTCCTCGCCCTTGGCCTGGGCGACCTTCTTGCCCATCTGCTTCTGCTCGGCCCGCTTGGCCTCGAAGTCCGCGATCGCCGCGCGCCGGGCGCTGTCCGCGGACAGCGCCCGGTCCACCACGTCGGAGGACGCGCCACGGCGCTCTTGCGAGGCACGTACGCGGTCGGGGTCTTCGCGGAGGATGCGCGGGTCGATCATGCGGCAAGGCTAGTCGACCGGACCACCAGATCTCACTTCAGTAATCGGTGTTGGGAACCGACTACGGCAACCTGCGTCGAGTCTCGATCGAGCTCCAACGGTCCGAACCGGTGCCACCGTCGCCGTAGTCACGGCCGCTACCGCCGTACAGGCCATCGGATCCATTGTCCCCATAGAGCCGGTCGTCGCCCGAGCCGCCATAGATCCTGTCGTTCCCGTCTCGCCCGATCAGTACGTTGCCCAGAGAGTTTCCGGTGAGCACATCGGCTCTCGTTGTGCCCGTCAGGCGCTCGACGCCCCGAAGGCTGTCCCGGCCGGCGCCGGTCGACTGGGGCGCTGTCGTGGCGAGCGAGACGGTCACTCCAGTGGTGTGGCCCTCATACGACACCATGTCGGTGCCACTTCCGCCATCGACTCGGTCGGCGCCGCCGCCGGGCCGGATGGTGTCGTTCCCGCTGCTGCCGAGCAATACGTTGTTGCCCGCGCCTCCGGTCAGTACGTCCGAGTACCGGCTGCCGGTGAGGTTCTCCAGCTCCGACATCCGGTCGCTGCCGCCACCGCCGGTCGCTTGACCCAGCGTTGCTACGACACGGCTAGTCGCGCCGAGATACGACACCGTGTCGACTCCTGGGCCGGCCGCCATGCTGTCGTTGCCCGATCCGCCGTCGAGCGAGTCGTTCCCGCTGCCGGCCAAGAGGAAATCGGCGCCGCCGTTTCCGGCAAGCCGGTCGTTGCCTCCTCCGGCCCTCAGCTCGTCATCCCCGTTCCCGCCGGACAGGTAGTCGGCCGCTCCGTCATCGGGCGAACTGTTACTGGGATAGGCGATAAGGAAGTCGTTGCCGTCGTTGCCGTACATCGTGTCGGCGCCACGACCGCCGTACATGATGTCTGTGCCTGATCCGCCGTCGAGCCGGTCATTTCCGTTGTAGCCCGAGATCTCGTTCCGACCGGAGCCTCCTCGGAGAACGTCGTTCCCAGGAGACCCCGAGATGCGATCGTCACCAGACCCGCCGTCGATGGTCACCCTCGTTCCGATGGTCGCGGCGAGTCTGTCGTTGCCCTCGCCACCGATCAGTACGTCCGCGCCTGCGCCGCTACCGATCTCGTCTGCCCCGGCCGCTCCGTCGATCCGATCGTCACCTGTGTCAGCAGACACATCGTCATCGCCGTCACCGGCCTGAACCTGGTCGTTCCCCGGGCCTGCCGAGATTTCGTCGCTTCCGACGCCCGTGTCGATCCGATCCGCACCGTCCCCGCCGTACGCCTGGTCATCGCCCTCTCCGGTGGCGATCTGGTCGTCCCCGGCGTCTGCGTCGACAGAGTCGTCACCGCCACCGGTATCGATGACGTCGTTGCCCTCGCCGGTAGCTATCGAATCGCGTTGGGGACCGCCGTGAACGACATCGCCGCCGGCACCGGTGTCCATCCGGGAGTACTGGCCAGCCACCGTGACGGTGTCATCGCCGTCCGCCGTGCTCAGGGACCAGAAGTTCGTTCCCTGGCTGCTGATCACGTCGTCGAAAGCCGTCGCATAGAGGTTGTCCATCCCCTCCACCTTGGCCTCTACGCCACCCGAACGCAGGGCCCCTGTCGTCAGGTTGTAGTCGACACCGGACGTGAGGTCGGTCAAGTGCAACTCATCTCCGCCCGTACCGATGGAGTCGGCGATGTCATACGCCGCCGGTTCGCCTCGCACGCGGACGATGTCGTCGCCACCCTCAGGTCGGATGAAATCAGGGCCTTCTGTGCGGTAGATCCAGTCGCTGCCCCAGCCGCCGTAGATGTGGTCGGCCCCGGGCGCGACCTCCGGGTCCGTGGTGTACCCGTCCCCCCAGATGTTGTCGTCCCCACCCGCGGCATAGACGGTGTCGTCGCCTGCCCCGCCGACGAGGTGATCCTGCCAGTTGCTCCCGTGGATCACGTCGTCACCGGCACCACCGTCGAGGCTCGCGGTCCGGTCCCCGGCATGGAGCACGTCGTTGCCATCACCGCCGCTCAAGCGGCGATTGATGTAGCCGGGCGCGGTGCACATGACGTCGTCGCCACCCAGCGCGTCGACGGGAGCACCTTCGCCGGCCGGAACCCAGACGACATCTGGCCCATCCGTGGGCGTCGCCCCCGCTGCCACGTCGACGGTCACGGGCCGTCCGTCACAGGTCAGATCCTCGGCATGAGCAGGTGCAACGCCAAGACCCGCAGCGACAAGACCGGCGGCGGCCAAGAGAACGCTCGCCACGTGGGCGAACCGGGAAGCACGCATGGATGATCTCGATCCACGAAGCAATGAACGTGCCGCTCCCGGAAATGGCACCTAGCAACGCGAAATTAGCACCACTTGGAGCGCCTCGAAGGCAGATTGCAAATCACCAGTCTTACGGCCGAATCCAGTGCCCACCTCGCGCGACAGAACCGAGGACCGCGGCACCCTCGGGCTCAACTGCCCAACGCGCGAGGTGGTCACGAATCCGCTAGAAGAGTCTCTGCCGCAGCGAGGTGAGGACTATGACCGCCTCGGCAGCCACATGGTCACGGCTGGTCAGTCGCGAACTCTTTTGTCACCAGTAGACCGGGCTGGTCTTGCCGCACGGGCGCAGCCACGAGCGGTAGACCGTCCGGTTGGGGAAGTCGTAGGCGTAGGAGTCGTTGGTGAAGTAGGTCCCGCCGGTGTAGGTGACGTAGGTGGCCGAGGTCGCGTAGTACTTCGGGAAGCCCGAGGGGTTCGACGCCGTCGAGCGCGAGCCCTTGCTGGGGATCGAGCCACGGATCAGCGGGTTCGCCAGGGAGCCGCTGGTGATGATCGTGGCCTGCTGCCACCCGGTGCTGCGCTTGTTGGTGACCGTGTAGCGGATCGACTGGCCGCCGCGGACGATGACGCAGGCGTACCAGTTCGCGGTCGCGCTCGAGGAGACGATCGTGCCGGCACCGGACATGCCCGCCCTGATCTTCGACCACGTACGCGACCCGACGATGCCGTCCGCCGACAACCCCTTCGCGCGCTGGTAGTCCTTCACCCGGGCGGTGGTCGCGGACCCGAACGAACCGTCCGGCCTGAGCCCACCGAGCACCTTCTGGAGCAGCGTCACACAGCTGCCGGTGTTGCCGGGACGTACGGTCTTCGGGCTGCTGATCGTGCAGCTGACCGCGGCCTCCGCAGGCGCCGTACCCGCGTCCACGGCGACCAGTCCGCCCGTTGCCACAGCTGCCGCCGCGAGCAGGCCGCCCATGCGCAACCGCACCGATGTCTTCACTGTATGGATCCCTCTCGACTCATGTGCTCGGAACTCGAAAGGGGCAGTGTCGCGAACCGGTGATGCCGCCCGAACCCGTACCTCTCCCGTACCTCTGGGCTACGGAATGCGTACGCGCCGCTCGACGGAATAGGCGCTGTCGCGCCCGTATCCGCCGTCGCCGTAGTCGGTCCCGGTGCCGCCGTAGAGCTTGTCGGCGCCGCCGCTGCCGTAGAGCTTGTCACCACCGGCGTCGCCGAAGAGCTTGTTGGCCGACCCGTTCCCCCTGAGGACGTCGGCGCGCGTGGTTCCGATGACGTTCTCGAACGAGGTGATCTTGTCGTAGCCGGCGTTGGTGCGCTGCCGAGAGGTCGCCGCCAAGGACACGTTGACCCCCACACCACGATCGATGTCTTCGTAGCTGACGGTGTCGACCCCGCTGCCGGCGTCGACGGTGTCGTCACCGTAGCCCGGTCGGATGATGTCGTTCCCGGATCCGCCGACGAGGGTGTTGCGCCCCTCGCTGCCGACGAGTCGGTCCGCATATGAGGTGCCAGTCACGTTCTCGACAGCACGGATTGCGTCTCGGCCGGCGCCCGTGTCCTGACGCGACCATGTCATCAGCGTGACGCGCACGCCCCGATCGACGTTCCCATATGTCACCGTGTCCGACCCGGAGCCACCATCGGCGATGTCGTCCCCGAGACCAGGAACAAGCGTGTCCGCACCCGCACCACCAGAGATCACATTTGCGCCTGCGCTACCGATGAGCCGATCAGCGTAGGAGGAGCCGCTGAGATTCTCGACCTGGCTGACTCGCTCCGTCCCAGAGCCAACGGTGTTCTGAGAGCTGGTGGTCGCCAGTGAAATCGTGACGCCTCCGGACCCCGCATAGGACAACGTGTCGGACCCCGCTCCGCCGACAACGGTGTCGTTGTGGCGACCGGGGTTGACCCGGTCGTCACCACTGCCCGCGTCAATCCGGTCGTCGCCGTCCCCGCCGATGATGGTGTCGGGGCCCGCTCCAGCCACGATCGTGTCGTTGCCGGAGCCACCGGCCAGCTCGTCTCCGAAGGTGCCGTCACCACCCTCGACCCGATCGTTCCCGGCGCCACCGTCCATGGTGTTGTAATCATCGCTGCCGTACATGGCGTCGTCTCCGGCCCCTCCGTACGCCACGAAGCCACTCGCCTTGCCGTGCATCACGTCGTTACCGTCCCCGCCGTGGAGCGTTCCACCTTCCAAGGCACGAAGGGTGTCGTTTCCGTCATCGCCGTACGCCTCGGACCCTCCCCGACCCAGCGCGAGCGTGTCGTTGCCTGGACCTCCTACGACGGTCGCCCTTGACGCCCCGCCGCCGCTCAGATCGTCATCACCCTCGCCCCCGAAAACGTGCTGGTTGCCGTAGTACGCGCCCACGATCGTGTCGTCCCCGTCGTCGCCGTGGAGATGGTTGTCCTCGATTTCTCCGCCGTGCCCGGTGTAGGCGTCTATGACGTCGTGACCGGAATCTCCGTGGACCACATCGTCACCTCGGCCGTCGTTGATGGTGTCGTCTCCATCTCCACCGCCGATCGTGTCACTGCCGTCGTAGCCCTTGATGGTGTCGGCTCCGCCTCCACCACGGATGGTGTCGTTGCCGACGTTGCCTTGGATGGTGTCGTCACCGAGGCCACCGTCGATGGCGTCGTCACCGCCGTCGCCATCGATCGTGTCGACACTGTCGGTGCCGATGATCGCGTCGGCGTGCTTGGTGCCGACCACCGATTCGAACCCGACCATGCTCGCACCCCAGTTGGTCGCGCCGGACGCCATATCGAGTTCGACGCCGGTCACCGACGACGTGAAGTCGATGTCAGGGCGTAGGTCGAGCTCGTCCACCGCGGTGTCAGCAGAACCAGCGTCGATGACATCTCCAGCGGCGTCCACGTCCTTCACCGTGACGTAGTCCGCACCGGCGCCTCCGAGCAGAGTGTCGGCGTCCGCCCCGCCCCTCAGGTCGTCGTCACCGACACCGCCCTCGACGAGGTCCGCACCGCCGTCGCCCTGGAGGGAATCGCCTCCCTCGGCACCATGGAGCCGGTCATCTCCGGCACCGCCGGCCGCGTAGTCGTCGGCAGGACCTCCGAAGAACGTGTCGACACCGTTCTGCCCGTTGAAGGCGCTTCGCGTGGATCCCGCATGGAAAGTGTCGTCGCCGTCACCTCCCTTGGCCGCGAGGAAGGCGGGCCCTGGTTGTTTGCCAGCGTGGATCGTGTCATTTCCAGGACCTGCGTCGAGCGTGTAGAAGTCGCCGCTCATCGTGTCGTTGCCGGCGCCCGCGTTGACACGGTTGCCATAGCGGACATGGATCGTGTCGTCGCCCAGTCCTCCGACGATGTCCGCAGTGCCCTCGCCCAGAACACAGATCGTGTCGTTTCCGCCCAAGGCATCGACGGAGACAGCCGCCGGGACGAAGATCACGTCGTCGCCCTCAGTGGGTGCCTGACCCTCGACGCTCAGGTCGACGGTGACGGGCTTGCCGCCACACTCACCTTCTGCCGCGGCCGCGGAGCCGGCGAGGAGGCCGCCGACGCCGAGGGCGACGGCGGGGACGGACAAGAGCCCGAGGAGGGCGTACGAGGAGGCGCGAGAGCGCATGAGAGAGACCTCACAACGACGAGGGACCGAGGGGTGCCGGCGCCGACCCGAATCATGCGCGGAAAGCGCACGATAGCGCTTTCCTCCGGCCACTGCCTCGGCTTTTGTCCAGCCCGTTCATTCACTGTGTGGAAGACGTATCGCGCATACTGACTCACCGTGCTTGACCTTTCGCGCCGTGCCCTGCTGCTCTGGGCGGCTTCGCTGTTCGCTCTGTGCGCCCTGATCGGGATCGCGGGGATCAACGGGTGGCCGCCGGTCTCGACGATCGACGAGCTCGGCTGGGACGCGACGGAGGTGACCGCGGAGAACAGCTGGATGCTCGATTTCTGGCACATCGTCGAGGTGAGCACCGAGTGGTATCTCGCTGTTGGCGTCGCCCTCCTGGTCGCCGCGGGACTGTTCCGGACCTACATGCGCGCCGCCGTCTACGTGTTCGGCGTAGTGGTGGTCACGCTGGTCGTACGCCGCGCGGTGGTGCTGCTCGTCGACCGGGACCGGCCCGCGTGGCAGCTGGCGTCGTGGTTCCACGAGTCACCGGCGTACCCGTCCGGTCATGCGACCGGGATCGCGGTGCTGGCAGGCGTGATCGCGGTGGTCGTGACGATGTTCGTACGCCGCCGCGGCATCCGCCGCCTGGCCTACACCGGCCTCATCCTGCTGGTCGTGCTCGTCGCTGCCGACCGGGTCTTCCTCGGACGCCACTACCCCTCCGACGTGATCGGTGGGCTCTTCTTCGCCGCGGGCGCCGTCTTCCTCGGCATGGCTCTCTACACACCGCTGCCCGCCTCGCACGCGATCGGGCGCCGGCCGCTCGTCGACTCGGTGCGCGGCAACCGGAAGATCGCGGTCGTCCTCAACCCGATCAAGGTCGAGTCGGTCGAGCACTTCAAGACGATGGTCAACACGATGGCCAAGGAGTCCGGCTGGAAGACGCCGACCTGGTACCTGACCACGGTCGACGACCCGGGCAAGGGGATGGCGCTAGCGGCCCAGGCAGAGGGCGCCGATCTGGTCCTCGTCTGCGGCGGCGACGGCACCGTACGCGAGGTCTGCTCCGCCCTGGCCGGCACCGGCATCGCTGTGGGGATCGTCCCCGGCGGCACCGGCAACCTTCTGGCCCGCAACCTGTCGATCCCGCTCTACATCCGCGCCGCGATCGACGTCGCGCTCACCGGGCAGGACCAGGCCATCGACCTCGTCGAGGTCTCCGGCGACAACCTCGAGGACACCAACTTCCTCGTCATGGCTGGGATGGGGTTCGACGCCGCGATCATGAGCGGCGTCAACGAGGACATCAAGAAGCGGATCGGCTGGATGGCGTACGTCCTCTCCGCCTTCAAGAGCCTGATGTTCCCGGCGATGCGGCTGGAGATCTCCGTCGACGATGGCGAATTCACCAGGCACCGGGCGCGTACGGTCGTGGTCGGCAACGTCGGCTACCTCCAGGCGAACATGCCGCTGCTGCCGGCGGCCGCGCTCGACGACGGCCTCATCGACGTCGTGTTGCTCTATCCGCAGCGGTTCTGGTCCTGGGTCCCGCTCGCGGTCCGGGTGATGAGCAAACGGCCGCGCACCGACAATCTGGTCAACCGGATGACCGGTGCCAGCGTCGTGATCCGGACCAACCACGACCAGCCGCGCCAACTCGACGGCGACACCATCTCCGATGGTCGCGAGCTGCGCATGCAGTGCCTTCCCGGGCGTCTGCTCGTTCGCGTGCCACGCTGAGGACCGGTCCCGATTCGGTCCCGAATTGGACGACACGCAGTGGAGCCGAACGTCCCGAGAATCAGGGCCTAAAGTCCCGGTTTCCGCGTGTTTTCAGAGCGTTTGGCGTCGATTCTCATCTCGATCCGGGGCGACTCGCCGACTCAGATGTCTTGTTGACAAGTAAATGTTCATAAGGTGTCTAACGCGACTCGGCGTGCGCCGAGTCGTCGTCTTCGACCGGGCTCAAGCCTGACTTCGGCCGGCGACGTGGCAAGACCCACACACTGGTCGGAAATCCCCCGCGACCAGTGGTCGACTCCCGGGCCGTCCCACCCGCAGCCCGGGTTTGAAAACCGGCACGCTCGGAACGGTTCCCCCGCCACGCCCGAGCGTGCCGGCGTCGTTTTCCGCCCGGATCAGCCGGATCAGCTCCTGGGCTTCGCCTGCTGCACGGCCTCGGTCTCCTCGGGCGACATCAGCTGCGACGACTTCCAGGCGCTGATGCTCTTCGCGTACGACCTGGCCTCGGTGCGGCCGTGGATCGAGGTGAGCACGACCCCGTCGCCGTTGTCGTCGAGCAGCGCAAGACACCAGCTCAGGTGGCCACCGGCGTCCCCGAAGGCGTCGAAGCGCACCACCGCGAGATGGCGCAGGTTCATCGCGGACTCAGCGCGCAGGGCCGCGACCTCGGCGCGCAGACCGGCGACGTCGGTCGGCAGCGACTCGACGGCTGCAGGGTCGGGGCGACGTACGTCCTTCGTCTTCTGCCAGGCCGCTCCGGCGAAGACCAGAGCGGCGATTGCTGTCAGCAGACTGAGAATTGCAAGAGCGACCACATCGGGCGAATCTAGACTGTCGTTGTGTCCGAGCCACATCGCATCGCCTATCAGGGCGAACCAGGGTCCAACTCACACATGGTGTGCCAGCGGCACTACCCCGAGCTGGAGTCGGTGCCGTGTGCTTCGTTCGAGGACGTCTTTGCGACCGTCGAGGCAGGTGAGGCGTCGCTGGCGATGATCCCGATCGACAACTCGCTGGCCGGGCGAGTGGCCGACATCCACCACTTCCTCCCCGAGTCCAACCTGCACATCATCGCCGAGCACTACCTGCGGATCCGGTTCCACCTGCTCGGCCTCCCGGGCGCTCATCTCGACGGCATCCGTACGGTCCACTCCCACGTCCACGCCCTCGGTCAGTGCCGCAACATCATCCGGGAGCACGGCTTCACGCCTGTCGTCTCCGGTGACACCGCCGGTGCCGCGCGCGAGGTGATCGAGGCCGGCGACCCGTCGATGGCCGCGATCTCTCCGCCGCTGGCCGCCTCGATCTACGGGCTGGACGTGCTCGCCACCGACATCGAGGACGCCGACCACAACACCACCCGCTTCGTGGTGCTCTCGCCGGACTTCATCCAGGCTCCCGCCGACGCGGGTCCGGTGGTGACCTCGTTCATCTTCAACGTACGCAACCTCCCGGCGGCCCTCTACAAGGCGCTCGGCGGCTTCGCGACCAACGGCGTCAACATGACCAAGCTGGAGTCCTACATGGTGGATGGCAAGTTCACCGCCACGCAGTTCCTCGCCGAGGTCGACGGGCACCCGGACCAGCCGGGGCTGAAGCGGGCCCTGGAGGAGCTGGCCTTCTTCACCACCGACGTGAAGCTGCTCGGGGTCTACCCCGCCGACCCGGCGCGGTTCTGAGCGATGGCGGACGAGCCGACCGCTGACCTCGGGTTCGCCCGCGTCGATCTCGACCGGGAGCGCCGCACCGGTGACCCCGAGGTCGTGTATGCCGACGGCAAGACCCCCGACCAGGTCGTCGCGATCCTTCGCCGGCTGCACGAGGCTCATCCCTCGCGCGCGGTCCTGGCCACCCGGGTCTCCGCCGAGGCGGCCGCCCGGGTAGCGGCCGATCTGCCATCGGCGGTCCACGATGCCGAGGCCCGTGCGGTCACGCTCGGGCCGCTGCCGACCCCGCACGGCCGGGTGTGCGTCGTGGCCGCCGGGACCTCCGACGGGCCGGTCGCGGCCGAGGCCGCGCTCGCCTGTCGGGTCCATGGCGCCGGGGTCGAGCGGATCACCGACGTCGGTGTCGCCGGGATCCACCGCCTGATGGCCGTACGCGATCGGCTCGAGGACGCCGACTGCCTGATCGTCGTCGCGGGTATGGAAGGTGCCCTGCCGTCCGTGGTCGGCGGGCTGGTGGGAGTGCCGATGATCGGGGTGCCGACGTCGGTCGGCTACGGCGCCTCCTTCGGTGGGCTCGCCGCGCTGCTGGCGATGCTCAACTCGTGTGCCCCGGGCGTGACCGTGGTCAACATCGACAACGGCTATGGTGCCGGCGTCGCGGCGGCCCGGATCGCACGGCGGGCTCGATGAGCGTCGTCTGGGTCGACGCGTCCTCCGGAGCCTCGGGGGACATGCTGCTCGGCGCACTCATCGGCGCTGGCGTGCCCATCTCGGTGATCGCCTCGGCGGTGGATGCGGTCGCTCCTGAGCCGGTGGATCTCGCTGCGTCGCAAGTGACCCGTAGCGCGCTTGCCGCGACCCGATGCCATGTCGAGATCGCCGACTCGGTCCATCACCGCACCTGGACCGACGTCCGCGTGCTGCTGAACGGCGCCGCACTGGACGGCGCCGTGCGTGATCTGGCGCTGCGGGTCTTCGAGCGGCTGGCTGAGGCCGAGGGCGCCGTTCACGGGATCTCTCCCGAGTCGGTCCACTTCCACGAGGTCGGAGCGCTGGACGCGATCGCCGACGTCGTCGGGGTCTGCGCCGGCTTCGCGCACCTGGGCGCCGGCGAGGTCATGGTCTCGCCCGTCGCGGTCGGGTCGGGCTCGATCCGGGCGGCTCACGGCACCCTCCCGGTGCCGCCGCCGGCCGTGGCGCGGCTGCTCACCGGCGTACCTTCCTTCGCGGGGCCTCCCGGGCATCCCGAGATGGAGCTGTGTACGCCGACCGGCGCTGCCCTCCTCGCCACCCTCGCCACCTCGTGGGGCGACCAGCCACCGATGACGACCCGAGCGATCGGCGTCGGCGCGGGCAGCAGAAACCCGGACGGCTGGTCGAACACTCTGCGCCTGCTGGTCGGTGACGCTGCGGTGCGGCCGGGGGAGGATGCGCCGACCGAGATCGTCATCGAGGCGAACCTCGACGATCTCGAGCCACGACTGATCCCCGGGGCTCTCGACGCCCTTCTGGCGGCCGGCGCGAACGACGCCTGGGTCACGCCGATCCTGATGAAGAAGGGCCGACCGGCCTACACGCTCCACGCGCTCACCCGTCCCGATGCCGCCGAGGCTGTCCGGCGGGTGTTCTTCCGGGAGACATCGACGATCGGCGTACGCGAGCACGAGGTCGTCAAGCACGCCCTGCCCCGCGAGATGCTGACCGTGACCGTCGACGGACATCCAATCGCGGTCAAGGCCGCCCGCCTCGATGACGGGGTCGTCAACCTGCAGCCCGAGTGGGACGACGTCGCCCGCGCCGCCGCCGCGCTCGATCGCCCGGCGATCGACGTACTCGCCGAGGCCAAGGCCGCCGCCCTCGCTCGACCGACATGGCCGGGTGCGACGATAAGGGCCGGACGTAAAGAAACTGGAACGGAACCCTGATGGACATCACCGTCGTCGCGCTGGCCTTCGCCGCGATCTTCGTCGTCGAGCTCCCGGACAAGACGTTCCTGGCGACGCTGGTGCTGTCGACGAAGTATCGGCCGATCTTCGTGTGGCTCGGTGTGGGCGCGGCGTTCGCGGTCCAGACGCTCATCGCGGTGGCGATCGGCGGGGTGGCGACGCTCCTCCCGACCGACCTGATCCACATCGTCGCGGCCCTGCTCTTCCTGGGCGGCGCGGTGTTCCTGTTCATCGAGGGGCGCCGCCACCACGGCACCGCGTCCGAGGACGACGGCAGCGAGTTCGCCGAGAAGGCCAAGGACGTGCGCGGCTTCCGCCAGGTCCTGGCCAGCTTCATGGTCCTCTTCGCGGCCGAGTGGGGAGACCTCTCCCAGCTGCTGAGCGTCTCGCTGGTGGCGCGCTACCACGACCCGGTCTCGGTCTTCATCGGCTCGTGGGCCGCGTTGCTGGCGGTGTCGGGGCTGGCGGTGCTGCTGGGACGTACGTTGCTCCGGTTCATCAAGCTGCACGTCCTGCACTACGTCGGAGCCGTCGTCTGCCTCGTCCTGGGCATCCTGACGTTGGTCGAGGTGTTCGCCTGAGCGGCGTTCGCCTAGGCTGCCCGGCATGGTTGAACTTGGCGCCGACAGCGAGGTCGGACGACTGCGTACGGTAATGCTCCACCGGCCCGGCCGGGAGCTGACCCGGCTGACGCCGCGCAACAACGACAAGCTGCTCTTCGACGGCATTCCGTGGGTGAAGCGCGCACAGGACGAGCACGACGCCTTCGCGGCCGCACTGCGGGATCGCGACGTCGAGGTTCTCTACCTGACCGACCTGCTCACCGAGACCCTCGAGGTGCCCGAGGCGCGGAACCTGGCGCTCGAGAACGTGCTCGGCTCGCTGACCCTCGGGGACACCCTGCGCGACTACCTGAGCGGTGCCCTCGCCGACGCCGGACCGGCCGAGCTGACCGACCACCTGACCGCCGGTATCCGCAACGACGAGGTACGCGGCGGCCACGGTCTGGTCACCAGCCTGCTCGCCCACGACGACTTCCTGATCGACCCGCTCCCCAACCTGCTCTTCACCCGCGACTCGTCGGTGTGGATCCGTGATCGGGCCACGGTCACCTCGCTGGCGATGCCGGCTCGCAAGCGCGAGACCGCGCTCACCGAGCTGATCTACCAGTTCCACCCGCGCTTCAGCGCCAGCCCGCGGCTGCACGGCGCCCACCTGGAGCACGTCGAGGGTGGGGACGTACTCCTCCTGGCTCCCGGTGTCGTCGCGGTCGGGGTCGGCGAGCGCACCACGCCCGCCGGCGCCGAGCGGCTCGCTCGCCAGGTCTTCGCCGAGGAGCTCGCCCACACCGTGCTCGCGGTGCCGATCGCGCAGGAGCGCGCGACGATGCACCTGGACACGATCGCCACGCTGGTGAACACCGACAAGATGGTGATCTACCCGAACGCGGTCGACTCGCTGGTGGCGTACGCAGTGACCCCCGCGGGCGACGACGGCCAGCTGAACATCGCGGCCCCGCGCCCGTTCCTCGAGGTCGCCGCCGAGGCCATGGGCATCAACAAGCTCCACCACATCGACACCGGACTCGACCCGGTGGCCGCCGAGCGCGAGCAGTGGGACGACGGCAACAACACCCTGGCACTGGCGCCGGGCGTGGTCGTGGCCTACGAGCGCAACACGCAGACCAACGGGGCCCTGGAGGCCGCCGGCATCGAGGTCATCGCGATCGCCGGCTCCGAGCTGGGCTCCGGCCGCGGCGGCCCGCGATGCATGAGCTGCCCGATCGCGCGCGACCCGCTGCCCGCATAGGCGACTACACCCGCGGGTAACCCCTGTAGACGAACATCGTTGATCTCTGTAACTGCCGTCACATAGCGGCAGCCACCCCACAGCCGACCCCGAAGGAAACCCTCGTGACCGAGTCGTTCTTCTCCATGTTCACGCCCAAGGAGATCGCGCACATCAGCGCCACCGGCACCCGCGTGCACCTGCCGGAGGGCTGGTCGCCGATCTGGGAGGACACCCCGCCGGACAAGGCCTACATCATCCTCGACGGCACCGTCTCGGTCCGCCGGGACAAGGAGGAGATCGCCCAGTGCGGTCCCGGTGACATCATCGGCGAGGCGGCGATCATGAGGGGCTCGCTGCGCACGGCCTCCATCGTCGCCCTCACCCCGCTCGACCTGATCCACCTCAGCTCCGACAAGCTGCAGCAGCTGTCCGTCGAGATGCCGACGTTCGCGAGGGCGCTGGAGAAGGTCGCCAAGGACAGGTTCGGCTCCTGACGCTCGACGAACAGGCTGACGAGGGCCTCGGCCAGGGACGTAGCCGTGAGGCCGACATCGAGCTGGCCGAGGCGCTCGCCGTGGTCGAGTCCTTCGTCCTCGGCCAGACGCCCACGCTGACCCGGGTCGAGGTGGCGGATGCCGCCGGCGTACCCATGTCGGTCACCGAGGACCTCTGGCACCACCTCGGCTTCCCGCATGCGGGCGAGGACGAGATCGCCTTCACCGACGCCGATGTCGAGGCGCTGCGGATGACGCAGGAGCTCGTACGCCTCGGGGTGCTCAGCGAGGACCGGCAGGCGGCGCTCGTGCGGACCTGGGGACGGTCCTACGCGCGCCTGGCCGAGTGGCAGACGTCGCTGCTGGCCGAGGTCGCCCGGGAGCGGGGTGGCGACGAGGTCGACGACCTGGTCGCCCTGACCGCGCAGGTACTGCCGCTCGTCGAGTCGCTGCAGGACTACGTCTGGCGCCGCCACCTGGTCAGCGCGGCCCGCCGGATGCTCACCGTCGCGGACGCCTCGGCGGTGCCGCTGGCGGTCGGCTTCCTCGACATCGTCGGCTACACCTCCCGCTCCAAGCGGCTCAGCGACAAGGAGCTGGTCGACTGGGTCGAGGAGTTCGAAGACACCTGCTCCGACGTCGTCGTCGAGCACGGCGGACGGGTGATCAAGTATCTCGGCGACGGGGTGTTCTTCACCTTCGAGGACGTCGCCGCCGCTGCCCAGACCGCGCTGGACCTGGCCGCCCTCGGGGAGGATCGCGACAGCGCGTTTCCGCACGTCAGAGCCGGGATATCCTACGGCGATGTGGTGCTCCGGCTCGGCGACGTCTTCGGTCCGACGGTCAACATCGCCGCCCGCCTCACGACCGTGGCCCGGCCCTCGTCGGTGGTCATCGACGAGAACGCCGCCGCCGCGCTCGAGGACGTCGACGGCTTCCAGGTCGAGAAGATGCGGCGTACGAGCGTCAAGGGCTACTCCCGCCTGCAGGCGTTCCGGCTGCGTTCACGGTCCGACTGAACCGGGCCAGGAAAGTCGGGCGCCAGGGGTTGCTCCCCGGCGAGGCTTGATGGCGAAAGGAGGACCAAATGATCGGCACGCTCAACACCCTGGTCGACCTGGTCGAGGCAGAGTTGACCGGCGAGGTGGACGTGGCTCGGGTCGCACGCGACCACGGCACCACCGAGTACCACCTGCGCCGGATGTTCTCGGCGCTGGCCGGGATGCCCCTGTCCGAATACGTACGCCGCCGCCGGATGACCCTGGCAGCGGCCGACCTGGTGGCCGGCGCCCCTGACCTCCTCGAGGTCGCGGTGCGCTACGGCTACGGCTCGACCGAGGCGTTCGGGCGCGCGTTCCGTGCCGTGCACGGTTCGGCTCCGGCCGACGTACGCCGATCCGGTGGTCCGCTACGCACACAACCCACGCTCAGGTTCCGCCTGAGCGTCGAAGGGAGCACCCCGATGGACGTCACCATCAACGACATGCCCGAGCTGCGCCTGGTCGGCCACGCCACCAAGGTCCCGCTGATCTACGAGGGCGTGAACCCGCACATCCAGGCACACATCGCCTCTCTCGCGCCTGAGGAGCATGTTCGGCTCAAGGAGCTCAACGACACCGATCCGCGCGGCATCCTCGCCGTCACCGACTCCCCGTCGCCCGATGCGCCGGAGGGGACGATGATCACCTACCTGCACGGGGTCGCGGTCACGCCGTCGGCCGCAGTGCCCGACGGCCTCGACACCATCACCGTGCCGGCGGGCTCCTGGGCGGTCTTCGCCTCCAGCGGCCCGCACCCGGAGACGCTGCAGCGGCTCTGGGCGGCCACCGCCACCGACTGGTTCCCGTCGAACCCGTGGCGGCTCCGCCCCGGCCCGTCGATCCTGCGCTACCTCGAGCTCACCGAGACGTACGCCTCGTGCGAGCTCTGGTTGCCGGTGGAGCAGTAACAACGCTGGTCGAGCCGCCGGAGCCGCTAGGCGGAGGCGTGTCGAGACCAACACGGTCGAATCGGTCGCCGAAAGGACCGTGTTGGTTTCGACACCGCTCGCTAGCGCTCGCGGGCTCAACCAACGGGGTCAGCGGATGGTGACCTGTCGGTTGGCGAGCCCGGCGCGAGCCGAGCGCACCTCGGGGGTGATCTCGGAGTCGTCGGCGAGGGCCTCGTCGAGCAGCTTCTTGAACGCCACCACCGGCTCCTCGAGCGCCTCCGCGCCGGTGCCGACCGGCAGGTCCCAGACGGGGGCGAGCAGGCCGTGGGCACGGAACATGCCGACGAAACGGGCGTCGGGGACGATCACGTCGTCGCCGGTCACGTGCAGCCGCGCGAGCGCGGTCAACAGGGCGTCCTCGGGCTCGGGCATCACCCAGCGGAGGTGCTCCTTGGAGCCGACCGAGGTCCAGTACGCAGCCTCGACCGACGCCAGTCGCAGCGTCGGCAGCACCGACTCGTTGGCGTGCTCGAGCGCGTGCTCGAAGTCGCCCTTGTCCTCGACGTCGGCGAGCCACCAGTCGAAGCCCTCGTGGACGGTGACGTCCAGAGACGAGTTGGTCACCAGGTCCTGCAGCCGCGGCCCGGGGCCGGGCGCGGTGGTCAGGCCGAAGATGCCGGACTCACCGGCGGCGCGGCTCTCCAGCGCCTGCAGCAGCGCCGCGGCCACGTCGCGCGAGACGTCGCCGTAGTTGTGCTGGACCTGCAGCCCGGCCCAGACCTCGCCCGAGTCGCGCGACATCGCCGGCGCGGCGCCGGGCAGCAAGGTCCCCAGCGTGACGGGGGTCGACTCGAAGCCCTTCACCGTCAGCGACACCGTCGCCGAGGGCACCAGCTCGCGCAGCGCGACCAGGTCGCACTCGCCGGGCAGGCCCTCGAACGGGCGCCCCACGAACGCGCCGCCGGCAGCACCGTGGCACGCCTTGTAGCGCTTGCCGGACCCACACGGGCACGCCGCGCGCGGGTTGGGACCGTCCGTCGGGGCCGCAGCCGCCTGACGGTTCTTGACTCGGGACTTCTTGGCCACGGCCAAACCCTAACCTGCCTGGCACGCGCGCCAGGCAACGCGCCTCAGCGGCCGAGCACCTCCAGCATGAACCCCGGCCGGTCGGTGATGACCGCGTTGACGCCGAGGTCGAGGCAGAGCTTGAGCTGCTCCTCGGTGTTGACGGTGTAGACGTGGAGGTTGCGGCCCTTCGACGCCAGCCGCCGCCCGAGCCTCGGGTGGGCGGTGAGCATCTCGATGCTGGCTCCGAGCCACCAGTCCTCACCGATCGCGTGCCGCAGGAGCGACCAGTTGGCGGCGCGGTCGATGAGCTGGACCAGAGGTACGCCCGGCGCCAGCCGCTCCACCCGCTGCAGCGCCGTGAAGGAGAAGCTCATCACCCGCACCGGACTGCCCGGACCTGCCCAGCCGAAGTCGTTGAGCACGTCGACCAGACGGCCCTCGGTCAGCCCGCCGTAGCGCGTCGGGTGCTTGGTCTCGATCGCCATCTCGACGTGCCGGCCGTAGTCCCGCACGACCCGCAGCAGCCGGTGCAGCGTGAGCACGCCCCGCATGTCCCGGTCCGGCGGCTCGTCCTCCCCGTCCCAGAACCCGTTCTTCCAGGCCGCGAAGTCGATCGCCTGCAGCTCGCCGAGGGTCATCTCCGAGACCAGCCCCCGCGCACCGATACGGCGCAGGTGCCGGTCGTGGACGCAGACGAGATGCCCGTCCATGGTCAGGCGTACGTCGCACTCCAAGGCGTCCGCGCCCGCATCCAGGGCGGCGACGTACGCAGCGAGGGTGTGCTCCGCGATCTCATGACTGGCGCCGCGATGCGCGACGACCTGGGGCCTCATGAGGAGATTGTTGTCCATCGGTCAACCGCGCGGGCGCACGACACGGCGCCGAAAACCGTTACCTCGCAGGCGTACGCGGTCCTAGAACGGCACGACCTCGAGCCGACCGCACCCGACGGAGGCCGCGGGTCGCCGCGCCGACATCACCGCCCGCCGGTCACCCGCAGCGTCGTCGCGGTGACGTACCCGGCCTTCTCGCTCATCAGCCAGGCGACAGCCTCGGCGACCTCGTCGGGTGAGGACGCGCGGCCGATCGGGATCTGGGGCGCCATCCGGGCGATCCGGCCGGGGTCGCCGGTGTTGGCGTGCATGTCGGTCTCGGTGAGCCCGGGGGCGACCGCGACGACCCGGATGCCGAGCGAGGCGACCTCAAGCCCGAGGCCCTTGGTGAGCGCGTCGATCCCGGCCTTCGCGGCGGCGTAGTGGACGTACTCCCCCGGTGATCCCAGCGTGGCGGCGCCGGAGGAGATGTTGACGATCACGCCACCCTCGGCGAGCGCCGACACCGCCGCGCGGGCGACCAGCGTGGGACCGACCAGGTTGACGGCGTACGTCTTCCGGATCTCGTCGGGCGGGGTGTCGACGAGGGGCGCGTAGCGGTAGGTCGCGCCGGCGTTGTTGACCACGCCAGTGACGGGGCCGGCGGCCTCGAAGAGCGAGGCGATCCCGGCGTCGGTGGTGATGTCCGCGGCCACGATCTCGCAGGAGACCCCGAGCGCGCGGATCTCGTCGCGCGTCGCGACAGCAGCAGGTTCGTCGGACAGATATCCGAGCACGAGCGAGTGGCCGTCAGCGGCCAGCAGACGAGCGACAGCGGCACCGATCCCGCGGGTGCCTCCGGTGATGAGAGTACGTTTCACACCCGAAGGGTGTCACGCAGCCTCCACGCCACCAGCGCCAGTGCCAGGACGCCGGCGAGCGCCCATCCGGCGGGGTAGTGCACCGCGGGTTCGTTCCAGCGCTCATGGAAGTAGACCAGGTGTGAGGAGAGCAGGCCGGCGTCGACCGAACGGCCCTCCTGGATGAGTACGCCGATGGCCACCAGCACCGTCAGCAGCGTCTGCATCGCCCAGCCCAGGATCCAGGCGGGCACCCAGGCGACGACATCGACGGCACGGCGTACGGACGTCACGAGCACGGTCACCAGGGCGGCCGCCAGCAGCGCGTCGATGACCGACGACGGCAGCTCGCCGGGGAGCATCCCGTCGAGCCAGAGAGGTACGCAGACCGCCGGCGCGGCCAGCATCGGTGCCCGCAGCACGCACGGCCCGAGGCTCGCGGCGATCCCAGCGGCGAGACCGGCGACCGTCGTGATCGCGGCGATGACGATCAGATGGGTCAGCATCGACGCGTTGGTCGCCGCCGGTCCCGCGGCGAACATCAGCCCCAGGAAGGCAGCGGCCACGACACCGGCGCCGGCGAGCACCGCGCTGAGCAGCCGGCGGTCCGGGCGCAGCCCGGCCGCGAGCCCACCGAGCGCCGCGGCGAGCAGTGTGAACGAGACCAGCTCGGCGACCATCGGGGCGAGCAGAAGCGGCTGCGGCCGGACGAGCTGGGGAAGGAAACCAACGCCCCAACCCGCGGCCGCGATCAGCGGAACCATCCACAGACGAGTCCGTTCAGTCATGTCGACCACGGTGACAGGCGCAAGGTGAGACCAGGCGGCGAGCCGGGGAACACCAGCCCAACGTCAGGTGGCCCGACCGTTGCCGTTCTTCACCAACGTGGGGGGATTTCTAATTGCAGGGCGCCGATCGGGAATACCTGGGTAGGCTCAAGGGACGGACACGTACCCCACGCGTGGAAGAGGTGAGACCGGCATGACCAAAGCACCCCGAAAATTCTGGGCCAGAAGCATCAGTACAGCGGCGCTGACCAGCATCGGGCCTCGGGCCGTTGCCGCCGTCGCGCTGACCGCTGCCTTCGCGGTCCTGGCCCCGAACGAGGCACGCCTCGACACCGGTCATCAGCAGCCTGAGCTTCCCGATCCGGGCGCTCTTCAGGACCCCCTCGGCATCTCCAACGGCCTGGGTGGCGTGAAGAACCTGACCCCGACCGACGCAGTGAGGCTGGCCTCCAACGCCGAGGAGCTGGCGATCCCGCCGGTCGCCCTGGCTGCCTACCAGCGCTCGGCCACCGTGCTCAACGACGCCGACGCCGCCTGCCGCATCGACTGGGCGCTCGTCGCCGCGATCGGCATGGTCGAGAGCAACCACGGTCGCTTCGGCGGCAGCGAGCTCAACTCCAACGGCCTCGCCCTCCCCGCGATCATCGGCCCGCAGCTCAACGGCGCCGGCAACTTCGCGGCGATCCGCGACACCGACAACGGCCTCTACGACCACGACACGGTCTACGACCACGCGGTCGGCCCGATGCAGTTCATCCCCTCCACCTGGACGGTCGTGGGCACCGACGGTGACGGCGACAACCGCCGCGACCCGCAAGACGTCGACGATGCTGCCATCGCCACCGCGGCCTACCTGTGCGCCGGCACCGATGACGTCAGCACCGACTCCGGCGCCCAGTCCGCGGTCTACCGCTACAACCAGAGCGATACGTACGTCGAGGCAGTGCTGAAGATCGCCGACCAGTACCGCAACGGCGAGTTCCCGGGCTCACCGAGCGTGGACGGCGGGTCCCCCTCCTCGATGAGGACCACCGTCTCCGCCCTCCCGCGCACCTCGAACACCGTCGCGCCGAAGTCGGACGACAAGTCCGACGGCGCCACCAAGACTCCGGTTCCTGCGGACTCGGGCGACAACGAGCCCGACCCGTCGACGGAACCCACCACGGACCCGACCTCCGAGCCCACCACGGATCCCGGCAACGGCGAGACCAGCGAGCCGGGCGACCCCACCACGACGCCCACTCCGACGCCCACCCCGACCCCCACGCCGACTCCTACCCCGACTCCCACCCCGACTCCCACCCCGACTCCCACCGACGCCGCAACGGCGGCGACGCTCGCGGAGCCCTGCAAGGTGGCGACGATCGCGGTCTACGGAGAGACGTTCGAGTTGGATGACAAGGTCACCTACGACGCGGTGATCGCCAACTGCATCGCCACATTCGAGCCTGGGACGACCATGCCCGAGCCCATCACGATCAGGGACCACCTCCGCACCCTCTACGGCACCCCGGAGTTCCCCAACCTCAAGGCGCCCACAGCGGAGGACGGAACCACCGCGCCCGACGAGACGGTCGCGGAGTCCCCGACCGCCTCGTCGTCGTAGCGGTCCGGTTCAGCTGACCTTGATCACCGTCTTGCCGAAGTTCTGACCCCGGAGCATCCGGTTGAACGCAGCGGGCGCATTCTGTAGCCCCTCGGTGATGTCCTCGCGATAGCGGAGCTTGCCCTCGGCCAGCCAGCCGGTCGCCTCGGTGAGGAAGGTCTGCTCGTGGTCGCGCACGAACTCGGTCTGGATGAAACCCCTGATCAGCAGGGACTTGTTGAGCACGTGCCGCATCAGACCGGGTGCCCGGTCGGGACCCTCGGGCGCGGCGGTGTCGTTGTAGTGCGCAACGATCCCGCAAACCGGAACCCGGGCGAACTTGTTGAGCCGCGGCAGAACCGCGTTCCAGACGTGTCCGCCGACGTTCTCGAAGTAGACGTCGATCCCGTCGGGGACAGCCGCCTTCAGCTGCTCCTTGAAGTCGGGCGCGCGGTGGTCGAGGGCGGAGTCGAAGCCGAGCTCGTTCAGATGCGCGACCTTCTCCGGCCCACCGGCGATCCCCACGGCGCGGCAGCCGAGGATCTTCGCGATCTGGCCGACCGTGGCACCGACCGGACCGGTCGCCGCCGCCACCACGACGGTCTCGCCCGGCTTCGGCTGCCCGATCTGGGTCAACCCCGCGTACGCCGTGAACCCCGGCATCCCCAGCACGCCGAGTGCGGTGGAGACCGGTGCGAGGGACGGGTCGAGGGGACGGGTGTGCTTGGCCGGCGCAACGGAGAACGCCTGCCAGCCTCCGTACGTCAGCACCACGTCGCCCACCTGCCGCGACGGGTCTTTCGACTCCACCACCTCAGCCACCGTGGCGCCGGGCAGCACGTCGCCCAGGGCGGTCGGCGCGGCGTACGACGGCGCATCGCTCATCCGGCCGCGCATGTAGGGGTCGAGCGAGAGGAATTTCGTACGCAGCAGCACCTCGCCCTCCGCGGGCGTCGGCACCTCGGAGGTGACGATCGAGAAGTCCTCGGCGGTCGGCTCGCCGACCGGGCGAGCGCGGAGCAGGATCTGGGTGTTCGTGTCGGTCATCCCGCAATCGTGCCTCACCGGCGGGCAGGCTTGCTTAATCACAACTAAACCTATTGACTTAGCGCATGAAGCGCCAGGTCGACGTCCACCAGCACCTGTGGCCGCCGGGGCTGGTCGAGGAGCTGCGCCGCCGGCGGCAGCCTCCGTACCTCGACGGCTGGGTGCTCCACCTCGACGGAGAGCCGCCCTACTCGGTCGACCCGGGTGATCACGACCTCACCCGTCGCGCGGCGAAGGAGGACGGGCTCGTCCTGCTGTCGCTCTCCAGCCCGCTGGGGATCGAGTCGCTCGCCCCGACCGAGGCGCACGGGCTGCTCGACGCCTGGCACGGCTTCGCCGACGACCTGCCCGCCGACTACGGGCTGTGGGCTGCGCCCGCGCTCGTCGAACCGGACCTCGACGGCCTCGCGAAGACCCTCGCGCACGACCGCGTCCACGGCCTCCAGGTCCCGGCGACCGCCCTGGCCACCCCGTCCGCGCTCGAGACCCTGGCTCCGGTCCTCGCCACGGCCCAGCAGGCCGACCTGCCAGTCCTCGTGCACCCGGGACCCGCCGACCCGGGCCCAGCGGGCGACGTGCCCGGATGGTGGCCCGCCCTCACCTCGTACGTCGCCCAGCAGAGCGCCGCGTGGCACTCCTGGCACGTCGCCGGGCGGTCGCTGTTGCCGACCCTGCGGATCGCGTTCGTGGGGCTGGCCGGACTCGCGCCGCTCCACCACGAGCGCCTCGCACAACGCGGCGGGGACCTCGGTGCGATCGACCGGCACGTCTACTACGAGACCTCGTCGTACGGCACCCAGGCGATCGATGCGATGTCGCGCGTGGTCGGCGTGGACCCACTGGTGAACGGCTCGGACCGGCCCTACGCCGAGCCGACCGATTTCGGCCGAAGCGGAGCCCGAGGCAATCAGTCCGGCCTCGGCGAGGCCCTGAGCCAGGCGATCTTCGTCGCCAACCCGCACCACCTGCTCACCGGAGGAGACCGATGACCATCACCGAACCGATCGCGGACACCGTTCTGGGCGCCGCGGAACTGCCCGGTCTGCCGGGACGTACGCTCACGCCTGGCGAGCTCCGTGCCTGGGTCGACGAGCTCGCCGCACACCCCGAGCGGTGGGAGCACCTCGTGCGCCACGACACCGGTGGTCGCCACTACGTCTCGCTCTATCGGGACAAGGACATCGACGTCTGGCTGCTGTGCTGGAACACCGTCGACGACACCGGCTGGCACGACCACGACATCTCTTCGGGCGCGGTCGCGGTGACCCACGGATCGGTCTTCGAGCAGCAGCCGAGGTTCGGCGGCGAGCCCGTGCAACGGGAGGTCGGCGCGGGCCGCAGCTTCGGCTTCGGCCCCGACCACATCCACCGGATGAGCGGTGCGGTCGACGGCTCGGTCTCGATCCACGCCTACTCGCCGCCGCTGTGGCGGATGGGTCAGTACGCGATCAGCGACGACGGCGTGATGCGCCGCGTCTCGGTCTCCTACGCCGACGAGCTGCGCCCGCTGGAGGACTGAACGACCTGCAGGGCCCGGTTGACCGGCAGACCCGGACGGATGTGGCACATTTCAAGCATCGAGAACCCAGGCTCGGACACCGAACCCGACTTTCCTTTTCTGTTTAACATCTTCGGTTCCTTCGCCTGATCTGGCAGGCTGAGGATCTTGTGCAACGGCGTCCGCAGGTGAAGAACGACAGACAGGAGCGGGCTGTGATCGAGTTCGAGGGCGTGACCAAACGCTATCCGGACGGCACCGTTGCGGTGGACGACCTCTCCTTGACGGTCGAGACCGGGCAGATCACCGTGTTCGTCGGGCCGTCGGGATGCGGCAAGACGACCGCACTGCGGATGATCAACCGGATGATCGAGCCGAGCTCCGGCCGGATCCTGATCGACGGTGACGACGTCACCAGCCGCCCGGAGGCACAGCTGCGGCGCGAGATCGGCTACGTGATCCAGGGCGCCGGGCTCTTCCCGCACCGCACGGTGCTCGACAACGTCGCGACCGTCCCGATCCTGCAGGGCATCTCCCGCCGGGAGGCCCGCACGAGCGCCCTCGACCTGCTCGAGCGCGTCGGGCTCGCCGCCAACCTCGGCGAGCGCTACCCGGCCCAGCTCTCGGGCGGCCAGCAGCAGCGCGTCGGCGTAGCCCGGGCGCTCGCGGCCGACCCGCCGGTGCTGCTCATGGACGAGCCGTTCTCCGCCGTCGACCCGGTCGTACGCGACGACCTCCAGCAGGAGCTGCTCAGACTCCAGGGCGAGCTCGGCAAGACGATCGTCCTAGTCACCCACGACATCGACGAGGCGATCCGTCTCGGCGACAAGGTCGCCGTCTTCGCCCAAGGCGCCCGCCTGGCCCAGTACGCGCCGCCTGCCGACCTCCTCGCCGCCCCGGCCGACGACTTCGTCGCCTCACTCGTCGGTCGCGACCGCGGCTTCCGTGGCCTCGGGTTCGCTGACGGGAGCGCGGTCGCGCTCAAACCCATCGACCACAGCGTCGACGGGCTCACCCTCGAGGTCGACCGCGACGGCCGACCGCTGGGCTGGCGCGGTTCCGACGGGCTGCTGCCGACCGAGGGCACCTTCAGCGACGGCGCCAACCTGCGTACGGTCACCGACCTGGTCATCCTCTCGCCGGCCGGCGCCGCGATCCGGGTCGACGCCGCGGGTCGAGCCGACGGGCTGGTCCTGCTCGAGGACCTGGCCGGCAGCGTACGTTCGCAGCAGCGGGAGCGCCTGGCGGCCCTGGCCTCCGCGGAGGAGGCCGGGTGAGCGACATCTGGCGCTATCTCGAGACGAACATGGACGACGTCCTCACGGCGCTCGTCCAGCACATCTGGCTCGCTCTGATTCCGGTGGCGATCGCCTTCGTCCTGGCCCTGCCGCTGGGCGCCCTGGTCCATCGCTACGTCCCGGCACGCCACATCGCGCTCACCGCCGGCAGCGTGATCTACACCGTCCCGTCGCTGGCGCTGCTCCTGCTGCTCCCGGGCGTCCTCGGCACCAGCGTCCTCGACCCGATCAACGTGGTCATCGCGCTGACCCTCTACTCGCTCGCCCTGCTCGTCCGCACGACCGCCGACGGTCTCGACGCGGTCGACACCACCGTCCTCCAGGCCGCCACCGCGATGGGCTATCGGCCCGTACGCCGCTGGTTCACGGTCCAGCTGCCGCTGGCGATGCCGGTGATCCTGACCGGCTTGCGGGTGGCGACCGTGGCCAACGTGAGCATGGTCAGCATCGCGGCCCTGATCGGTATCGGCGGTCTCGGACAGCTCTTCACCCGGGGGTTCCAGCTCGGCTTCTACCTGCCGCCGATCATCATCGGCCTGGTCCTCTCCGTCGCCCTCGCCGTCATCGCCGACGTCCTCATCGTCGTACTCCAGCGCGGGCTCACCCCGTGGGCGAGAGCGGGTGCGCGATGAGTCTCGACTATCTGCTCGACGCCGCCAACTGGTCGCTGACCAGCCCCGACGGCTTCCCACAGCGCATCCTCGAGCACCTCGGCTACACCGTCCTCGCCCTGGCGATCGCGGCCGTGATCGCGTTCCCGATCGGCCTGCTGATCGGCCACACCGGCCGTGGCGCGCTGATCGCCATCAACCTCGGCAACGCCGGCCGCGCGCTGCCGACCCTCGGCGTACTCATGCTCGCCCTCGGCCTCGTCGGGATCGGTCTGGTCCCGGTCACGATCGCCCTGGTCGTGCTCGCCATTCCGCCCATCCTCGCCACGACGTACGCCGGCATCCAGGCCGTCGCCGACGAGACCGTCGACGCGGCGCGAGGTGTCGGCATGACCGAGGCACAGATCGCTTGGCGCGTCGAGGTCCCGATCGCGCTGCCGATCATCATCGGTGGCCTGCGCAACGCGTCGCTCCAGGTGGTCTCGACCGCGACCATCGCTGCGTACGTCGGTCTCGGCGGCCTCGGCCGCTACCTCTTCGACGGGCTCGCGACGCTCCAGTACGACATGGTGGTCGCCGGCGCGATCGTGCTCGCCGTGCTCGCGGTCGCGATCGACCTGGCGCTCGCGGGCGCGCAGCGACTCCTCGTCTCGCCCGGGGTCGACGGCCGCGAGGCCGGCAACCGCCCGACCACCCTCCGCCCCGAACCCGCCGGCCAACCCGCTGGCGCCGGCTGACCAATCCAGCAACCCGAGAGGTATCTCAATGTCCCGCCGAATCCGCACCACCGCGTACCTGTTCGCGACGCTCGCCGTGGCAGGCACCCTCACCGCCTGCGGCGGTGACCCGCTCGACTCGGGATCGGACTCCGACTCGGGCGGCGGCACGATCGTCGTCGGCTCGGCCAACTTCCCCGAGAGCGAGCTGCTCATGGAGATGTACGCCCAGGCTCTCGAGGCCGAGGGCGTCAAGGTCGAGACCAAGCCCAACATCGGGTCCCGCGAGGTCTACATGGAGGCCTTCAAGAGCGGCGACATCGACCTGCTGCCGGAGTACAACGGCGCCCTGCTCGCCTACCTGAAGCCGGACGGCGTCCCGGAAGACGTCTCGGCCCCCGAGGACGTCTACGAGGCGCTCCAGGACGTACTGCCCGAGGGCAGCGAGACCCTGCCGCAGTCGGAGGCGGAGGACAAGGACACTCTCACCGTCTCCAAGGAGACGGCCGACAAGTACTCCCTGAAGAGCATCGAGGACCTGGCTCCGGTCGCGAAGGACCTCTCGCTCGGCGGTGCCCCGGAGTTCAAGGAGCGCCACCAGGGCCTGGTCGGTCTCGAGGAGGTCTACGGAGTCACGTTCAAGGAGTTCAAGCCGCTCGACGCCGGCGGCCCGCTGACGACCAGCGCGCTGGCGAAGGGCGACATCGACGTCGCCAACGTCTTCTCTACCGACTCGGCGATCCCCACCAACGGCTGGGTCAGCCTGGAGGACCCGGAGAACCTCTTCCTCTCCCAGAACGTCGTCCCGCTGATCCGCTCCGAGGCGCTCAGCAGCGACGCCGAGACCGCGCTCAACTCGGTCTCCGAGGCGCTGACCACCGCCAACCTCACCGAGGCGCTCGCCAAGGTCCAGGTCGACAAGGCCGCCCCGGCCACGGTCGCCAAGGAGTTCCTCGCCGAGAACGGCGTCAGCTGAGCGCTGAGCCCAGCCCGCTCCGGTAGGTCAGAAGTCCCTCGAGCCCTCGTAGGAACGTCTCCCCGACCGGGGCGGGATCGGTCAGACAGCCGGCCGCCATCGCACCGTCTCGCAACATGACGAAGTGGCGGCCGGCGAACTCCGAATCAGGCTTCCCCGTCGCCGCGAAGAGCTCGGTCATCGTGGCCAGGAACCACTGCCGGTGCTCCAGCACCGCCTGATGGACCACGTGTTCCGGGTCCGGATATTCGGCCGCGGCGTTGAGGAACGCGCAACCTCGGAACCCCTCGCTCTGGATGTCCGCAGCGATCGAGCGGCCGACGGTGCGGATGAGCTCGTCGGGGTCGTCGACCTCTGATTGGGCGGCATCGACGCGCGCCCGGATCGCCTCGTCGGCCTGCGTCAGGTACGCCACGACGAGGTCGTCCTTGCTCCGGAAATGCCGATAGAGCGTTGCCCGCGTGACCTGCGCTTCGGCGATCACGCGATCCACTCCGACCGAGTGCAGACCCTCGGTGTAGAAGAGCCGACTCGCCGTGCTGAGCAGTCGGTCCCGGGCCTCAGACATCTGTCACTTCCTCTCGTTCTCGTTGTCTCGAAGGTAGCAGACAGAACGATCGGTCTTGCATTTGCAGAGCGGCTGGTGCAGACTCTCGATCCAGGTAGAACGATCGTTCTGTCTCCCAGCTTGATCCATGAAAGGGATCTGATGTCCACCTCCGTCGAGACCGGTCATTCCGGCACACTGAGCGCCCCGCCCCGCGTACTGCCGAAGCTCTACTTCTTCCGCTTCGGGTTCGCGATCGTCTGGGCCGTACTCGTCGCCCTCACCGCCACGACGCTCAACGCCGCGAGCATCGCGCTGCTGGTGATCTACCCGCTGTTCGACGTGGTGGCCGCCGTGGTCGACCACCGCACCTCAGGCGCCAACGGCCCACGCGTCCTGCTCTACGTCAACATGGCGCTCAGCCTGCTCACCGCTGTCGGCGTCGCCGTCGCCGCAACCTCGGGGATCCCGGGCATCCTGCGGGTGTGGGGCGCCTGGGCGATCACCGCCGGGCTGGTCCAGCTGTTCGTCGCGGTGAGGCGCTACCGACTCGGTGGCCAGTGGGCGATGATCCTCAGCGGCGGGATCTCGACCTTCGCCGGAACCGGCTTCATCCTGATGGCCGCCGGCCCGAAGGCGTCGCTCACCGGCCTCGCGGGCTACGCGACATTGGGCGGCATCTTCTTCCTGATTTCTGCCCTCCGACTGCGCCAGCGCGCGGGTAAGGTCAACTGACATGACGAGCACCAGCCAGGACCTGACCGTCGACGTCATCATCATCGGCGGCGGTCCGACCGGCGAGAACGTCGCCGACCGCGTCGTCCAGGGCGGCCTGACCGCAGCGCTCGTCGAGCGCGAGCTCGTCGGTGGGGAGTGCTCCTACTGGGCGTGCATGCCGACGAAGGCCCTGCTTCGGGACGCGGCGGCGCTGCGTGCCGCCCGAGCGCTCCCGGCCGCCGGCCACGCGGTCACGGGCACGCTCGATCCCGCCGCCGTGTTCGCCCGGCGCGACGAGTTCGCGTCCCACTGGAAGGACACCGGCCAGGTCGAGTGGCTGACCGGTGCCGGGATCACCCTGGTCCGCGGCCACGGGCGCATCACCGGCACCCGCTCGGTCACGGTCACCGCCGACGACGGCACGACGACGAGCCTTCAGGCACGCCACGCCGTGGTCGTCTCCACCGGCAGCTCCTCCCTGATCCCGCCGATCCCCGGACTGGAGGAGGCCAAGCCGTGGACGAACCGTGAGGCCGCCGGCGCCCAGTCCGTCCCGGCTCGCCTGGCGATCATCGGCGGCGGGGTGGTCGGCGCCGAGATGGCGACCGCCTTCAGCGCCCTCGGGTCGCAGGTGACCCTGATCTCCCGCACCCGGCTCCTCCCGAGCGTCGAGAAGTTCGCGGGTGAGCACGTGGCCGAGGCGCTCCGGACGTACGGAGTCACGATTCACCTGGACACCGGCGCGACCGAGGCTCGGCGTGATGATGGCGGCGAGGTGCGGGTGACCCTCTCCGACGGCACCGAGGTGACCGCAGACGAGATCCTCGTGGCCACCGGTCGGGTTCCCAACACCAAGGACCTCGGGCTCGAGCACGTCGGTCTCGAGCCGGGCAGCTGGCTGAAGGTCGACGACGCCCTGGCCGTGATCGACGACAGCGGGCAGCTCGAGGACGGCTGGCTCTATGCCGCGGGTGACGTCAACCATCGAGCGCTGCTGACCCACCACGGGAAGTACCAGGCCCGCGCGGTCGGCGATCTGATCGCGGCACGCGCTCGCGGCGAGGAGCCCGACCTGAGCGCCTGGGGGCGTCACGCCGCCACCGCCGACGAGCGCGCCACCACCCAGGTGATCTTCACCGACCCCGAGGTCGTCGCCGTAGGACACACCGCCGAATCGGCCGAGGCGGCCGGCATCGAGGTCGGCGTCGTCGACTACGACCTCGGCTCGATCGCCGGAGCATCGCTGCACGCGGACGGCTACCGCGGCCAAGCGCGGATGGTCATCGACGAGCAGCGCAAGACCCTGGTCGGCTTCACCGCGGTCGGCCCGGACATCTCCGAGCTCCTGCACGCGGCCACGATCGCCGTCGTCGGCGAGGTCCCGCTGGACCGCCTCTGGCACGCGGTTCCCGCCTACCCGACCATCAGCGAGATCTGGCTGCGCCTGCTCGAGACGGCGGGACGCGATCGGTAGTGACGAGAACTCCAGCCCCCGCACTCGCGTGCCGGAGAGCCTCACCGGCTGGCGTCCGGCTCTACTCGACGTCGACCTAGTCCGGGGTCATCCCCGGGACGTGCATGCCGTCCGAAACCGCGGGTACCGCCGTTGGCAGACCACGGACGATGGAGGAGCCATGCCCAGCAAGTCCGCCAACGTGAAGAACGAAGAGCAGTATGAGGCGCTCAAGGACAAGGGGATGTCCAAGCAGCGCGCCGCCAAGATCGCCAACACTCCTGACGCCTCCAAGAAGGGCGGCAAGACGAGCGGCAGCGGAAAGAAGAACAACGACGGTAGCCAGGGCGGCACCACCGCCCAGAAGAAGAAGGCGGGTAGCAAAGGCGGCAAAGCGACCGCCAAGAAGAAGAGCTGACGTACGGGCCGCGGCCCTCCTCCGACGGCCGCGGCCCGCTCATCAGCTGGGCGGTCAGCCGCCCGGCTGAGTGACCCCGTCGACCGTCAGGGTGTAGCGCGCCGGGTCGGACACGCTCTCCGTCGGATCGTCGAACATCACGATCGCCGCCACGGTCTCGGCGGTAGCACCGATCGCGGCGTCGAGCGCGGCACCACTGAGGGTGCCGTCGAACGACTCGTCCAGCGCGAGCGTGTGCACCCATGCGGGCGAGCCCGCCGGGCCGTACGCCACCAGCTGGACCGTCCAGCCTTCGACCGGAGTCGGGTTGACCTGCGACATCGACTGCCAGCCGGCCAGGGTGTCGCTAGGCAGCGCGGTGCCGCCGACGGCGATGTCACGCACCCAGAAGCCAGCCTCATCGACCCCGGAGTCGGTGATGTAGCGGAACGCCACCAGCACGCTCTGCCCGCCGTACGCCGACAGGTCGGCACTCTGCTGCCGCCACCCTCCGGAGTCGCCGGAGAAGCCGGGCAGGTTGTCGACCACGGTCGGGATGGCACCCGGGTCGTGCTCGCTGGTCGTGTCGGCGGTGGCCAGGCTCTGCCAGGTCTCACCACCATCGGTGGAGACCTGGACGTAGCCGAAGTCCCAGCCGACCTCGGCGTCCCACAAAGCGTCGAAGGTCAGCGACGCCCCGCCTGCCGGCACGTCGACCGCTCGCACGACCGACCGGTCGAGGTTCGGCCCACAACCGGCGTAGAGCGCCGCCGCTCCGGTGCCGTCGGCAGGCGGCGAACCACAGCTGCTGTCGGCCGTCGTGGCGTCCGGCGGGGTGTTGTCGACCGTCCACTCGACCGGCTTGGGCTCCAACGCCGACGCCCCGTCAAAGCTGAGCGACTCGATCTCGCCCGCGGAGAGGTAGGCCCCGGCACCGTCGCGCAGGCGTACGTAGTCCGAGCCGTTCGGCGGTGCGCCGTTCTCGTTCCACGCCTCGGGGTTGTCCCAGTTGATCTTCGCGGACAGCGAGTCGGCCTGGAAGGTCGCCGCGTCACCGCCGTTCAGGTTGCCGCCGTTGGCGTCCAGTGCCGCGTCGAGAGCCACCATGGCGGCCCAGTCGTGGATCGTCTGCTGGGCGGAGACTCCCGCGCCGAACTGGTCCAGCACGACCTGGAGCCCTTCAAGTCCGCCCGCATCCTCACGGTGCAGCACGCTGAGGAACTCCGGACCGTAACGGCTGGCCAGGTACTCCGTGAAGGAGTAGACCGCGCCGTAGTCGCACAGCGTCTCCGGCCCGCCCTGGTCGCCCCAGCCGGTCAGCGAGTTCTCCGAGCCACCGAACGCCGGATCGAGATAGCCCATGAAGCACGCCAGGTGCGAGTCGGCGTCGGGGTCGTCAGGTGGGATGCTCGGGTCGACGTAGCCGACCAGGGTCTGGGCGTAGTCGGAGAGACCCTCGTTGATCCAGGAGACCTCGTCGGTGTCCTCGTAGTACTCCAGCAGGTGCTGGTACTCGTGCGCGAAGGTGCCCTCGTACAGCAGCGGCCGAGGTGCTCCGACCAACCGTCCGGGAGCGCTGTTCAGCTCCTCGTTGCAGGCGACGTACGCAGGATCGGTGCGGTCGTCCGGCGGGTTGGTGCCGGTGCGGTGCAGCCAGTCGAAGACATCGATGCTCATCACGTTGCGGTCGAAGTACTCGTTGAAGACCGAGTAGAAGAAGCCCGCGATGTAGGTCTGCCCGTCAGGAGTGGCGGGCTCGTAGAAGTTGGCGTCCCGGACGTTGTCGACCAGGACCACGATGTTGTCGCCGTCGCCCTTGTACTCCGAGGAGGGCAGGTTCGGGATCAGCCCCGGCAGGGTGGCCTGCTTGCCGTCCCGATCGGGTGGCACCGAGAACTCCTCCGACTCGATCGGGTAGATGGTGTTGTCGAACTCCGAGATGAAGTTCGAGACCTGGGCGTCGGTGACCTCGGTCAGGCCGAGGGCGTTGCGGCAGTCACCGTCCGGGAACGCCCGGTCGTCGGCGACCCACACCTCGATGTTGTCGCCGACGCCACGCAGTGTGTAGTCCTTGAGGTAGATGCTTCCCTGGGCGTCGTCGAGCCCCAGCCAGGTGCGGCTCTGGCCGACCTTCGCGGGACCCTTGGGTGCCTGCTTACCGGCCAGATCGCCCCGGTGCCGCTCGACGCCGAGACGCTTGCCGTTGTTGTAGTCCGACCCGGTCTCCTTGAGCTCCTTGGCGGCCCGACCTCGATCATCGTCCGCCGGAGGTGCACTACCGGCGGGTGCGCCGGGCAGCGTCAGGCCGAGGACGAGCGCTCCTGCGGCTCCCATGGTGAGGAGTCGCGTTCTCTTCCAACCACGCATGCGTGGTTCTCCCTCCACTCGTTCGTGCTGCGCCCGAGCTCGCTGCGGGAATGCGGCCGATGTGATGTACGTCACTGGCCACCGCCAAAGTCAAGCACCGTGCCTACGCCAAGGGAAGAGGGAATTACGCCCTGTTTGCGGAGCTGACGCCGAATTACCCCTGTTGGCGTAAGTAGCGGCCGAAATGAGGGACCGTGAAGGCGATCCGGCCGCGCTCGCCGGAGTAGATCAGGCCCTTCTTCATCAGCGCGTCACGCGCCGGGGAGAGCGACTGCGGCTTCTTGTTGAGGAAGGCGGCGACGTCGGCGGTGGCGACGGTGCCGATGTCGTCGGCGCCGAGCTCGACTGCGGCGTCGGCCATCGCCCGCAGGTAGTCCCGCTCCGCGGGGGTGGCGCGCTCGTAGCGTGAGCCGAAGAACCCGACCGCCAACTCGCGCTCGGCCTCAGGGGCTGCGACCTTCACGTCCTCCCGGGTGATCGGCGAGCGGGGCGCCTGGTCCCACACGGTCTTGCCGTAGGCCTGGATGAAGTAGGGATAACCGCCGGTGGCGGCGTACATCTCCGCGAGGGCGGCAGCTTCGAACTCGGCCTCCTCCTCACCCGCGGGAGCGGCGAGGGCGCGGTCGGCGGCGTCGCGCTGGAGACGGTCGATGCGCTGGTAGGAGAAGAGCCGCTCGGAGTAGGACTTGCTCGCCGAGAGCACGGCCGGCAGGTGCGGGAGGCCGGCGCCGACGACGATCACCGGCAGTCCCGACTGGCTGATCTCGTGGCAGGCGGCACACATCGCCGAGACGTCGTCGGGGCCGAGGTCCTGCATCTCGTCGATGAAGACGCCGACGCCCTTGCCCACGTCGGCGGCGAGCCCGCCGACGTCGGTGAGCAGCTCGACCAGGTCGATCTCTATGTCACCGGAGTCGGCCCGGCCCCGCACTGCCGGAGCTTCGATGCCCGGCGACCACTGCTCGCGCAGCTTGGCGTTGGGACCGGCCTCCCGCTGGGCGAAGGAGCGGATCACGCCGAGCACGTGGTCGACGTCGTCGGAGCTCGGATGACCCAGCTCGCGCACCGCCTGGTGCAGGGCGCTCGACAGCGGCCGGCGCAGCGACTGGTCGGGGCGCGCCTCCATCTTCCCGGTGCCCCAGCCCTTGCGGACCGCCGCCGACCGCAGCGTGTTGAGCAGGACGGTCTTGCCGACCCCACGGAGCCCGGTCAGCACCAGCGACCGCTCCGGGCGACCGCGCGCCACCCGCTCCAGCACCACGTCGAACTGCCCGAGCTGCTCGTTACGACCTGCGAGCTCGGGGGGCCGCTGACCGGCGCCGGGAGCGTACGGATTGCGGATGGGGTCCATGATCAGACGATATCCACATCTCTAGGACGCGTCTTAGATTTCGCTAGCGATCCACATCTTTCACGAGCGTAGGTCTCTATACGCCTTTCTAGGATCGATCCTAGAAAGGCGAAGATGCTCATATCGACCGCTAGCGTCGAACGTGTGTTCGATCGTAGCGGGATTTCCACCCTCCGCGCAAGCCTGACGATCTAGACTCGCGGACATGCCGGAACTCCCCGAGGTGGAAGCGCTCGCCGAGGACCTGCGCGGGCGCCTCGACGGCCGTGCGATCACGAAGGTGCACGTCGCGCAGTTCAGCGCCCTGAAGACGTACGATCCGCCGCTGAGCGCGGTCGAGGGCACGCTCGTCGACAACGTGACCCGCCACGGCAAGTTCATCGACATCGAGGCGAGCGGCGTCCATCTCGTGCTGCACCTGGCCCGCGGCGGCTGGATCAGGTGGCGTGACGAGATCCCGGCTGCACCGCCTCGCCCGGGATCGAAGTCGGGGCTGGCGATCCGGGTCGTGCTCGACGACGACACCGGGCTGGACATCACCGAGGGCGGCACCAAGAAGCGCCTGGCGCTCTACGTCGTCCACGACCCGCAGGACGTCCCGGGCGTCGCCTCGCTGGGTCCCGACCCGCTCGCCGACGACTTCACGCTCACCCGCTTCCGCGAGATCCTCGCAGGTCAGGGCCGCAAGCAGATCAAGGGCGTGCTGCGGATGCAGTCGATCATCGCGGGCATCGGCAACGCCTACTCCGACGAGATCCTGTGGGCGGCGAAGATGTCGCCGTTCAAGCCCGCCGAGATGACCGAGGAGGAGTCGGAGAGCCTCTACAACGCGCTGCGGACGACCCTCAAGGAGGCCGTCGAGCGCGACTCCGGCCTGGCGATGAGCGAGCTGAAGGGCGAGAAGAAGTCCAACCTCGCCGTGCACGGCAAGGCCGGCAAGAAGTGCCCGGTCTGCGGAGACACGGTCCTCGAGGTCAGTTTCGCCGACTCGAGCCTGCAGTACTGCCCCACCTGCCAGACCGGCGGGAAGCCGCTTGCCGATCGCCGGATGTCTCGGCTTCTCAAGTAGGCTTGACGGGTGACCATCCCCACCGTCGAGATCGCCGGAGTGCCCGATCCCCTGCCCGTGGCAGTCCTGGACGTCCGCGAGGCCGACGAGTGGGCCGCCGGCCACATCGAGGGCGCGACCCACATCCCGCTCCAGGAGCTCCCGGCGCGCCTCGGTGACCTTCCCGAGGGTCAGACCCTGGTGGTCTGCAAGGTCGGCGGACGCAGCGCCCAGGCGGTCAACTACCTCGCCCAGCAGGGTTTCGAGGTCGTCAACCTCGCCGGCGGGATGCTCGATTGGGCCGCCGCCGGGCGGCCGATGGTCAGCGAGACCGGCGCCGAGGCGTACGTCCTCTAGGACTCTGGCGGAGGACCGCCGAACGCCTCCGGGAGCGGAAGCCCGAGCGCCTTCTCCAGGCGGTCGAGGTAGTCGTTGCGACCCATCTCGACGACGCCGAGCGAGGCCAGATGGTCGGTGCGCCACTGCACGTCCAGGATCCGCTGGTCGATCGAACCCGCCTCGCGCAGCGCCGAGACCAGCCCGACGAGGGCGACCTTGGACGCGTCGCGGACCCGGTGGAACATCGATTCCCCGGCGAAGAGACCGCCGATGGCGACCCCGTAGAGCCCGCCGACCAGGCGGTCGTCCTGCCAGGCCTCGACCGAGTGCGCCCAGCCCAGCTCGTGCAGGTTGCCGTACGCCCGGCGGATCCGCTTGTCGATCCAGCCGTGGGGCCGGCGCGGGTCGGCGCACGAGGCCACGACCTCGTCGAAGCTGGTGTCGATCCTGACCTCGAAGTCCCGCACCGACCTGCGCAAGGACCGCGAGACGACGAGCCCGTCCAGCGGAAGTATGCCGCGCCTGACCGGCGAGAACCACATCATCGGATCACGCTGGGACTCCCCGGGCATCGGGAAGATCCCGTGCCGGTACGCAGCCAGGAGTGTCCCGGGCGCGACGTCCGCGCCCATGCCCACCAGGTCGTCCAGCTCAGCCCCGCCATGGCCCGCGCCCGGGTCCCGGAGGTCGGCAAAGGCCCACGGCGAGGGCTCGGGTTCGATCGGTCCCCCAAGATTCGCCACGACGAAACGTTATCGCCCCGCGCGGCCCCAACCACCACACACTTAAGATTTGCCTCATGATCGGTCCCAAGGCAGTGCTCACCAGTGCGGCTGGCCGGCTCGCACCCAAGGTCATCGAGTCCGCTCCCGGCGTGACCACCACCGTGGTCAGGCAGTCGCTGCACCATGCCATCGTCGGTGTCGGGCCGCTCCCGGGTGCGGCCGCGGCTGCCGAGAAGCACCTCAAGGACCACGACAACGACGTCGAGCTCGCGGTGAAGCACGTCATCGACAACCACGTGCGACTGGCCGGCGTGGGCGGCTTCGCGACCAACATCGGCGGTGTCGTCACCACGGCCATCACCCTCCCCGCCAACATCACCGGGATGGCGATCATCCAGTGCCGCATGGTGGCCGCGATCGCGCACCTTCGTGGCTACGACCTGACCGATCCCCGGGTGCGTAACGCCATCCTGCTCACCCTCCTGAGCGAGGAGAAGGTCGGCAAGCAGATTCAGGAGAAGAAGATCCCCGCCCCGCCGATGGCCATAGCGACCGCTCCGACCTACGACCGCGCGATCGATGCCATCGTCGCCTCGGAGGTGGCCCAGGAGCTGCTCAGTCGGGTCACCGGGAGGGGCATGATCTCCATGGCCGCCAAGCGGATCCCGCTGGTCGGCGGTGTCGTCGGCGCGGGGGCCGACGGGTGGATGACCTACCAGATCGGTCGCTACGCCTCGCGCGAGCTGCTGCCGCGTCACCCCGACAACCGCTGAGGCTCACAGGAACTTCACAGGTCCTTCCAACGTTCCTCAGAGCACGGAACTCCACACTGTTGGTGTCCGCTTGGGAGGAGCAGCAGATGACCCTCGACTCGACGTACGCCCCCATCAGCCCACCCCGCGCTGAAGGGGCCGAGGAGAGAGCTCACCTGCTCCTCCTGGGCGGCGTACCCGGCGCCGGGAAGAGCACGCTGATCCGCGACGTGGCCGGTCGGCGTCCCGAGGTACGCACCCTCGACTCGGAGACCCCGGGGCGCTGGCTCGCGGCACGGTTGCCGGAGGTGCCCTACAGCCTCTACCGGCCGCTGGTGCACCTGTGGCACGCGCTCGCGACCCTGGTCCTCGTGCTGCTCGGCCCGACCCCGAATCGTCCCACGCTCCTCGTCCACGACCCGGCCACCCGGCCCGGCCGGCGGGAGCTGCTCGGGCGGATCGCGCACGCCCGCGGCTGGCGTACGTCGCTGGTCATGATCGACGTGCCGCGCGTCGCTGCGATCGACGGCCAGTACGAGCGCGGGCGGCTGGTCCGCACGGATGCCTTCGAGCGTCACTGGGACCGCTGGACCGACGACCAGCCGCGGCTCCTGACCGCGGCGACCTTCGGCGACGCCGACGGCTCCTGGGACAAGGTCCACGTCTTCGACCGTGCCCGCGCCGCGGGACGGCTCGAGGCGATCCTCTGACGAGCTAGCGGCGGATGAGGCGGTAGACCTTCAGGACCGCCCGGCCCCACCAGCGACGCTCGAGACCCTCTCGGGCACGCTGCTTCGGCACCAGCGACCGGGTGTGCTCCAGCTCGGCGCGCAGCTCACCAACCTCGTCCTCCAGCCGGGCCTCGGACTTGCGCAGCCGGATGGCCTCCTGGAGAAGCGCGTCGATGGTGGCGACGCCGGCATCGAGGACCTCGCGCGAGGAGATGGTGTCCGGGTCGATGAACGGCTTGCCCGCCAGGTCAGCGGGGACCAGCAGCTCCTCCAGTCCACCGACCACGTCGTAGCCACGTCCCGTCAGCGCCTTGACCCAGCTCTCGGAGAGCGACTCGACCCACGGCAGGATCGAGGGGGAGAGCGCCAGGCGCGCGGAGTCGCGGCGCTTGGCCAGCGTGCGGTGGGCCAGGAACTCGCGTACGAAAGGCCGGTAGTCCGCCGGCTCGAGCACGGGCACGACAGCAAGGTTGATCTCGCGGAGCAGGGCCGCCTCGGGCACGCCGAGGGACGGGTTGCCGCGGTCGATCCCCTCGAAGTCGATGGTCAGGTCGTCGAGGCCGAAAGCGGTCGAGAACCTCTCCCACAGCAGCGACGAGGACGACCCCGGCGGCGGGACGGTGATCAGGTGGACGCGCTCGGGCGCAATGCCCTGGGTCCACCGGTCGAGGATGTCGGGCAGCTCCTGGACACCCCAGAACCACGATCCGATCCGTCCCTCGCGGGCGGGGTCGCGGATCTCCTCGAGGAACTCGGCGTAGGTCACGACGGAGCGGTGCTTGACGTTCTCCTGCCACTCGGCCGGGATCTGGCGGGCCAGGTCGCGAGCGGAGAGCATGATGTGGATCTCGGAGTCGCCCAGCGAGTCGAGTGCGTGCTTGGCCTGCTGCCAGGACGCGCTCGCCAGGATCTCGTGGGAGATGATCATGGTGCCGTTCTCGACGGCGCGTACCTTCTCCGCGAGTGCGTCCCAGGCGCCGGTCGCCTCCTCCTCGATGCCGCCCCAGGGCAGGTCCATCAGGTCGAGGGCCGCCAGGAAGTGGGCGTCGAAGCGGTCGGCGAAGTAGTGGACTCCCTGCTCGGCAAGGGACTCCCGGTTGTGGAAGAGGACGTCTTGCAGATAGGACGTGCCCGTCTTGGGGGTGCCGACATGAAGCAGCACGCGCCGCCCAGTCTCCAACGTTCTACTCCTCTAGGAACGCCCCGCCAGCAATGACAACGCGAGCGCCAACGCCCGGCACTCGTCGGGACCCTGGGTCGCCGTCCCCGAAGGGAGCAGCCGGTCAGGGTCTCCGTGGAGAGCGTATCCGGCTTCGACCAATGCATCACGTTGGGCCCGCGCCTGTGTTTCGACCCATTTCAAACTTTGCGGAGGTACGCCGACCTCCCGGGCGTCCGGAACGAGCGGTTCGAGCTTCTCCAACCGCGGTCGCAGCCGGTCGACCAGCAGCTTCCGCTGGGTCTCGAGATCAGTTCGTACGCTGAGAACCTGCCCGATCACGCGCGCGACCTCGTTGCCCTCGGCCGAGATCGACCAGGGGCCGGGCAGGCTGTCCACGCCGAGCAGGCCGGGCAGCAGGGCGGGGTCGGTGACGATCTCGACACGGTCCTTTCCGACCCGGCTCGCCCACCAGCGGGCGATCCTGGGCAGGTCGGCACGGGGGCCGAGCCAACCGCGCCACTGGGCGTCACGGATCCAGATGTGCCAGGGGTTCACCCGGTTGGTGAAGGTGCGGAACCTCCACGCACCGGCGGCGATCTCGTCCAGCGGTCCGCCGAGGACGTAGACGGTGTAGCCGTCGCCGCCGGGCAGCCTTCCCTGCCGCTCGAGCTCCTCGCGGATGGGCAGGGTGAGCCATGGCGAGCCGACCAGGCGATAGGGGAACTTCTCCTGTTCAGGCTCCGATTTCTTGGGTCGGCGAGCCCACGGTCGGCGGCGCGTCCGGGACGCGGTCTCCGGGGTGGCGAGCAGGTCCTCGGCGAGCAGCACGCTCGCCGCCCTCAGCAGCTCACGCTCAGACAGCGTCGCAGGATCGACCGGCAGCGGGCCGTACGTCCTCGTGTTGGTGTCCCCGAGCAGCGGCAGGTCGCGGCGGCCGCGGCCGGGCGGGCTCGTGCGCAGCAGAGCGTCGACCCGATCAGGGTCGGACGGGCCCGTCTCGTTGAGCCGCCGCAGCAGCTCGAGCATCTCGGCACCCGGCAGGTGAGCGGTCGTGAAGGGCGTGGCGGGCTCGGACCAGGATGTCCAAGGAGTCGTACCGCCCTCGCGCAGGTGCGCGGCCCAACCCCAACCCCTCGTGGGTGCCGGCGTGGCTGGCATCAGGAGCGTCGCCCCTTGACCCGCCGCATCAGGCTGGCAGCACGGGAGGCGACCGGGCGCTGGGGCGGGTCGGTGCGGGCGGCCTCGACGACGACCGCGACCAGGGCGTCGATCGCCGCGTCGGCGACGTCCTTGGTGCGCGGCGCGTCCGGGTCGATCCACTCGACGTCGGCGTCGGGTCGCTGCGGGCGGAGGTCGTCGAGGTCGCCGGCGATGTCGACCTTGGCGAGCTCGGCCCACTCGATCCACGAGTCCGCGACCTGGTCGGCCCAGTCGAAGGCGGTCGGCGGCATGGTGACCCGTTCACGACCGTCGCGATGGGCGAGGGTGCGCTTGGCGATCACCTCGGTCACCATGTGGCGGTAGTCCTCGCGGGGGAGCTCCTGCGACTCGAGCCGCGCGTTGAGCCGGCGCAGCAGCGTCGCCTCCGCACGGCCGAGCGACTGGTTGTGGCGGTCGCTGTCGATCGGGGTCCAGGACTCCTCGATCCCGACGACCTCGCAGAACCGGCGCCAGAGCACCTCGCTCGGCGCCCCGTCGTGCGGCACGGTGACGAGGTGCACGCGCTCCGGCGGCAGGTTGCGACCCCACCGGCTGAGCACGTCGGGCAGGCCATGCGTACGCCAGAACCAGGCGGCCGAGCGCGACTGCTTCGCGGTCTGCATCCGCTCGAGGTAGCGCGCGAAGGTGACCTTGCGCTCGCGCTGCACCTGGTCCTGCCACTCCGCCGCCAGGACGCGCGCGATGTCGCGGGCGGTGTAGACGATGTGCACTTCGGTGCGTCCGCCCTCGCCGAGGTCGGTCATCGCCTTCTCGACGCGGTCGGGCCTGGCGCCGGCGAAGAGGTGGTGGCTGATCAGGATCGTCTCGGACTCGTCGCGGCGCACCCGCTTGACGAGCGTGTCCCACTCGCCGTGGACGGTCTTCCGCATCCCGCCCCACGGGCGGTCGATCAGGTCGAGCGCAGGCCGGAAGAAGTCGGGCTGGCCGCCGACCGGGTAGAAGACGCCATGCTTCTCCAGGGACACCCGGTTGTGGAACAACCTGTCCTGGAGGTACGTCGTGCCCGTCTTCGGAGCGCCGACGTGGAGGAAGACTTTGCGCGCCATGATCCCGCTATTCTGCACCAAGTTAGTAGAGATTGTCGCGGCGGTCCGTCTTTTGTCACCCGGCCGTCACTCTTGGATGCAGTCTAGGGCGTGTCTCCAGCTAGGACCGCAAGGCACGTACGACGGCCGAGGGGCTCGGCCTGCCGAGGTGTCCGGCGAGCCAGCTGCTCGTGTCGGCGACCTTGTCGAGATCGACGCCGTGCTCGATCCCCAGGCCATCGAGCATCCAGAGCAGGTCCTCGGTCGCCAGGTTGCCGGTGGCTGACTTGGCATAGGGGCAGCCACCCAGGCCACCGGCGCTGGCGTCGTAGGTCGTCACACCGGACTGGAGGCCGGCGAGAGTGTTGGCCAGCGCTTGGCCGTACGTGTCGTGGAAGTGCAGTGCGAGCCGGTCGGTCGTGACGCCCGCGTCGCCGAACGCTTGGATCAGCGCCTTCACGTGGCCGGCCGTCGCGACGCCGATCGTGTCGCCGAGGCTGAGCTCGTCGGCGCCGAGATCCAGGAGCCGCTTGCCCGCCTCGACCACCTTTGCGATCTCCACCTGGCCCTCCCACGGATCTCCGAAGCACATCGACAGATAGCCGCGGACGGTCATTCCTTGGGCCTTCGCGCGGCTCATCGTCGGCTCGAACATCGCCCACTGGCCGTCGAAGGTCTGGTTGAGGTTCTTGTTGGCGAACGTCTCCGTCGCGCTGCCGAAGATCGCGATGTGGCGCAGGCCCAGCTCGAGCGCCCGGTCGAGCCCCTTCTCGTTGGGGACAAGCACCGGGAGCTCTCTGGCTTCGTCGCCGAGGCGGTCGACCAGCTCTTCCATGAGCTGTTTCGCGTCGGCCAGCTGCGGCACCCACTTCGGGTGCACGAAGCTCGTCGCCTCCACCGGACTCAGCCCGGCATCGAGCAGCCGGGTGATCAGCTCGGCCTTCACGCCGGTGTCGATCGCCGTCTTCTCGTTCTGGAGGCCGTCACGCGCACCGACCTCGTAGATCGTGATCCTGCTGGGCAGGTTGTCATGGCGTACGACTGCGGGGAGATCAGTCATGGTCGGCTCCTATCCGTTGAGAGTGTCGGTGCCCGGGGCCGAAACGCACCCCGGACACCATCTGACACCAGTTAGCGCAGCTGCTCGCTGATGTCGACCGTCGCGGCCGCGTCGTTGTAGCCGGTCGCAGAGACCGTCACCACCAACCGCAGCGCGCAGTTCTTGTAGCGGTCAGCCAGCGTGAAGCTCGAAGCCGTGCCGACCTGTTTGAACGTGTCCGAGCTCGACCCCGAGGCAGGCGAACGAACCTGCCACGAGTAGCTCACGTCGGCACCTGCCGGTGCGTTCACCGACGCGGTGAGCGTCTTCCCGATACGTACGTCACCGGTGATCGATGGCGCGAGGACGAGATCTCCGCGCTGTACGTCGACGGACGACGACACCGCCTTGCCCGACGCCCAAGTGTCCTTGCTCGCGGTGACCTCCGCCGAGATCGCGTGTCCGTAGTCACCGGGAACCAATTCGTACGTGGCGTTGGTGGCGCCATCGATGGCGGTTCCGTCGCGCAGCCACTGATAGGCGAAGGTCACACCGTCCGTGCCCCATGCACCCGGGTCGACGCCGAGCATCTCGCCCACCTGAGTCGTCCCGGTCACGGCCGGCGGCTGTGAGTTCGTCAACTGCCCTTGCGTCACAGCCAGAGGCTCTGTCGTCGCAACCCCGTCGAGGTAGCCGTACCACCGGATCGCGGTCACCCGCGCGCTGATCTCGTGGCCAGCGTCAGACTCCGTGAGGCGATACGTCTCGCCGATCTCCCCGTACCCGCCTCCAATCGGCTGGCCATCTCGCAACCACTGAATCTCCAAGTGGTCGTAGGTGCTCCAGTTGCCTGTGGAGACCAGGATCTCCTGGCCGACAGTTCCGGTGCCGAGGATGGCGGGAGCCTCGGTGTTCACGATGGCAATGGGCTGCCAGTCGAGATGCACGTCGCGGACGATCTCCTGAGCGGCGTCAGTCACGGTGAACTCGCCGGAGTATGTGGGGACACCGTCGTCAGGAGACCGAACCTTGATTCGGTAGGTTCCGAAGCCGAGCACGCCGGTGGTGTATCGACCCTGCTCGTCGGTCCGATAGTCGGCGTAGTTCTCCCAGCCTGAATCGCCCTGACGCTCCACCCACACGTACTCCGAAGCGAGCGGACCACCGTCGGAGTACGTGACGACGCCGGTGGCGCTCACCTCCGCAGCGAGCCCCTCGTCAACGGTTGTCGTCTCGCCCGCTCGCACAGGGACGGGGTCAAGGTCGTCGCTCGGGGCCCCCCAGTGATCGTGGTACCACTCGTCGCGGAAGCCAGCAGCGGAGAACGACATCGTGTAGTCGCCCACCGGGAGCCTGCCTATGGCGTAGTAGCCGTTCTCATCGGTGCGTGCGCTGCCCCCTCCGGAGCCGCTCATTGAATTTGCATTGACCATGGCGTTCGCGATCGGCTGGCCATTGGCATCCTTGATCGTCCCAGCGATCTGGCCGCCCAGGTACGCCGACAGGTCGGCGACTGCGCCGGCGCCCGTGACCACCTGCACATCGCGGGATAGATGGCCCTGATAGGCCCAGAGGTACGGGTCGTTGAACGTGAAGTTGATGCGGTGCTCGCCGGGATCCAAGCCGCTGATGACGTACGTGCCGTCCTCGCCGCTTGTGGTGGAACCCACCGGCTCCCAGTAATCAGTTCGAATCGCATTCACCGCGACGCCAGCGACCGGATTACCCGCATCATCGGTGATCGTTCCACGGATGCTTTCTCCCGGATCACGGGCGAGGACGGCATCAACCGGACCCGACTCGCCTGCGACCACGTCCGCGGCGAGGTCGAGGGAATCGACATCGTTGTAGAACTCACCGAGGAAGCGCTGGTAGTAGTCAGAGAACTCGATGCGGTAAACGTCGCCCGGAACAAGACCACGTGCTGTGTAGGCGCCATTGCCATCAGTAGTTTCCGCGGCCGACCAATCCCAGGATTGCGACCCGTCCGCGGCAAGTCCGGCTTTGTAGAAGTTCACGTTGACGCCATCTGCAGGCGCGCCGGACTCGTCCGTCAAGCTGCCGCTGATTGTGGACGCTCGGGTCAATGCAACATCGACTCGCGTTGCCGACGACGAGTCGACGACTGTGACATCAGTGGCCGAATCCAAACTCTTGGCGTTGTCGTAGTACTCACGCACAAAGGCCTGATCGGGATGCGCGTAGAGCAATCGGTAGACGCCAGGCGGCAGCGAGAGTTCATATGTGCCGTCGGCAGATGTGGTGGTCGTGATCACATAGCCCGTGGGGTCGGCCGGGTCGTCGAGGCACGGCCCCCAATAGGTGTAACCCTCACCCTCGGACTCTCCTTGAAGGCAATACGGAGAGACCGTGACCCCGCCGATCGGCGCTCCTGCATCCGCGTCGGTCACTCGTCCGGTGATCCCCTGGCCTTCCAACGCAGCCGCTGGGGATGCGCCCCCCAAGAGTGTCAGCAGGCCAACTGCGAGCAGAACAGCCAACGCTCCCGCGAGCGCTCTCAGTGATTTCATCTCGTCTCCCTTGATCGATGCCCGTCGGGGCATGGATCACTATGGCCGACGTCGCGATGGCCGTCGCGCTGTTTCTGCCCCTCGATCAGATGGGGCAGCAGGTTCGTCAAGCCTCCACAACGAACAGCTCGGAGCCGAGGGGAACCTGCGATCCCGCGGACGCACCGACCACGGTGATCGTGCCGGCGAACGGGGCCTTGAGGGAGACCTCCATCTTCATCGCCTCCATGACCCCGAGGACCTGGCCCTCCTCGACCTGGTCGCCGACCTGGACGCGTACGTCGATGACTGTGCCGGGCATCTTGGCCTCGACTGCACCGTCGCTGTGGTGGGCGGCGGCACCGGCGACGCGGTCGGGTGGGGAGAAGTCGAAGCGGTGTCCTTGGTGGACGATCTCGGCGAGGCCGGGCTGGACGTTGATGGCCGCCCAGTGGCGTACGCCGTCGGCGATGGCCACGAGGACGTGGTCGGCCGCGCTGATCTGCCTGACCAGGTGGTCATCCACGCGGCCGGAGGGGCGGTCGACGGTGACGCTGCGGTCGAGGTCGACGACGGTCGGCGCCGGGGAGCCGGCGAGGCGCCAGCCGTCGGCACGGAACGGCGTCGTGGTGTCCGAGATCGCCGACAGCATCGCGCTCACCCAGGCGACGAGCGCGCGCGGCACCTCGGGGTCGGGTGTGGGCACCTCGTTGCGGTCGAGCCAGGCGGTGTCGATCTCCGCGTCGCGGAAGGCGTCGGAGCCGGCCAGTACGCGCAGGAAGCCGGTGTTGGTGGTCAGTCCGAGGACGGCGGTCGCGTCGAGCGCCTTGACCATCGCCGTACGGGCCTCCTCACGGTCGGCGCCGCGCACGATGATCTTGGCGAGCATCGGGTCGTAGGCGGTGCTGACCACCTGCTCGCTCTCCAGAGCGTGCTCCACACGAGCGCGCTCGGGCCAGCGCACGATCGAGGTCCGGCCGGCCTGCGGCAGGAAGCCCTCGAAGGCGTCCTCCGCATAGACCCGGACCTCGATGGCGTGGCCGTCGATGCGTACGTCGTCCTGGGCGATGCCGAGCGGCTCACCGGCAGCGACCCGGAGCTGGAGCGCGACGAGATCGGCTGCGGCGCCATCGATGCGTACCGCCTCCTCGGTGACCGGGTGCTCGACCTGGAGGCGGGTGTTCATCTCCAGGAAGTACGCCTCGCCGGACGCCTCATCGAGGAGGAACTCGACCGTCCCGGCGCCGGTGTAGTCGACCTGGCGGGCGAGCGCGACGGCGCTGGTCAGGACCAGGTTTCGCTGTTCGTCGGTGAGCGTCGGGGCGGGCGCCTCCTCGATCACCTTCTGGTGGCGACGCTGGACCGAGCAGTCTCGCTCGAAGAGGTGGATGACGTTGCCGTGGGTGTCACCGAAGACCTGCACCTCGATGTGGCGGCCACGCTCGACGTACTTCTCGATCAGCAGGGTCTCGTCGCCGAACGAGCTCAGCGCCTCGCGGGCCGCAGCCGCGCGGGCCTCGTCCAGCTCCTCCGGCGAGCGGACGATGCGCATGCCCTTGCCGCCACCACCCGCCGCGGCCTTGACCAGCAGCGGATAGGGGCTGTCCTCGCCCCGCGGAACCACGGGTACACCGGCCGCGACCGCGATCTCCCGGGCCGCGTCCTTGCGGCCCATCTGCTCGATCACCTCGGGCGTCGGACCGACCCAGGTCAGCCCGGCCTTCGTCACCGCCCGCGCGAACTCGGCCCGCTCGGAGAGGAACCCGTAGCCCGGGTGGACGGCCTCGGCACCCGCCTCGGCGGCGGCCGCGACCACCGCGTCGGCGTCGAGGTAGGACGCGACCTCGACGGCCTCGTCGGCGTCGCGTACGTGGGGCGCGTCCGCGTCGAGCGCGGTGTAGATCGCGACTGTCCGGATCCCCAGCTCACGACAGGTGCGGAAGACGCGTCGCGCGATCTCGCCGCGGTTAGCGACCAGAACACTCTCGAACATCCAAGACTCAAACATCCCAGGCTCAAACATTCCAGTCACATCCTGAAGATTCCGTAGCGGGGTTCGGGGGTCGGCGCGTTCGCCGCCACCGCGAGCCCCATCGCGAGCACCCGTCGGGTGTCGGCGGGGTCGATGATGCCGTCATCCCACAGGCGCGCGGTGGCGTAGTAGGGAGAGCCCTGGGTCTCGTACTGGTCCCGGATCGGCGCCTTGAACTCCTCGTCGTCCGGCTTGCCGGCGACGGTCGCGAGCACAGAGGCGGCCTGCTCGCCGCCCATGACCGAGATCCGCGCGTTGGGCCACATCCACAGGAAGCGCGGGTCGTACGCACGCCCGCACATGCCGTAGTTGCCGGCCCCGTAGGACCCGCCGATGACGACGGTGAACTTCGGGACCACCGAGCAGGCGACGGCGGTGACGAGCTTGGCGCCATCGCGGGCGATGCCCTTGTTCTCGTACTCCTTGCCGACCATGAACCCGGTGATGTTCTGTAGGAACACCAACGGGATGCCGCGCTGGTTGCACAGCTCCACGAAGTGAGCGCCCTTGAGCGCCGACTCGGAGAAGAGGATGCCGTTGTTGGCGACGATGCCGACCGGCTGCCCCTCGATGTGGGCGAACCCGCAGACCAGCGTCTCGCCGTAGAGCGCCTTGAACTCCTGCAGCTTGGACCCGTCGACGATGCGGCGGATCACCTCGCGTACGTCATAAGGGGTCTTCGTGTCGGCGGGCACCACGTCGGTGAGGGTCTCGGGAGACTCGACCGGCTCGTCGTAGGCCTCGACGGGCCTCGCGTCCTGGGCGGGGAGAGTCGAGACGATGCCACGGACGATCTCGAGCGCGTGCTTGTCGTCGTCGGCCAGGTGGTCGACGACGCCCGACTTGGTCGCGTGGACGAGCCCGCCGCCGAGCTCCTCGGCGGTGACCTCCTCGCCCGTGGCCGCCTTCACCAGCGGCGGACCACCGAGGAAGATCGTGCCCTGGTCGCGCACGATCACGGTCTCGTCGCTCATCGCCGGCACGTAGGCGCCACCGGCGGTGCACGAGCCCATCACGGAGGCGATCTGCGGGATGCCGCGCGCGGACATGTTGGCCTGATTGAAGAAGATCCGCCCGAAGTGCTCACGGTCGGGGAAGACCTCGTCCTGCTTCGGCAGGAACGCACCGCCGGAGTCGACGAGGTAGATGCACGGGAGGTTGTTCTCGGCCGCGATCGTCTGCGCTCGCAGGTGCTTCTTGACCGTCAGCGGGTAGTAGGTGCCGCCCTTCACGGTCGCGTCGTTGGCCACGATCATGCACTTGCGGCCACTCACCAGCCCGATCCCGGCAACCACCCCGGCCGATGGCACCGCCCACTCGTCGCCGTCGTCGTACATCCCGTACGCCGCCAGCGGACTCACCTCCAGGAACGGTGACCCGGGGTCGAGAAGTCCGTCCACCCGGTCACGCGGAAGCAGCTTCCCGCGGTCGGTGTGCCGTTGCCGGGAGCGTTCGCTCCCCCCTTGCCGTACGCGCTCGAGCCGCTCTCGCAGCTCGAGCGTCAGCTCGCGCAGATTCGACGCCATGGACCGAGGTTAACGTTCATTAACCTCGGGTGACAAGCCCCACACCGAAGTCACCCTCCGCGGAGGGGACTCGGCGGCTACTCGGCGAGGGCGCCTCGGGCCATCTTGGTGAGCACCGCGCGGGTCGCTTCCTCGGGGAGGACCCGGTTGTGAGGGGTCGAGTTGATGAGGCCGAAGACGGCATGGGCCATGGCGCGGGCGCTGTCGAGAGCCAGGCCCGGGTTGCGGTCGCGGAGCTGGTCGGCCCAGAGGTCGACGTACTTCCGCTGCAGGGTGCGCACCTGCTCGCGCGCCTCGTGCGGGAGCGACTCCCAGTCGCGCTCCTGGACGACGATCAGGGCCCGGTCGCGCAGCGCGAAGTCGACGTGCCAGTCGATCAGCGCCTCGATGGCCTCAGCGGTGCCCGAGGCGCCCTTCACGCGGGCGCGCCCTTCGCGGAGCAGCTCCTGGGAGATCGAGACGAGCATCTCGGCGAGCATCGCGTCCTTGCTCGGGAAGTGCTTGTAGAGCGCCGGGCCGGAGATGCCGCAGGCCGCGCCGAGCTCGGAGACGGAGACTCCGTGGAAGCCGCGGGCCGCGAAGAGCTCGGCCGCGGTGTCCAGGATCTGCTCGCGCCTGGTCTTCGTCGGGGCCGATGTCATCGCACGAGGTTATCGCGTCGACTCCGGAGGCATCTCACTCCTCGAGCAGGTGACGGGCTCGGAGCACCGCGTCGAGGGCGATCTCGACGTCGTCGACCTGGTCGCGAGTGGACTCGCCGGGCGCAGCGACGTCGACCGCCGCCGGCCCTGCCGGACGATCCTGACGCAGCCCTCTCCGCAGGCGCCCCAGCAGCTCGTCGCGCTCCGCGCCACGCAGATGAAGCAGCGCGGACGCGTCGCGATCGACGATCCAGCAGAGCTGGTGCAGCACCGCGAGCGAGTGGCCGCACACCGCGTGCCAGTGCCCGCACGTGCAGGTCACCGCGAGCTCCTCGCCATAGGGAACCAGCTCGACCCCGGCTTCCTCGGCGTGCTCGGCCACATCCAGCGGCAGCTCGCCGACCAAGAGCGCCTCGGCCCGCGCGGAAGCGGCGCCGAGGACCTCCAAGAACGCGGCGACGGACTCTGCACCCAGGACCGGCACCGTGCCGGTCACCGTCCACAACCCGAGCTCGTCATCGACCGCCGCCGCAAACCGGCCGGGCTCGATGACCAGGCCTCCGATCCGCCCCGAACGGGCGAGCGACCGAGCGCCAGAGAGCTGGTTGGCGTCGTACGCCAGCTCCTCGATCGCCCGCAGGAACGCGCGTCCCCACCACGACTCGACCCGTACCATCCCGCGCCGATGCGGCTCGCGGGCGAAGGTCAGCACGTTGCTCATGAAGCGATCCGGCGACGTCTTCGGCGCTTCTGGGGACCGAGCTTGACCAGCTCACGGAGCTCGGCGTTGGACAGCTCGGTGAAGGCGGCCTCGCCGCCTCCGAGGACCGCGTCCGCCAGGACCCGTTTGCGCTGCAGCAGCTCCGCGACGCGCTCCTCGACGGTGCCCTGGGTGATGAGCCGGTGCACCTGGACCGTACGCGTCTGGCCGATGCGGTGGGCCCGGTCGGTGGCCTGGTCCTCGACCGCGGGGTTCCACCATCGGTCGACGTGGATCACGTGGTCGGCGCGGGTCAGGTTGAGCCCGACCCCGCCCGCCTTGAGCGAGAGCAGGAAGACCGGCACCTCGCCGTCCTGGAAGCGCGAGACCATCCGCGATCGCTCCGCCACCGGGGTGCCGCCCTGCAGGAACTGGTGGGCGACACCGGCCGAGGCCCAGTGGGCCTCGAGGAGACGGGCCATCGCGACGTACTGCGTGAAGATCAGGACCGCCCCCGACTCAGCGAGCACGGTCGAGACCAGCTCGTCGAGGAGGTCGATCTTCTGGGACCGCCCCGCGATCCGCCCGCCCTCCTGCTTGAGGAACTGCGCCGGATGGTTGCAGATCTGCTTGAGCCCGGTGAGCAGGCTGAGCACCAGCCCGCGCCGCTGTGGGTCGTCGGCGTCGAGCCGCTCGATCCGGGCCATCGCGTCGCGTACGTAGGCCTCGTAGAGCACCGTCTGCTCCCGCGTCAGCGCCAGCAGGTGGTCGGTCTCGGTCTTGGGCGGTAGCTCGGGAGCGACCCCCGGGTCCGATTTGCGGCGCCGCAGCATGAACGGACCGACCAGCGACGCGAACTCCTTCGCCTTCCCGACGTCCGCGCCGGCCTCGATCTGGCTCGCCCAGGCGCGGCGGAAAGCCAGCCGGCTGCCCAGCAGACCCGGCACGCACCAGTCGAGCAGCGCCCACAGCTCGGTCAGGTTGTTCTCCACCGGGGTCCCGGTCAGCGCGACCCGGGCGTGCGAAGGGATCTCGCGAAGCGCCTTCGCGGTCGCGGAGGCGGCGTTCTTCACGTGCTGCGCCTCGTCGGCGACGACGAGCCCCCACGGCACCGCCGAGAGCAGCTCGGTGTCGCGCCGCATCGTCCCGTACGTCGTCAGCACCACCCCGGTCGCGCCCTCGACGTCGCGCTCGGCGCCGTGGTGGCGCCGCACCTCCACCTCGGGCGCGAACCGGGCGAGCTCGGCCTCCCAGTTGCCCAGCAGGCTCGCCGGGCAGACCACCAGGGTCGGGCCGGAATGCTCCTTCTGGCGATGGAGGTGGAGCGCGATCGTCATCAGCGTCTTCCCGAGCCCCATGTCGTCGGCCAGACAGCCACCGAGCCCGAGCGAGGTGATCCCGGCCAGCCAGGTCAGCCCCTCGACCTGATAGCCACGCATGGTGGCCTGCAGCTCGGAAGGCACCTCGACAGCAGGCCCCGAGGTCGCCGCGATCACCTCGTCGCGAAGGCGTGCGATCGAGGCCCCGATGATCACCTTCTCGCCCGGCGCCGCCTCGGCGACCTCCTTCGGCACCTGTCCGGTCAGGGCGACAGCCAGCGCCTCCACGCCGCTGATCCGCTTGAGCAGCCGCTTGCGCGCACGTCGCAGCACCGACGGATGGACGACCGCCCATGCCCCTCTCAGCCGCAGCACCGGACCCGCGGCCGCGGCCAGGGTGTCCATCTCAGCGGCATCGAGCGGCTCGCCGCCGAGCGCCAGCTGCCACTGGAAGGCGAAGAGCCCCTTCTCCCCGAGCGGCGACTCACGCATCAGATCCTCACGCGCGTCGGTCGACGAGGACGCCACCCGGTCCACAGCCACCGACGTCGTCAGGTCCCGCGACAGCGAGCGCGGCCAGAGCACGTCGACACAGCGCTCCTTGAGCCACTCGACCCCGTCCTCGAGCAGGCCGACGACCTCGTCGCTCGCCAGGGTCAGAGACGAGGGCACCGGTAGGTCGAGCAGCCGGTCGAGCACGGGCCACGCCTCCGCGGCACCGCGCAGAGCGACCTGCGCATGCGTACGCGCCCGGGGGCCGAATCCGTGGTCGTCGGCCTCGTCCCACAGCCGAGCGGCATCGGCCACGTGCAGCGGGTCGGCCTCGTCGTGCACCTGCGGCACCAACGTCAGCGACCCGATGAGCAGGTCCTCCTCCGGCGCCTCGACCCGGAAAGAGAGGCGCACCAACGACGGCAACGAGGCCGTCACCGGCCCCTCATCGGTCCGATAGCGCGACAGCCGGGTCTGCAACGACTCCCGGAACGCGTTCGACCCGGATGCCTTCGGCGCGGAGGTCGGCACCGCGTCCGCGACCGCGGCCACGATCTCGCGCACCAAGAGCTCCGCGGCCTCGTCGTCGAGGTCGTCATAGGCCCGGGAGGTGGCCAGCAACCGCACCCGCTCCTCGTCCTCCGGGGTGTAACGCACAGCCCAGGAGCCACCGTCTGGCTCCAGCTGCCCCGCGGCCACGAACCGGAGCCCGAGATGGGCCGCCGACGCGACCAGAGCGACCGAGGGATGCAGGTCGGTGGCTGCGTACGCCTTCTTCAGGACTGGCAGCGCGGCCCGCATCGGCAACGACACCGACCGCCGGGAGTCCACGAACTCCACGGCCGAGTCCCGCGGCGGCTGCGCCGGGCGGAAGACCGCGCGGCCGGTCACGGGTACGAAGGACATGGACACGACCGTAGCCGCCACCACCGACGGTTTCTCATCCTCGAGGATGAGGTGGTCGCCCCCAAAGGTTGAGGCGCACCGTGCCCGGGCCCTGCGACGGTGGCTGACATGACCGAGACCACCCACGCACGCGCCGCCCTCCCGCCCGGGCAGCGGCAGATCGACTTCTTCCCGCGCTTCGGGCGACGTGTCGACCAGCCCCCACCGACCGTGCCCGCACATCCAACCGTGATCTTCGGCGGCGCGCTCACGGCGCCGATCGAGATCGCCGTGGACGAGCTCGTCCGCACTGATCCTCGCGAGCTCCACGCCGACTTCCACTGCGTCGCCGGCTGGTCGGTGACCGGCCTTCAGTGGGAGGGCGTCGCCTTCGCCGAGGTCTATCAGCGGTACGTCGCACCGGCCCTCACACCAGGCACGGTCGTGACTCACGTCCTCGTGCGCGGTCTCGACGGCGAACACTTCGTGGCCGAGCTGGAAGATCTCCTGGCCGACGACGTCCTGCTCGCCGATCGACTCAATGGCCGGCCGCTCGACGGCGATCACGGCGCCCCGCTGCGTGTGGTCAACCCAGCGCAGTACGGGTACGCCAACATCAAGCACGTCTGCCGCATCGACGTGCTCACCGGCGCGCCACAGGCCGGCTCACCGGCGCTCGCCGACCGGCTGCTGCAGTCCCACCCGCGGGCGCGGGTCTGGGAGGAGGAGCGCCACGGCACGGTGCCCGGCTGGCTGATCCGTCCGATCTACCGAGTGATCAAGACCGTCATGCTCGCCTCCGCTCGCCGCAGGACGGCGGGTGAGTCAGGTCACTAGTCAAAAGTAAATAATGGCTAGGGGACCTATCAATCCACACGTAGGCTGTCAACCCGTGACAGACATTTCTGCCAAGCCTGAGAAGGCGCCCGACGACCACCTCGACAAGAGCGTGCTCATCGTCGCAGGCGTCGTCGTACTCGGATCGATCATGTCGATCCTCGACATCACCGTTGTCTCCGTCGCACTGGAGACCTTCCAGCGCGAGTTCGACGCCACCTCTGCCGAGGTCGCTTGGACGATGACCGGCTACACCCTCGCCCTGGCGACGGTGATCCCGCTGACCGGTTGGGCCGCCGACCGGTTCGGCACCAAACGCCTCTACATGACCGCGATCGTGCTCTTCGCGCTCGGCTCGGCGCTGTGTGCGCTGGCCACCACGCTGCCGATGCTGGTCGGCTTCCGGGTCCTTCAGGGCCTCGGCGGCGGCATGCTGATGCCGCTCGGCATGACGATCCTGACCCGTGCCGCCGGCCCCGAGCGGGTCGGTCGCGTGATGGCGATCCTGGGCGTACCCATGCTCCTCGGCCCGATCCTCGGCCCCATCATCGGTGGCGCGCTGATCGACTCGGCCTCGTGGCACTGGATCTTCCTGATCAACATCCCGATCGGCGTCGTCGCCCTGGTGTACGCCTGGCGGGCACTGCCCAAGGACCACGTCGAGCCGTCGCAGTCCTTCGACTTCCTCGGCATGGTGCTGCTGTCCCCGGGTCTGGCGCTGTTCCTCTACGGCGTCTCCTCGATCCCCGAGGCCGGCACGCTGCTGGACACCAAGGTGCTCTCGTTCATGGTCGCGGGCCTGGTGCTGATCGCCGCGTTCATCCCGTGGGCACTGTCATCCCGCAACGACCACCCGCTGATCGACATCCGTCTCTTCGGCAACAAGGAGCTCACCGTCGCGGTGATCACCCTGTCGATCTTCGCGATGGCGTTCTTCGGTGCCTCGCTGCTCTTCCCGCTCTACTACCAGCAGGTACGCGGCGAGGACGCCCTCCACGCCGGTCTGCTGCTGGCTCCGCAGGGTCTGGGCGCGATGGTCACGATGCCGATCGCCGGTATGCTCGCGGACCGCACCGGCCCGGGCAAGGTTGTCCTCAGCGGTCTCACCACGATCGCAGTGGGCATGTTCATGTTCTCGCGCCTCGACGAGGCCACGCCCTACTGGTACCTCCTCCTGTCGCTGTTCATCATGGGCCTCGGCATGGGTGCGACGATGATGCCGACCTTCGCTGCCGCCCAGGCGACGCTGCGCGAGCACACCATCGCCCGAGGTACGACCCTGGTGAACATCGTCCAGCAGGTCGCCGCCTCGGCCGGCACCGCGCTCTTCTCGGTGCTGCTCACGAACGCCTTGGCCAGCAAGGATTCGATCTCTACCGCGGATGACCTCGCCGACAAGCTCGGGGTCCCGGCTGGCGGTCTGGAGAAGTTCATGGCCGACCCGGCGAACCAGCAGAAGGTCGGTGAAGCTGCCGCTTCGCTGGGTCTCGACCCGGCCAAGCTGCCCGAGGTCTTCAAGGCCATCCCGGCCGAGATGGCCGAGGCGTTCTCGACCACGTTCGTGATCGCCGCGATCCTGGTGCTGGTCACGCTCATCCCCGCGTGGTTCCTGCCCAAGAGCAAGGCCGAGCACGGAGCCGCCGCTCCCACGGTCCTCCACTGATCCGCTCACGTACGCGAGGCCGGGCTGCCATCGGCAGCCCGGCCCTCGCGGCTCTTGTGGGCATGTTCGCGTTCGTGGGCTGCGGCTCCCCGTCGACCGCCCTCCCACCGACCGAAGGCGCCTTCGACTATCAGCTCGGAGCTGTTGCCGACCGGCTGCCCGACGGCACACCTCTCGATGTGGTCGTACGCGACGCCACCGCCGTCCCCCTCGAGGACGCCGACAACGTCTGCTACGTCAACGGCTTCCAGACCCAGCCCGGCTCCGACTGGTCCGATCGCCCGACCGCGCTCCTGCGCGACGCCTCCGGCGATCCCGTACGCGACCCCGACTGGCCCGACGAGATCATCCTCGACCCCTCCACCGCCTCTGCCCGCGCCTCGATCCTCGAGGTGATCGAGCCGGTCATCGCAGGCTGCGCGGACGACGGCTTCGACGCCGTCGAGATCGACAACCTCGACACCTGGACCCGCTTCGATGCGATCTCGAAGGACGGCGCCCTCGCCCTGGCCAAGGCGTACGTCTCCACCGCCCACGACCTCGGTCTAGCGATCGCGCAGAAGAACGCCGCCGAAGCCGCCCGTCCAGCCCACGACGACCTCGGCTTCGACTTCGCCGTCGTCGAGGAGTGCGGCGTCTACTCCGAATGCGCCGCCTACACCGACGTCTACGACGACCACGTCCTCCAGATCGAATACCCCGACTCTCTGGCCGAAGCCGATCTCACCTTCGCCGACGTCTGCGCCGATCCCGCCCGAGCCCCGCTCACCATCCTCCGCGACCGCGACCTCGTAAGACAGGACGACTCCGCGTACGTCTATGAGACGTGCCGAACAGAATCAATTGCAAGTAAACAGTCTCAAAGCATTTCGAACATGATTACATGACTGCATGACAGTAAAACGCGCCATCTCGGGCGCATTCGCGGGCGCGGCAGTCTTGGCAGCGACAGCAGCGTGCTCTGTCTCCTTCAACGCTGGGTCGTCCTTGGACAGGGCCGACGTCGAGCAGACGCTCGCCGACGCGCTCGAGAAGGAGACCGGAACGAAGCCAGACAAGATCGAGTGCCCCGGCGACCTCGAGGGCAAGCTGGACACCACCATGGAGTGCACGCTGACCAGCGACAGCGCTGAGTACGCCGTCGAGCTGACCGTCACGAAGGTCGACGGCCTCGACGTCCGCTTCGACTACAAGGTCGCCTCGACCACGAAGGACGGAAGTACCCCGGAGGCGGCATTCGACGAGACCATGCTCGAGGAGCGGGTCTCCAGCATCCTGGAGGAGGAGGTCGGCCAACGCCCCGACAAGATCGACTGCCCCGGCGACCTGGCCGGCAAGGTGGGCGAGACGATGAGGTGCACGCTCAGCGCCGGAACCGACGAAATCGGCCTCACGGTCACCGTCACCGAAGTCGAAGGAACCTCGATGAACTTCAACGTCGAAGTCGACGAGAGCTGAGTGCTCATGCCCACACCAATCGCGGAAATGCTTCCACAGATCGTGACGCTCAACGTCCGGGACCAGCCCTTCAGCTTCTTCGCCCAGGGGAACCAGATCATCGGCTGGTGGGACATCGCGAAGGTGGCCAGCCTCTACCCGACCCAGGTGACCCACGCCGACGAGACCTACCGTCTCACCGTCACCCTCGACGAGCGCAACGGCACTTTCGACTACAGCGACTTCCGCCAGTCCACCGAGTGGGAGGCCGGGTTCACGGACGGCAACTTCAAGCTCGGCGGCGAACTGGAGTGCACGCCGGCAAGCGCGTCGAGAAGAGTGCAACCTTCCAGTTCGGCGGTTTCAACCGCTCCTCAACCGGCGGCGACGAGCCCGAGGTCGCTTCCAGCCGGTCGTCTACTCCTTCGAGACCAGCCGGATCAAGGATCCTCTCTTCGCCTGGCTCCAGTTCCATGGGTGGAACCGCAGGGGTGCCATCGGCAGAACTCTCGCCCACTGACTGCTATAAAGGACCTTGCCGGGGCCATGGTCGTAGGAGACACTCGTCCAACCGGGTTCGGACACGCCCGCGCCCCTCGTCCCATGAAAAGACGCAGGTTCGATCACCATCAGGCCATTCCTGCCGGAACCCTGGGGCTATGTCCTTGACACCACTCGATGGTAAAGAATACCGTCCAAACGGTTCCATCGACTCCGCTTCGAGTTGCCTGCCAATCGATCGTGCCGATCGTTGGGCGCAAGTAAGGCGCCTCGTACCAACTGGCAAACCTGACCATCCGGGAGGTCGTCGTGTCTAACCCTTCTGAGGACCTTGCCATTCTCCGCGAGGAGAGCGACGTGTCCTTGCAAAAAGCGCTTGAGGTACAGCGCCGCCTTGAACCAGTTGAGGTCACCGATGATTCGCGCCAGATCACCGTTAAGGTCAGCTCTCGCGGTGTAGTGGAGTCCGTTCGAATCGGAATTACCTGGGATCGCGTCCTATCTCCAAGCCAACTGTCCTCGAGCATCTTCGAAACAATTTCCGCCGCACAGTTACGGCGCCTTGAACAGTATGGTTCCGTTAGTCGCGAGGTTGACGACGAGCCGTCGCCCCGAGCCCGGCCCGGCACTTCGCCCGACTTATACGGACTTGTCGAGGCGATCGAGCACAAGCTGTCCAATTCTGACGCGAGTGCATCGTTGGCACAGGACATTATTGTTGGCATTTTGGACGACACCCTGGACGGGATAACAGAAGCCAACGACCTGCTTTCGGAGCACGCTAGCCGAACGTTTTCGGGTTTCAGTGCTAACCGTAAGGTCCGGTCAACCTTCTCAAGTGGTGGCCAACTGGTCGCGCTCGATATCGATCAGGGGTGGTTGGGGACTTCCCATCCTGCGAATCTTGGACGAGAGATTACACAGGCGATTCTCGATGGATCGAGAAGAGTTGAGATCGAAGGAATTTCGGCCGCGTTGAGCGCGACAAAACTCGCACGAGCGGCACTCGCGGCATCCGATCCCGCAAGCCTTATTGATTAGAGGACAAAGGCATGGACAACCTTGAAGTTGCCTTGGCGGCACTCGAGAAGGAAGCAGAAGAGTGGGGGGACACGCAGACAGCCCTGCTGGATGCATTGTCTGTGGTAAATAGGCTGAATGTGCCTCCCGAGGTGTTTTCCTTTATCGACAAGACGACCGGGATCTCGAGTGCCTACAATTCGGCAGTCGACCACGTGCGCGAAGTCCTCAACAATGGGGCCGTGGAAATGGCTATTATTGCCGAGGCGCTGATGAAGGCGCGGAAAGACTTCCAAAGCACAGACGAAGCTGTTGCTGCCGAGGCGCGAAAGGTCTGGATCCCAGAGTATTAACTCCCAAATTCGCAAGCCGCCAAATCCAGCCACCCCGCCGCAAAGAGGGCATCATGGACGAAAAGAAGCAGAAGGTACTCGATCTGCTCGATAAAGTCGAAGCAAGAATGGACGAACTGACACAACGCGTCAACAGCACACTTTCGAGCCTGCCGTTCTACTTGAGTTGGGTGGCAGACAAGTTCTTGGCAGCCTGGGACGACGTCCTCGCAAAGGTGAGCGAATTCTGGCGGAAGGTTGGCGAGTTCGTGTCTTGGCTTGGTGATCCAGTCCAACTATTGGAAATACGGGACAAATGGAACGAGTTCGCTACGCCGATTGCTGCTCGGTCAGTTGCAATGGGTCAAAGTGATGTCGACAGGGAATGGAAGGGTCGTGCAGCGGACGCTTACGCCGACTCAATTGGTGACCAAAAAGAGGCACTGAAGGCGGTGCAGTCTAGTCTAACTAATCCAATCGGATCCGCACTGGTTCCCATCGCGACAGGTATCATCACATTCTGGGTGACGCTTGGCGTGACGATTGGCACCTTGGTACTCGGTCTCGTGGTGTGCATTGCCGAGGCCGCCAGTGGGGTCGGTCTTCCCGCAGTTCCGCCCTCCGCACTTGCTGCGTTTGGAGCAGCGATCGCTTCGATTGTCGGGGGGATCGCCGTGTTGGCGGCGACGGCATATTCGTCCGAGAACTCGTTTCAGAACGTAGCCAACGAGGTCGCTGCCTTCGGTCCAACGTCATGGCCAAAGGCATTTGAGTGAGCAGCGAATGGCGTGCGAGTTCGAGTCATGCGGGGTCGAGGGTTAGGTCCGGGCGTGTCGCTGCGTTGATCGTCACGGTTCCGGCAGGAATCATTAGCCTTGCATTTTCGGGGCTTTTTGCTGCGATTGCACTAACCACCCTAGAAGACCCTGGTGCGCTTTGGGTCATGTGTGGATTCTGCATTTACATGGTGCTCGTATCGGTCCTCTGTACCTTCTCCATCGGGCTCCGATGGCGCCGATCTCTGGTTCTTCTTGTTGCCGGCCTTCTAGTTCTCCCGGCATTGTTGGTTGTGCTGACCATTGCGGCCGGAGGGCCTTGGATGGTGTTATTAATCCCCGTTCCGATTGCCGTGGCGTTCGTTATTGTCGGGGTGGCTCTCGCGTGGCGAGTTAGCTCGTGAGCGCGGACGACCAGCCTTGATCTCAAATGGCAGTACAGCGTAGTACCTCGCTGGGTCAGACCACCATCAGGTCATTCTTGCCGGAGCCCTGGAACGACCACGCCGCCGCGACGACGCCACAGTCCCGTCCAGGCGCGCTCCTTGGCCGATCGCGGTGAAGCCCTTTATCCCTGCGGCTGTCGCGGCCACCGCGACGGGGCGGACCGGCCACGACGTTTGCGGGCACTTCCTACCTGAGGTGGGGGTGAGCTCGGTCGTCGCCACTCAACCGTCGCAAGTCACGGCGCTGGCCGACCCTTGGAGATCGAGCCAGCACCGAGTGCAGCACGGCGAAACCTGCTAGTTGCGACGGCTCTTCTCGTCGCCGGAGTCGTCGCCCTGCGGTGCGTTCGGGACCCAGCCACGGGATGCGTTGGGGTCCAGGACATCGCTTGCGGTCTCGGTCCAGTCGTCGGTGTAGTCGGCTTCCCACTCTTGGTTCTGACTGCCGTTCTGGTCCCGCTTCTTGGCGCCGCGGCCACCCGCCGCGCTGGCTCCGCCACGGCCACCCGCACCGCCCCGGCCGGCACCACGTCCTCCAGCACCGGTGCCGCGTGCGCCCGCTCCCGTGCCACGAGCACCAGCGCCACGAGCACCTGCACCAGCACCTGCGCCGGCTCCCGCGCGGGCACCGGCAGTGCCAGCCCTGGCGGCTGCGGACCGGGCAGCGGCTGACCTCGACGCAGCGCCGGCAGTTGCTGCCTTCGCGGACGCACCAGCGGAGAGCTTGTTGGCGATCGCCTTGGCCACGCCGGCGCCGAGCAGGGCTCCGCCACCGGCGATCGCGAGGGCGGACATGCCGCCCGTGCCGCCAGCGAGCGGCGCGAGGCCGTCAGCGGTCTCGACCATCGCGTATGACGTCGAGGGCGCCGGGGTGCCGTCGGCGTTGATCCACTCGGTGCCGTTCCACTCGGGCTTGTTCTCGGCCTTGTGCGCCTCGATGTTGGCCTTCTCCTGAGCGATCAGCTCGTGGCCCCAGCCGTCGGGGTAGAGGGTGCCGGAGTTGTACTTCGCCATGCGGGCCTCTGCGGCCGCTACCTGACTCGCCGACCCGGGAGAACCCGAACTGCCGGCAGGAACCGGATCAGAACCGCTGCCATCGTCATAGAGAGCCCGGACCTTCGGCTCAGCATCGTCAACCGAAGTGTCGACGTCCTGCACCTGCTGCGCAGCGGCCCGCTCCGCATCGGCGATCGCGGCCTCCCGCGCGGCGTGGGCGGCACGATCAGCCTGGAGGGCCTTCTGGTTCTCCGTCGCCTGAGCTGCGTCTACTCCTGTCCCAGACTGGGCGTACTTCGGATCGGATGCATTTGGCGCGGCACCATGGGTCGCAGGCAGGGTTGCCTCGAGCCTGGCGTACTCGCGCATCGCGGTGGTGATCTTTGCTCGTACGTCCTGCATCGCCTCGACGGCTGCTTTGATCACTTCGCTCTTGTCAGTCGTCTTGTTGCCCGAAGCCTCCATGTTGCGACGAGCGGCTTGACCTGACATCGACGCCGCCGAGAAACCGTCCTCTGCAGCCTTCCCGCTCTGGACGAGCACCGATCCAGACGTGCGGAACTGGCGCTCCGCCTCTCTCCAACTATCGATCAGCATGTCGATCGTGGACGGGTCCGCTCCGGAGACGTAGGTCCGAAGACGTTCCATCCATGGGCCTCGTGTTGACACGCGCTTTCCTCCCCGAGCGTTCGAGACAAGGGGTCCGATCGCCCCGCGATCCCATTAGACAACACATCCGACCAGGTCGTCACCGTCGTTCATCAGTTGCCCTAGAGTGCGGTCACATGAGGACGTCTCGGGCGATCGCGATCGCCGCTCTGACCCTGGTCACCGCGACTGGTATCGCCGGGTGCGGAAATGACACGCCCACCACAGAGCCGACCACTGACGTATCGGGATCGGCGACGACAGAGCCGTCCGGGTCAAGCGGTCCGGAGGTTCCGGCTGATTGGCAGGTCGCATCGGTAGAGGTAGCGCAGCTGCAGGTTCCCGCGAACTGGAACATCAGGTCCAGCGGTGATCTTTCGTTGAGCATGCGTGCGCCGGAGGATGCCATCGGGATCTCGCCCGGCGCAGCAATCCTCCAGGGCGGCGTACATGCGGGCGAGGGAGACGACGAAGCGGCTGTTGACGCTCTCGCAGCCCTCGAGGAGAAGGCCCTGGCAGATGACGTTCAGAATCTGAAGCGCCTGCCGAACGAGACGATCAACGGGTCGACCTTCTATCACTTCCAAGGCGATACCGGGCACGAGTGGGAGGATCACTACGGAACCGTGGTCCCCGGAGGCGATCACAGCGTGACAGTCACCTGGCGGTTCACGAAGTCGGACATCGACCGCAAGGGCGCCGAGGCGCTGATCGCCGAGATCATGCCGACATACAAGGCTCTTTGAGCCAGGCTGATCTCGTCAGATCATCGGGATCTTGCCACCGATTTCCCTGCTGAAGATCACGAGCGGGTTGCTCATCACGGCTAGGGCCTCAGCCATCTTCTTGGCGACGATGGCTGCGCCCTCGTCGGTCGCAGCGATGTCGTGGATGGCGTCGTCGACGGCGCTGGCGTACTTCTCCAGACCCTCGACGGTCTCCTTCTTCGCCTTGCCGATGTTCTCGTGACCCTTGATCACCGCATTGGCGAGCCACTCACCCTTGGCTGAACCACCGAAGGCGCTCGCTGCCGGGGCGCGCCCAAGGTCGAGGCTCTGAACCAGACCCTTCTGCTCCTCGAGGTCCCGATGGACCTTGTTCAGATTGTCGTAGTCAACGGTGAGCTCGTCGCCGTTACCCATGGTCCGCCCTCCCGAGGCTTCCGTACGCACCCCCGGCGGGTGCCTCAGTAGGAGTAGTACACCACGGCTCACAGGGCGACGGGCAGGGATGCGTAGCCGCGGAGGATGCGGGTGGGGCGGCGTACGGCTTGGCCTGTGACGTGCAGTGTGGGGAAGCGCTCGAACAGCATGCGGAGGCCTACGCGGGTCTCGAGGCGGGCGAGGCTGGCGCCTAGGCAGAAGTGGGCGCCGGCGGAGAAGGAGAGGTGCTGGTCGGCGTTGGGGCGGGTGATGTCGTACGTGTCGGGGTCCTCGAACACTGACGGGTCGCGGTTGGCGCCGCCGAGGACGACGGCGACGGCGGTGCCTTTGGCGAGGTCCACGCCCGCCACGCTCGTCGCGGCGTAGGCCTCGCGGACGGTGGCCATGACGGGCGGGTCCCAGCGCAGGGTCTCTTCGATGACGCCGTCGAACAGAGACGGGTCCGCCAGCACTAGGGAGCGCTGATCCGGGTGGGCATCCAGGGCCGCGACCGCGTTGCCGAGCAGGTTGACGGTGGTCTCGAAGCCGGCCGCCAAAAGCAGAAGGCCGAGGGCGTGGAGCTCGATGTCGTCGAGGTCGCCGGCGATCACAAGCGCGCTGAGGAGGTCGTCGCCGGGGTCGGAGCGGAGGCGGCGTACGTGGTCCTCGAACCAATGGTGCAGCGACCGCATCGCGGTCTCGACCTGGGCGTAGTCGCGCCACGACAACCCCGGATCGAGGATGGCGGCGGCCTGGTCGCCCCAGCGCAGGATGTCTGCCCGATCCGCGGCAGGCACCTCCAACAGCTCGGCGATGACGGCGATCGGGAGCTTCGCGGCGTACTCCTCGATGATGTCGACCGGCCCCTCGCGCGGGTCAATCTCGTCGAGCAGGTCGCCGGCGACCGCGGTGACCATCTCGGCCATCGAGCTGATCCGACGGGCAGTGAACGCCTTTGAGACGTGCTTGCGGTAGCGGGTGTGCAGCGGTGGGTCGACGGCGAGCATCGACGGCGGGTCGACCGGGCCGAGGGCGTCGGGCGCACTCACCTTGCCGAGCAGCCACCGCAGCGGCACGGGCAGCTCGCCCTGGCCGTCACCGACGCCGAAGTCGCTGCTGCGCAGGATCTCGTTGGCGGCGGCGTACGACACCGTGCCGGCCATGAACGGGTTGATGTGGATCGGGTCGCGGGCTCGCAGGCGGCCGTAGTCCGGTACGTCCCGCGACCACATCAGCTCGGCGAGCGGGTCGCCGCGCCTCGACGCGAAGCTCAGCACCGCTCGGTTGATGCCCTGGGAGAGAGCCCAGCGGGCGTACGACCTCGGCCTCTCGATCAGTGACTGTTCAAGCCGAGGCATCGGCCAGCTCCTCGCGGAACTCGTGGGTACCGATCCGGCCCATCAGCGGGGCCAGGTCGGCCAGCAGGTCTGCGAAGGTCGCCTCGTACTCCTCCTGCGACAGCGTCGGGTCGAGCTGAGCCTGGAACCGGATCCGCCACCGGTGCCGGAGTGCCTGAGCCAGCCGCTCCGGGGTGCCGAAGGCGTCGGCATAGGCCGGTGACCACGGCAGCCGGCGCGCGAAGCCGGATCGCAGCTCCGTCTCCGCCTCGTTCAGCAGCCGGTAGCGCTCATGGGTCTGCGTCCACGTCATTGTCCTCACCGTCTCCGTTGTCGTCGGGATGGTTTCGACGCTACGGAGCGGAGACACCTCGGCACATCGGCCGCTGGCAGGCACCTGCCTTCCTACCCTGGTAGGAGTGCGACCGCCTGCCGTGGTCGGATGCGACGCGACTCCAGCGTTTCTAGACTGGGCGGCATGAGTGTCCAGGACTCGGCTCGCGATGTGCGTGACTTCCTGGAACGGCGCTGCCGCAGCAAGGGTCTCGACATCCCCTGGTGGGCGCCGCTGCTGTCGGCCTTCGGGCTCCTCGCGATGGTCACCGTCGCGGTGCTCCAACGCGAGGCCGCCGGTGACATGGTCATGGCGGGCCTGGTCATCGTCGTCCCGTCGCTGAGCATCTTCTTCATCCCGAACACCGGCGAGTGGCTCAAGAACCACATGTGGGCCGTCGACCTCGTACCGACCTTGGCCGGGTCGGCCTGGCTGATGTCGCAGCCCGCCTCCGCGTTCTGGCCGCAGCACGACTTCGCGCCGGCGGTGCTGGTCCCGCTGACTCTCGAGATGGTCGTCCGTGAAGGCTTCCGGACCGGAACTCTCTACGCGATCGCGTCGGCCGTGGTGATGGGGATCTTCGCCTCCGACACACCCAGCGGCGTAGGGGTCCACTTCCTGCTGCTCTTCGTCGGCTGGATCCTCGGCCTGCTGATCCTCGCCCAGATGCGGGCGCTGCGGGCCGAGCGGCAGGCGCGGTCGCAGGAGCACGCGCGAGCGACCGAGGCCGAGCGCATCCGGATCGCCCGCGAGATCCACGACCTGGTGGGGCACTCGCTCTCGATCACCCTGCTGCACCTCACCGCGGCGCGGCGCTCCGTCGCCGAGGGCGACGAGCCGGACGAGGCGGTGTCCGCGCTCACCGAGGCGGAGGCCGTCGGGCGCCGGGCGATGGCCGAGATCCGGCGTACGATCGGGGCGCTCTCCACCACCGGTGCCGGCACCGCGCCGCTCCCCGGCGCCGCGGACGTGGTCCGGCTGGTGGAGGAGGGCCGCAGCGCGGGCCAGGCGATCACGTTCTCGTCCTCCGGCGACCTCTCCCGCATCGATGCCGGGGTCGGGCTGGGCATCTACCGGATCCTGCAGGAGTCGCTCGCCAACGCCATCCGGCATGCTCCCGGCGCACCGGTCTCGGTCTCGTTGGCGGTCGCCGACGGCGTACGTCTCTCCGTGCAGAATCCGCTCGTCGGCACCCGGCGCGGGATCGGCGAGGGATCCGGGCTAGCCGGCATGACGGCCCGCGCCGAGCAGCTCCGCGGCCGGTTGTCGGCGGGGGCCGAGGAGTCGATGTGGAAGGTTGACCTGGTGATCCCATCGCACTGTCTCGTACGCAAGGCCCTCGCATGACGCCGGTCAACCCCGCCGCCAGCAACACAGCGTTGCCGATCCGGGTGGTCGTGGTCGACGACCAGGAGCTCGTACGCAGCGGCCTGCGCCGCATCCTTCGGCGGCGCGACGGGCTGGAGATCGTCGCCGAGTGCGGCGACGGCTCGGAGGTGGTCGCGGCTCTCGAGGCCAACCCGGCCGACGTCGTGGTCATGGATCTCCGGATGCGGCAGGTCGACGGGATCACAGCGACCGGGCTGGTGCGGGCGCTGCCATCGGCGCCGCCGGTGCTGGTGCTGACCACGTTCGACGAGGACGAGCTCGTCTCCGGCGCCCTTCGCGCCGGCGCCGCCGGCTTCATCCTCAAGGACTCGCCCGCCGAGGAGCTGGTCATGGCCGTACGCTCCGTCGCACTCGGCGACGCCTGGCTCGACCCCGCCATCACCGGCCGCGTCCTGGCCACCTACCGCTCCGCCGTCGCCCCGGCGTCGAGCGCCGTCGAGGTCTCCGAGCTCACCGACCGCGAGCTCGAGGTCCTCCGCGGCCTCGCCTCCGGCTGGACCAACTCCGAGATCGCCGAGCGGCTCGTCATCTCCGAGCTCACCGTCAAGTCCCACATCGGCCGCATCTTCGCCAAGCTCGACCTCCGCGACCGCGCCGCCGCCATCGTCTTCGCGTACGACCACGGCATCGTCCGGCCGGCGACCTGAGGGGCCCTACGTCGTCGTCGCCAGCACCAACGGACTCACCGAGCCGGCGCCCGCGTCGAGGAGGGCTCGGGAGGCGAGGGTGACGGTCCAGCCGGTCGCGATGCGGTCGTCGATGAGGAGTACGTCGGCACTGGGCGGCATGTCGGCGTGGAGCGAGAAGCGACGGCCGATGGCGGCGACTCGCTGGGCGGAGTTGGAGGCGCCCTGGCCGGGAGCGACGTCGGGGTCGACGATGGCCCACGAGCCGAGGACTGGGACGCGGAGATAGCGGGAGAGGCCTTCGGCGAAGTCGCGGGTCAGGGTGGGGCGGGTGGCCGACTCGACATAGACGATGCCGCCGACCTGAGGACGCCAGTCGCCCAGGACCTCGACGACTGCCTTCACCAGCGGCACCGGGACCGGGCCGTCCTGCGCGGGTTCGCGGAAGAGGTCGCGCAGCGCCTGGCCGTAGCCGAGGTCGGTCAGTCGCGCGACCGCGCGCCCCTCGAGCGGACCGTCCTTGATCTTGCCCTTGAGCGAGATGCCGAGCCGGTCGAGGCCGGTGGGCCACATCTTCTTCGGCTCCACGACCACCCCGGGGCGCGACAGCCGGGCCGAAGCCTCCTCGACCGCACCCTCGGAGACCGACGAGGTCACCGCGAAGCCACCGCAGTTGTCGCACCGGCCGCAGTCGACGGCGCCAGGATCGTCGAGCTGCTCGCGCAGGAAGCGCATCCGGCACTGGTCGGTCGAGATGTAGGCGAGCATCGCGTCCTGCTCGCGGCGCCGGGCCTCGGCGACCCGTGCATACCGCTCCGCGTCGTAGTCCCACGGGACACCGGTCGCCTCCCAGCCACCACCGACGCGGCGGGCGGCGCCGTCGACGTCGAGCACCTTGAGCATCTGCTCCAGGCGTGACCGCGACAGGTCGACGTACGTCTCCAACGCCTGTGTCGACAAGGCCCGGCCCGCCGCCAGGACGCCCAGGGTCCGGCGCACCTGCTCTTCACGAGGGAACGCCAACGAGGCGAAGTAGGCCCAGATGTCGCGGTCCTCGATGCCAGGGAGCAGCACGACGGAGGCGTCGGAAGTGCCACGCCCGGCCCGGCCGACCTGCTGGTAGTAGGAGACGGGCGAGGAGGGCGCGCCCATGTTGACCACGAACCCGAGGGTCGCGTCGAAGCCCATCCCGAGCGCCGAGGTCGCCACCAGCGCCTTGACCTTCCCGGCGGCCAGCGACTCCTCCAGGTCGGCCCGTTCGGCCGCCTCCGTACGCCCCGAGTAGGCGGCCACGTCATGACCGCGCGAGCGCAGATAGTCGGCGATCTCCTCGGTCGCGGCGACGGTCAGGCAGTAGACGATGCCCGACCCGGGCTGCTCGGAGAGGTGGTCGGAGAGCCAGGCCAGCCGCTGCTCGGGGGTCTTCAAATTGACCACCCCGAGCCGCAGCGACTCCCGGTCCAGCGAGCCGCGCAGCACCAGGACGCCCTCGCCCATCTGCTCGGCGACATCCGAGGTCACCCGAGAGTTGGCGGTCGCGGTCGTCGCGAGCACCGGGATCCCGTCGGGGAGGTCGGCCAGCAGCGTACGGATCCGGCGGTAGTCGGGCCGGAAGTCGTGGCCCCAGTCGGAGATGCAGTGGGCCTCGTCGACCACCAGCAGGCCACATTCGGCGGCCAGCCGAGGCAGCACCGCGTCGCGGAACTTCGGGTTGTTGAGCCGCTCGGGGGAGACCAGCAGAACGTCCACCTCGCCAGCGTGGATGGCCTCCTCGATCGAGACCCAGTCCTCGGGGTTGGTCGAGTTGATCGTCACCGCCCGGATCCCGGCCCGCTGCGCCGCCGCGATCTGGTTGCGCATCAGTGCGAGCAGCGGCGAGACGATCACGGTCGGCCCGAGACCGGCCTCACGGAGCAGCAGCGTCGCCACGAAATAGACCGCCGACTTCCCCCAACCGGTCTTCTGCACGACCAATGCCCGGCGACGCTCGACGGCGAGCGCCGAGATCGCCGACCACTGGTCCTCACGCAGCGTGGCGTCATCCCGGCCCACGAGGGCCCGCAGATGCGCCTCAGCACGAGAACGTACGTCACCAGCCGGATCAGTCATGACCACAGGTCTATCAGGCACCTCCGACAGAGTCGCCCAACAGCAGCCGGGGCCAGTCCGCCAGGTCGCTCAGCATCTGACGGTCGTGAGTAGCCACCACCACCGCGGCCGGCGTCGCGCGCAACGCCACCGTCAGCTCGTCGACCAGCCCGGCCGAGAGATGGTTGGTGGGCTCGTCCAGGATCAGCAGATGCGGTAGCGAGGCCAGCCGCAGCGCCAGCTCGAGCCGTCGCTGCTGCCCTTGGGACAGCAGCGACGCAGGCGTACGCCGCGCCTCGGCGTCCACCAGTCCGGTCGACCGGAGCGAGGGGATCGCCCGCTCCGGCACCACCCCGGCGGCGACCAGCTGCCCACAGTGCTGGGAGTAGACCTCCGCCGCCGTCAGACCAGGCGCCCACTCCGGCTCCTCCTGACCGACGAGGGCAACCCGCGCCCCCGAGGATGTCCACACCGACCCCTCGGACGGCGGAAGTACACCACCCAGCACCTGCAGCAACGTCGACTTGCCCGCCCCGTTCGGACCGGTGACGACGAGCCGCTCGCCGCCGTCGAGGGCGAAAGAGACAGGCCCGGACAGCCGCCCGGGCACGCGTACGTCCTCGCACCGCAGCAGCGTGCTTCCGACATTTGAGGACAGCTCCGGAAACCGCAACGACATCGGCGGCTCCGGCACGGAGATACGGTGCGCGTCGAGCGCCGCGAGGTCACGGTTGAAGGAGCGCACCAGGCCGGGCGCCCGGGTCTGTCGCTGGTGCTTCCCAGCGCCCTTCGGCGGGCGCCAGCCGGTGCTCAGCCGGTCCCTCGCCGCCGAGACCGAGTCCTGCAGTCGCCGGTGCTCCTCCTGCTGAGCCGCGTAGTCCTGCTCCCAGCGCTCCCGGTCGCGCCGCCGGCCTTCTTGCCAACCCTGGTAACCGCCGGCGTACGTCCGGGGCCGGCCGTCCTCGCTCGGATCCAGGTCGAGGAACTCCTCGCCGACGTCGCGCAGCAGCGCGCGGTCGTGGGAGACGAGCACGACGCCACCGGCATGAGCCCGGACCCGCTCGGTCAGGAACGCCAGCCCCGACGCGTCGAGGTGATTGGTCGGCTCGTCGAGCACGAGGAGGTCATGGTGCGCCCCGAGCAGACACGCCAGCCGCACCCGGTAGCGCTGGCCGACCGACAGCGTCGCCAGCTCTCGTCCGTGATCGGTGCACGCACCGAGTGCCTCCAGAGCGATCTGGACCCGGCGATCGGCGTCCCAGGCGTCCAGCGTGGTCGCGCGCTCCAGCGCGGCGGCGTACCTCCCGCCGGAGTCCGACGGATCGTCCGACAACGCAGCGGCAGCCTCATCGAGTGCGCGGAGCGCGGAGTGCGACTCAGCCAGAGCGGCGGAGGTGAGGGTGCCGACTGTGTCCCCAGGACAAACCTCGAGGGCTTGCTGCGCGATCCCCAGACTGCCGTGCCGCTGAACCCGGCCGGAGTCGGGATCGAGCAGTCCGGAGAGGACGTGGAGCAGCGTGGTCTTGCCGCGGCCGTTCTCACCGACGATGGCCAACCGGGACCGGTTGGCGGCGGAGACGGTCAGGGAGACGCCGCGCAGAACGGGGCGACCGCCACGGGTGACGGAGATGTCCTCGGCGCGCAGATGGGCCGAGGTGTGGTGGGTCTGTACAGACACGAAAGTGAACTTCCAGCTCGCATACGGGAGCCGGGAAAGCGAGAGCAGCTACCCGGCATGGCCGGACAGCGGCGTGAGTATGCCTCGCAGCGCCGCCGTCAGGCGACGGGGCGCAGGCGCATGAAGGCGATGCCTGGGTACATGCCTCCAGGGTAGACAGCGACGACCCGTCCACGCGAACCGTTATTCACCGAGCGCACAGGCAAACGCCGAGCCGGCGCTGTTGGTCCTCCCCCACGGGGACCCGCAGAACCGGCCCGGCATCTCCAGTATGCGTCCAATCGCCGAACCGGCATAACCACACGCCCGAATTCGTACTTTAGTTACCCAAAGCGGTCGACGGCGCCGCCTCCGATAGGAAAACGACGCCGTCGCACGACTCTGTTGTCAGTGTGGCGAGATCAGCTCACCGAGACCGCGGTCCACGCCGCCTCGACGGCCGTGACCTCGGGGCTAGAGGCGCCGTAGAGGTCCGAGGCCGCCTTCACGGTCGCGTCTCGAGCGCCCGCGTAGTCGGTGGTCGAGGTGAAGTAGGTCGAGTTGGCCCGGAACCAGATCTTCTCCGCCTTGTCGCGCCCGATGCCGGTGATCGTCGAGCCGTCGCAGGTCGTGCTCGAGTGCTCGACCCCACCGATCGTCTTCGTGCCCGAGCCCTCGGAGAGCAGGTAGAAGAAGTGGTTGCCGACACCGCTGGAGTAGTGGACGTCGAGGTCACCGGTCGAGGACGACCAGCAGTTGACCGAGTTGCCGTCGAAGGACGGGTTGTCCATCCGGCGCAGCGGGTCACCGCCGTCGAGGATGAAGGACTCACCGATCAGGTAGTCGCCCTGGTCCTCGGCGTTGTCGGCGTAGAACTCGACCGCCGTGCCGAAGATGTCCGAGGTCGACTCGTTGAGCCCGCCGGACTCGCCGGAGTACTCCAGACCCGAGGTGTTCTCGGTGACACCGTGCGTCATCTCGTGGCCCGCGACGTCCAGCGAGACCAGCGGTCCATAGCCGACACCGTCGCCGTCGCCGTACGTCATCTTCTCGCCGTCCCAGAAGGCGTTGACGTAGTTCTTGCCGTAGTGGACCCGGTTGTACGAGCCCGAGCCGTCGCCGAAGATGCCGTCACGCGCGTGGACGTTCTTGAAGTAGTCCCAGGTGACGTTGGTGCCGTACTGCGCGTCGGCCGCCGCGGTCGCTCGGTCGTCGTTGGAGCCGTTGCCGAAGGTCGTGGTCGGGCTGGTGACCACCGTCCCGGCCACACAGCCCAGCCCGATGATCTGGCAGACGACGCTGTCCTGGGCGTTGTTCATGTCGGTCGTGTAGGTGCCGCCACGGGTCTCGTCACGCAGCTCGTACGTCGAGCCGTTCTGCTTCACCTGCAGCGGGACGGTCCCGGAGTAGAGGGTGTTGCCCTCGCCATCGATGGTGTGGATGCCCTCGACCCGGCGCAGCACCTTGCCGGACTCCGCGTCGACGTAGGTCGCGAGGCGAGAGGGGGTGCCGTCGGCCTGCTTGCCCTTGGTGGTCACCCGCCACGCCAGCGTCGGGGTGCCCTCGACCGCGTCGACGACGAGCTCGGGCGCGTACTTCTTGTCGGCCTGGAGCTTGGTGATCGTCTTGGTGACAGCGTCCAGGGTCAGCGCCGCCTGGGTGGCCGCCGTCTCGGTGACTGCCGGCTTCACCGAGAGGTCGAGCACCTTGGTCAGCCCCTGGGAGACCGAGGTCAGCGTTCCGGCCTTGCTCTGGTGGGCGACCAGGTCGCCGCCGACGACCTCGAGGCCCTCGTACGTCCGGTTCATCCGTACGTGGGTGGCACCGCTGGCGTCCTTCAGGGTCACCACGGGCTCGAGCTCCTGGCCGGCGCCGACCTTCCAAGTCGACGGCTTGCTCGTCAGCGCGCTGATCGCCTTGTCCGCGATCGACTCGTCGTCGATGACCTGCTGGGCTGCCAGGCCCGTCTGCGTGATGCTCGTCGGGGTGATTGCGGAGGCGGAACCGGCAGGGGTGGCGCCGGCTGGGCTTCCGAAGGAGGCGATGAAGGCAGTTCCTGCAACAGCGGCAGCGGTGGTTGCGCCCGCCGCTCGAACGAATCTACGCATGGGGGTACTCCTCGAGATCAGGACCAGGATTGGGACCGGATCCTGCCACCCGAATCGGGTGCGCGACCGAACAATTTCCTGCAATGCAGCTTTATGAAGCGGTCGCCCCGCGTAACTCGTTTACGTCGTTATCAAGAATTAACCAAACGCACCCGGGGGCATATCACCAGATGCGTACTCGGTCCTCCGGATCGAGCCACAGTCCGTCGCCGGGAGCGGTGCCGAAAACCTCGTGGAACTCGTCAAGGTTCCGGGCGATGTTGGCACGGAACTCGGGCGGGCTGTGCGGGTCGATCGTGAGGTACTGCTGCGCCTGCTCCTTGCGTCGCACCGTACGCCACACGTAGGCCCAGTTGAGGAAGAGCCGCTGCCGGTCGCCGACGCCGGCGGAACCGTCGGTCGCGAGCATGTAGGCAGTGTGCGCGATCGTCAGGCCGCCCAGGTCGCCGATGTTCTCGCCGACGGTCAGCGCACCGTTGACGAACTCACCCGGGAGGTCCCGCGGCGAGAGCCCCGAGTACTGCGCGATGAGCGCCTTGGTCTTCACCTCGAAGGCCGCCTTGTCCTCCGGCGACCACCAGTCCTGCATGTTGCCGTCGCCGTCGAACTGCGCGCCCTGGTCGTCGAAGCCGTGCCCGACCTCGTGACCGATGACCGCGCCGATGCCGCCGTAGTTCTCCGCCGGGTGCGCGTCCTTGTCGAAGAACGGACGCTGCAGGATGCCGGCCGGGAAGCAGATCTCGTTGGTGCCGGGGTTGTAGTAGGCGTTGACCGTCTGCGGCAGCATGAACCACTCGTCGCGGTCCACCGGGCTGCCGAGCTTGCCGAGCTGCCGGTCGGTCTCGAAGACCGAGGCCGCCGAGACGTTGCCGATCAGATCGTCCTTGGAGATTGTCAGCGCCGAGTAGTCGCGCCACTTCGACGGGTAGCCGATCTTCGGCGTGAACTTGTCGAGCTTCTCGTACGCCTTCTCCTTGGTCTCCTCGCCCATCCAGTCGAGCTCGGAGATCGACTTGCGGTAGGCCTCGAGGAGGTTGTGGACCAGCTCGTCCATCTGCGCCTTCGCCTCGGGCGGGAAGTGACGCGCGGCGTACTCCTTGCCGACCGCCTCACCGATCGCGCCCTCCACGATCGCCACCCCGCGCTTCCAGCGTTCGCGCAGCTCAGGAGTGCCGTTGAGGGTGCGCCCGTAGAAATCGAAGTTGGTCTCGACGAAGTCGTCGGTCAGGTAGGGCGCCGCCCAGCGCAGCACGTGGAAGTAGAGCCACGACTTCCAGTCGTCGATGTCGACCTCGCCGAGCACGGTCGAGAGGTGGGAGAAGAACGACGGCTGCCGCACGACCACCTCACCGAGCACCGCGTCGGTGGTCAGCTTCGAGCCGGAGAGGTTGCGGACGTACGCATCCCAGTTGAAGTTGGGGGCCAGCTCGCGCAGCTCGGCGAGGGTCAGCAGGTTGTAGGTCTTCTGCTTGTCGCGGGTCTCCTCGCGCGCCCAGTGGCCCTCGGCCAGGCGGGTGTCGATCCGGATGATCGTCTCGGCGGCGGCACGCGGGTCAGGGTGCTCGGCGAGCTCGTAGAGGCGGGTCAGGTAGTCGGCGTACTTCCCCAGCACCTCGGCGAACTTCTCGTCGAAGTAGTAGTCCTTGTCGGGCAGGCCGAGGCCACCCTGGAGCAGGTTGAAGATGTAGCGGTCGGACTGCTTGTCGTCGTTGTCGACGTAGGACCCGAACAGCCCGTGGCCGCCGATCCGCTCGACCTCGCCCAGGAACGCCGCCAGGTCGTCCGCGTCGCGGAGCCCGTCCACGGCGGCCCGCAGACCATCAAGAGGACGTACGCCGCGCGCCGCCACCCCGTCCACGTCCATGAAGCTCGCGAAGAGGTCGCCGATCTTCTGGGCGTCGCTGCCCGGCTCGCCGCCGGAGGCCGCAAGCTCCTCGATGATCGCGCGTACGTCCTTCTCGGCCTGGTCGGCGAGCATCACGAACGGCCCCCAGCTGGACCGGTCGGACGGAATCTCGACCTCCCGGAGCCAGGTGCCGTTGACGAACCCGAACAGGTCGTCCTGCGGCCGAATGCTGTCGTCCATGCCCGGGCGGGCGTCATCGAGGATCGTCACGCCCCCCAGCGTAGATGCGAGGTCCCAAGCAGGTCAGCAACAACCCCGGATCAGCCCGGTTTGACGATGCGGTTCATCTCGAAGTGCATGGGGTCGGTCCACTTCCAGTTGCCGCCCCAGGTGAAGCCCCAGCGCTCGAAGATGGCGACGACGGTGCGGTCCATCTCGCCGACGGTGCCGCGCTGGTTGCCGGCGGTGTTGAGGTCGACGGCGGTGCCGAAGGCGTGGTTGGAGAGCTGGGTGGTGTTGGCGATGAAGCGGGGGTAGTAGCAGCCGGCGTACTGCGACGGATTGATCTTCTTGGCCAAGCCGCGGTCGACGACCTCCTGCAGGGCGGCGCGCAGCTGCGGGATCATCACCTTGTTGCAGGTCACCGAGCCGAGGATCGGCACCTGGGCGGTCACGATGTGGGAGCTCACCCAGCTCGCGGCGGGGGTGATGGTGCCGTCGCCGTTGGCCCGGTAGGTGTAATTGCCGACGGCCTGGGCGACGGTGCCGACGACGTACGCCTTCTGGGGAGCGTTGGGGTCGAGGCCCGCGCGGGCGACGACGTCGAGGCGCTGGACGGAGGCGTCGGAGCCGACGACCTTCTGGATGGGCTCGACGACCCGGTTGGGGGCGATGGCGGCGGTGGAGACGATGAGCGCGTTGCCCTTCTCCATGCCCATCTCCTCGCCCCACTTGTGGTTGACGACGGCGGCGGCGAGGCCCGGAGGCTGGGGAGCGTAGGCACCGACGTGGACCGAGGTGGCGTCCTTCTTGGAGCCCAGCCTCACGAACCCGTCCTTGTCGGCTGGGAGCTCGTCCTGTCGCTCGGGGTCGATCGCCACCTCACCGCCTGCGACGCGCTGCCAGACCTCGTCGGAGTCGGCGCTCTGGAAGGGGGCGAAGTTGCGGTAGGTCGACGGATCGACGGCGACGACCTTCACCAGCCGTCCCTCGACGCTGACCTGGGCCATCGAGATCTGCTCGACGCCGGAGACACCGTCGAGACCGCGGATCTTCTTGACGTCGCTGGAGGAGAGGGTGTCCTCGGAGAGGATCAGCAGGTCGGTGGAGTGCAGCGTGCCCTCGCGCTTGCCGGGGATGTCGACGGCGTGCGACGGGTCGGCGACCGGGCTCTCGTCCTTCGCGGCGCCGCTGGCGCTCGGACTGCCGCTGCCACTGCCGCTCGGCGAGGCCGGCTTCGACGGCTCACCCGCACAAGCGGCCATGGTCACCACGAGCACCGCGCCGATTGCCGCAGCCGCTCTCCACGAGACCTTACGCATCCATCTACCTCCCCGCAGGAAGGTTAGGCGAGGCCTGGTCAGCACCCAACTCGCTGGTAACTCAGCCGTTCAGGACCCGCGAGATCAGCCAGGCGATGTCGTCGGCGGTCTCGTCGGGTGACTTGGTGGGCTGCATGACGTGGCTGAGGACGACGCGCACAGTCATCTCGATGGCGGTGTCTGCCTGGTCGTCGGTCAGCCCGTGCTCGAACTTCTCGACGTGCTCGTGGATGAGCTCGGTCGCGTAGCCCAGCAGTCCCTCGCTGTGGCTGGTGAGGTAGGGCAGCAGCTCGGTGTCGGCACCGTGGGTCGCCGAGACGACCGCATGCAGCAGCTTGTTGTCCTGGGCACGGTCGAGGACGCCGTACGTCGCCTGGCGGATCGCCCGGATGAAGTCGTCCTCCTGGTCGAAGGCCGTGCTCACGACCGCGAGGAACTGCTCCAGCTCACGCAGGATCAGCGACTTCGCCAGGGCCGGCTTGGCGCCGATGTCGTTGTAGACCGTCTGCCGGCTGACCCCGCACCGCTGGGCGATGCGGGACATCGTCACGCTCGCCCACCCGGTCTCGGTGGTCATCTCGACGGCGGCATCGAGGATCCGCTGTCGGGTGGTTTCAGGTACGCCGGCCGCCATGAAGGCAAAGTCTACGGCCTCTCTTCCGCGTGGATGACGGCGCAGGTGAACCCGGCCACATTGTTTTGCACCCAATACCCCCGGAGTGCAAGAATGCACTCTGTGAGAGAAAGTGCAACGTCATGATGCGGGGGCTCAACAAGACCGCGGCGGCCATCCACCGGGCCGCGCTCGAGATGACCGACGAGTTCGGCTTCGACGGCTGGACCATGGAGCATCTCGCCGACCGCGTCGGTGTCTCGCGGCGTACGTTGTTCAACCACGTCCCTAGCAAGATGGACGCCGTCCTCGGCCCCGAGCAGGAGCCGGACCCGGAGCTGCTCGAGGCCTTCCTCGGCGGCGGCCCCACCGGCCATGTCGGCCGCGACCTCGGCGCACTGGTGCGTACGGTGCTCGACGCCGAGCCCATCGACCACGACGAGCTAGTCCTCGTCCGGCACATCCTCGCCACCGACAGGCAGGTACTCGATGCGGCACGCACTCGCTTCGAGCAGATAGCCGTTCACTTCTCGGAGGTCATCTCCGAGCGTGAGGGCGACCAGATGACTCCCGAGCTCGCGGGCGTCGTCCTGCATCTCGTGATCGTGGTCTTCAACGCCTCGCTCGACGCCTACCTCGCCAATCCTTCGGCCGGCACCGTCGCCGACCACTTCACCCGGATCTTCGACGACCTCGTCGATCTGTTCTGAACCACTGACCAGGGGGACCCCCGAAAATGGCCAAGCTGCTCTATCGACTCGGAAAGACCGCCTACCGGCGGTGGCCGGTCTTCGTCGCCGTCTGGATGATCGCCATCATCGGTATCGGCGCCGTGGCGACCACGATGTCCAAGCCCATGACCACCACCTTCACCATGCCCGGCCTCGAGTCGGTCGAGGCTGCCGAGGACCTGCCCGAGATCATGGGCACCGAGGGCGGTTCGGTGCTCGACGCCGCCTCCATCGAGGTCGTCGTCGCCGCTCCCGAGGGCGAAACGCTCACGACGCCTGAGAACCAGAAGGCCGTGGCCGAGCTCGCCCAGAACCTCGCCGCGCTCGATGACGTACCGGACCAGATCTCCTACATCTGGACCCCGGAACAGGCCGAGGCTGCCGCCCCTGGGTACGCCAAGGCGATGTCTGCCGAGAGCGGGCAGACGGTGACGACCCAGCAGGCGCAGCAGATGCTGCTCGGCCAGCTCCAGGCTCAGCCGACGCTGTCCGAGGACGGCCGGATCGGGCTGATCTCGACCGAGTTCGAGGACGTCGACGCGACCGAGGTGACGCCTGAGATGCAGAAGGAGGTCACCGACGTCATCGAGGATGCCAACAAGGACGGCCTCCAGGTCGAGGTACGCGGCCAGGGCATGCAGGTCCAGGAGATGGGCAGTGCGAGCTCCGAGCTGTTCGGCATCATCATCGCCCTGTTCATCCTGGTGATCACCTTCGGCTCCTTCGTGGCTGCCGGCCTCCCGATCATCACCGCAGGCGTCGGCGTCGCGATCGGAACGCTGGGCATCACCGCGCTGACCGCGTTCACCGATGTCTCCTCGACCACGCCGCTGCTCGCCACGATGATCGGCCTGGCGGTCGGGATCGACTACGCGCTGTTCATCCTGTCCCGCTATCGCAGCGAGCTCGACCACACCGACGATCGCGAGGAGGCCATCGGCGTCGCCGTCGGCACCGCCGGCTCGGCGGTCGTCTTCGCCGGCCTGACCGTCGTGATCGCGCTCGCCGCGCTCAGCGTCGTCGGGATCCCGTTCCTGACCGCCATGGGCCTGGGCGCCGCCGTCACCGTCGTCGTCGCGGTCCTGGTCGCGCTGACCCTGCTCCCGGCGATCCTCGGCCTGCTCAAGTCGAAGGCCTTCGGCCTCAACGTACGTCGCTACAACCCCAAGCGTGAGGCCAACGGTCGCATCCTCAACAACGGTGTCCGTTGGGCCCGGTTCATCGGCAAGGCGCCGATCCTCTGGGTGCTGATCGCGGTCATCGGTCTCGGGGCCCTGGCGATCCCGTTCAAGGACCTCCACCTCGGCATGCCGAGCGACAGCACCGCGCCCGAGGACAGCTCGCGCCGCCAGGCGGTCGAGCTGGTCGTCGACGGCTTCGGCCCCGGGCGCCTCGACCCGATGATGCTCGTCGTCGACGCGCGTGACATGTCCGGCGACACCGCGGCCAAGCAGCAGGCCTACGCCGACGTCGCCGACTGGGCCGCGGGCCTCGACGGCGTGGCCAAGGTGATCCCGCCTTCGGGGAACGACAACGGCGCGGTCATCCTGATCGAGCCGGAGACCGCCCCGGACGACGAGAAGACCGAGGACCTGCTCGCCGAGCTGCGTGACGGCGAGGCCGCCGTGGAGAAGGAGACCGGCACCGACCTCGCGGTCACCGGGACCTCGGCGATCATGTCCGACATCTCCGAGAAGCTCAACGACGCGCTGCTGCCCTACCTGGCGATCGTGATCGGCCTGGCGTTCATCCTGCTGATGCTCGTCTTCCGCTCGATCCTGGTGCCGCTGACCGCGACCCTCGGCTTCCTGCTCTCGGTCCTGGCGACCCTCGGTGCGACCGTGGCGATCTTCCAGGAGGGCGCCTTCGGCATCTTCGAGGGTCAGCCGATCGTCAGCTTCATCCCGATCTTCCTGATCGGGCTGGTGTTCGGGCTGGCGATGGACTACCAGGTCTTCCTGGTGACCCGGATCCGCGAGGCGCACGTCCACGGCGCCTCGTACAAGGAGGCTGTCGTCGACGGGTTCCGCAACTCGGCCCGGGTCGTCACGGCCGCCGCGCTGATCATGACCGCCGTCTTCTCGGGCTTCATCCTGTTGGACGACCCGATCATCAAGTCGATGGGCTTCGCGCTCTCGGCCGCGGTCATCTTCGACGCCTTCGTGGTCCGGATGCTCCTGATCCCCACCCTCATGTACCTCATGAAGGAGAAGGCCTGGTGGCTGCCGAAGTGGCTCGACCGGATCCTCCCGAACGTCGACGTCGAGGGCGAGAGCCTGGAGCGGCACTACCTCGCCGACCACTACGCCGAGAAGCCGCGTGAGCCGGAGCTCGTCAAGAGCTGACGGACTTCGTCTCGTGCCGCTGGCCTAGGACTCGACCGAGTCCGAGGCCAGCGGCACGAAGTCGACCTTCTCCCGTACGCCGCAGTCGGGGCAGCACCAGTCGTCGGGTACGTCGGCCCACGCAGTCCCGGCCGCGAAGCCCTCGGCCTCGTTGCCCTCCTCGACGCGGTAGGTGTAGCCGCAGCCGGGGCAGCGAGCGGCCAGCACCTCGGCCGCGATGACCTGGGCGACGGTGTCGTCGCCGGCCTCGGCCTGGTCAGCGGCGAGCGGCGGATACTTCGCCAGGATCCTGTCCCGCTTGCGCGGCAGGATGTTGGCCCGGGACATGTCGCCGTCGAAGTGCGCCAGCACTCGGGGGTCCATCACGCGGCGCCAGACCGGCGGCAGGATCGCGAGCAGGATCATCCCGGCATAGCCGGTCGGCAGCACCGGAGACTCCTTGTAGTCGCGCAGGGTCTGGTAGCGGCGTACGGGGTTGGCATGGTGGTCGCTGTGGCGCTGCAGGTGGTAGAGCAGCACGTTGGTGGCGATGTTGTTGGAGTTCCAGGAGTGGCTGGGGTCGACGCGCTCGTAGCGCCGGCCGACCTTCTGGCGCAGCATCCCGTAGTGCTCCATGTAGTTGATCACCTCGAGCAGCGAGAACCCCACGACGGCCTGGATCAGCAGGAACGGGATCACCACCGGCCCGAGCCACACGATCAGCCCACCCCAGAGCACCGCGGACATCAGCCAGGCGTTGAGTACGTCGTTGCCGATCCGGAACGGGTGCTGGTCGCGGCGGGCGTACCTCTTCTTCTCCAACCTCCACGCGCTCTTCAGCGACCCCGAGACCGTGCGCGGCCAGAAGGTGTAGAAGGACTCGCCGACCTTGGCCGAGGCCGGGTCCTCGGGGGTCGCGACGCGGACGTGGTGGCCGCGGTTGTGCTCGATGTAGAAGTGGCCGTAGAAGCTCTGCGCGAGCGCGACCTTGGAGAGCCAGCGCTCGACGTCCTCACGCTTGTGGCCGAGCTCGTGGGCGGTGTTGATGCCGATGCCGCCGATGCAGCCGACCGAGATCGCCAGCCCGACCCGGTCGATGATGCTCAGGGTGTGACCGTCGAGGGCGCCGTGGGCGGCGATGGCCATGCCGCCGATGAAGACGGCGTACTGCAGCGGGAGGTAGGAGTAGACGATCCAGCGGTAGTACCTGTCGTTCTCCAGCGCCTCGATCATGTCGTCCGGCGGGTTGGACTGGTCGAGCCCCGCGAACAGGTCGATCGCCGGGACGACGATCAGGATGATGATCGGTCCGGTCCACAGGAACGCGCCGACGTCGGTGAGGTGCCAGCCGCCGATCGCGATGAACCCGAGGAGTGGCACCACCAGGCCGAGCAACCAGAGATAGCGCTTCTTGTCGCGCCACTGTTCGGTCGATCCGTCGGGCACCGTGCTGTTGGCGATCTCCATCGTCGTCCCCCTTGACACCTGATTGACAAACAGGGCGTATCTGTCAAGTGTCGTACGTCACGTCCGGGGTTGTAAATAGGATGGGATCATGACGACGAGCCTGCCCTTCGGCATCGACTTCGGCGGCACGGGCATCAAGGGTGCCCCGATCGATCTCGCGACCGGCGAGTTCGCCGAGGAACGCGTACGCATCCCGACACCCGAACGCTCCACCCCCGACGCCATCGCCGAGATCTTCGTGGACCTGCTCTCCCAGTTCCCGGACTACGACGGGAAGGTCGGCGTGACCGTCCCCGGCGTCGTACGTCACGGGGTGGTCCACTCCGCCGCCAACATCGACAAGTCCTGGATCGGCGCCGACGCGGACGCGATCTTCACCGCGGCCACCGGGCGCGACGTCCACGTGGTCAACGACGCCGACGCCGCCGGCCTGGCCGAGGTCCGCTACGGCGCCGCGAAGGGTCGCCGCGGGCTGGTCATCATGACCACGCTCGGCACCGGCATCGGCTCGGCACTCCTCTACGACGGGGTGCTCGTGCCCAACTCCGAGCTCGGCCACCTCGAGCTCGACGGTCACGACGCCGAGACCCGCGCCTCCAACATCGCCCGCAAGCGCGAGGATCTCTCCTGGAAGCACTGGGCCAAGCGGCTGCAGAGGTACTACCAGCACCTGGAGATGCTCTTCTCGCCCGACCTATTCCTTGTCGGCGGAGGGGTCTCGAAGGAGGCGGCGGAATTCCTGCCGCTGCTCGAGCTGGACACCGAGATCATCCCGGCGAAACTGCTCAACACCGCGGGGGCCGTCGGGGCCGCGCTCTACGCCGAAGAGCTCGCCACCGACTGACTGCGGCGGACCGCCTGGTGGCGGACCGCCTGGTGGCCAGCCGACTGGCGGCGGAGGCGGAGCGGGTCGATCCCACGGAGCACCCGCGCGCTTCGTCTGCTTGACCTGGGCGAGGAACGCCTTGCGGTTCGACCGCCGCAGCCGGCGAGCCTCGCGTCGACGCCGCGCCCACGGGCTGCGAAGCACCCGGAACGCTGCGTACGCCCCGGCGACGAGCACGATCAGCGCGACGAGCCCGACGGCCAGCGCCCAGTCCGCGCGGGCGCGTACGCCGGCCGCGGTGGCCGAGGCGTCCTCGAGATAGCCGTTGTTCAGGTCGGCTCGCGCACTGGCCGCGCCCACGTCGAGGAACAGCACCAGCTCGCCGAGCTCGGTCAGCGGGTTCTGCATCCCCTCGACGTCGGCCGTCGCCTCACCGACCTCGGTGATCACCTCGGCGGTGCGGGGCAGCGTCGTGGCGAGCTCGCGATACCGGTCGTCCTCGTTGGCGCCCTCGTAGGCCTCCTTCGCCGCGGCCGGCACCGGCAGATCGGCCTTCTCGGCCGCCTCCTGGACCGCAGCGGCATCGGCGTTCGCCTCACCGATCAGGCCCACCACGCCGTCCACGTCCTCGAAGGTCCACTCGGCCATGACGTCGCGGAGTCCCAGCGGCGGCAGCCACTCGCCGTTGACGCGGTCGATCTCGGCGTACGTCTTGCGGGCCTTGGCCCTGGGCTCGAGCTGCTTGGACTCGTCTCGGGTGAGCACCCAGTTCTTCAGCGGCTTCTCCGGGGAGGCGTCGGTGTCGTACCTCTGCACGATGTCGAGGAAGAGGCGCCAGTCGACCGGACCGCTGGTGATCTCGTCATCGGCGGCGTCGTAACCGGTGCGGCCGTCGTAGACGTCGTCGACCACATGGGTCAGGTCCTCTTCGGAGAGATCCGCGAGCATGGCTGAGACGGCTGTGTAGGCGGCCGGATAGCCGTACGCATCCTTCTCCTGGCTCCAGCCCTCGGCATCCCAGGTCAGGAGGGGGAACGCGGCCTTGCTGCGACGCTTCACCTTGTCGTACTTCTGCCCCTTGGCACCGACCTTCTTCGTCGCGTGCTGGGCGACGACCTCGGTCAGGCCCTCGCTCAGCCAGCGGCCCTCGACGATGTCGGGGTTGATCCAGGCGTGGGTCATCTCGTGGTAGAGGATCGCCGTGTCCAGGTCCTCGGAGACGACGATCTCGTCGGCGTCGGAGTCGAACCAGGCGTAGCCGACCGCCTCCGCCGAACCGTCCTCACGAATCGTCTCCAGCCCACCGGGCCACTCGTTGCCGATCAGCTCCTCCAGCACCGGCATGCCCTCGGTGACCCGCTTCTCGGCGAAGTCGAGCCACTCCTTGTCCTTGGGAAAGCTCTGCAGCGACAGCTTCGTGTCGCCGACCTTGATCTTCTTCTCGTCGAAGGCCTTCGGGTCGCGAGCGGAGACGCCGGCGTCGACGAAGTCGCCCTCGGAGTGCCAGGTCGTCGTCTTGCCCTTGGTCCGCTTGGTGAAGTCGCCCGAGGATGCGGTGAACGTCATCGACTTCGGCAGCACGACGTCGACGGTCACCTGCCCGTCGTCACCGAGGCCGATCACGGGGAAGACGGCGTACCCCTCGCCGATCCGGGTGTGGTTCTTCTTCGCCCGGATCGGGGCGCCCTTCAGCTCGTACGTCCAGGTGATCGTGCGCGACTTGCCGTAGTAGAGGTTCGGGAAGGACACCGTCACCACCGCGAGACCGGTGCCCTTGATCTTCTCGGTGCTCACCGGCATCTTCGCGCCGTTGCTGGTCGCCTTGACCTTCGTCGCCCCTGCTGGGATCGGGATCGCGTGACCGGTCAGGAAGTAGTAGGTCGTGGCCGTGCTCGGCTGCTGGTTGGTGACCGTGACCTCGGCCTTCACCTTGACGGTCTTGGCCTTCTCATCGAGGACGTAGCGGGTGCGAGAGGACTCACCGACACCGTCGTTGGGCGCCGCAACGGCCGCCGGCGCCGTCGTCACCAGCCCAGCGCCCAGCATCCCCAGCACGAACAGACCTGCCGTCACGCGCCGGAGCCGACCTGCTCCCTGACCGTTCTCCACCCACGAACCTTAGACCGATGCCCCGTCGGGTACGTCCTTTTTAATGGCCTTCTGGGACGCACGCACGAGGCATCACGCCCAGGGCGTGCCCCATTTGTCGGCGAAGGCGATCTCCTCGAGCGGCCGCCGGACGCGCTCGCGCTCCTCGCGCTCGGCGTCGCGAGGATCGACCTCAGCGGGGTCGCCGTGGCGTCCGACCGCGATCCCGGTCATCACCTTCCACCAGTCCGGTACGCCGAAGGCCGCTGCCACGGCACCGTGGTCGAACCCGGCGAACTGGTGGGAGGAGAGGCCGAGGGAGGCGGCCTGGACGGTGAGATGAGCGGCCGCCTGACCGAGGTCGTAGTGGGAGTAGTCCGACCACTTCGGGCCGTTGCCGTCCGGGTCCACCCCGACCTGGGAGATCGCGACGAACACGGCCGATGCCCGCGGCACCCAGCCGGAGTTGCCGCGCGAGAGGTGGCTGACGAACGTTGCATGCCCGGCCGATCCTCGGGGCAGGACCAGGAACGACCACGGCTGGCTGTTGCCCGCGCTCGGCGCCCACCGGGCCGCCTCGAGGAGCAGCCTGATCTCGGCGTCGGCGAGCTCGTGGGCCGGGTCGAAGACGCTCACCGACCAGCGGTCACGCAGGTGCTCGGTCAGGTCCTCGGCGCCAGCCTGGGGCGCCCGCTTCGCGGCAGTCATACCCCTATTCTGCAATGTCTACCGACTTGGACGACAAACGTCTCAGGCGAGGTAGCGGCCGGGCCGGTGGTTGAAGGCCAGGATGATGTTGAGGACGACCGCGCCGAGAGCCGAGAGAAGGACGGTCGCGGGCGAGACGACGAAGAGCGCGAGCAGGATGACGCTGACGTCGAGGCCCATCTGGACGTACCCGGCCCGGAGGTTGAGCCGCTCCTGCAGGAGCAGGGCGAGCACGTTGAACCCGCCCAGCGAGGCGCCGTGGCGGAAGATCACCAGGAGGCCGAGGCCGACCAGCAGGTTTCCGGCCACGACGCCGTAGACGGTGTCGAGGCCGTCGAGCGGGAGCAGGTCGGCGTGGACCCGGGTCATCGCCGAGACCGCGATGACGCAGCCCAGCGACCGGAGGGTGAACCCGATGCCCTTCTTGGAGAGCGCGAGCCCGAAGAAGGGCAGGTTGACCAGGACGAACAGCACCTCGAACGGCAGCCCGGTCCAGTAGCTCACCAGCAGGCTCAGGCCGGCGGTGCCGCCGGTCACCGCGCCGACCGACTGGATCAGGTAGAGCCCCAGCGAAGTCACCACGATGCTGGTCACGTAGCCGAGCGCGTCCTCCAACAACGTATGGGGGACGCGGATCGACTCGAGGGAGTCTGCAAACGGCTCGGACACGACACTCATTCTGTGTGTCGTGCCCGAGCCGGGCAGAATTCACCAGGGCGAGACTTGCGTCACGTTTCCGCTGGTCAGGTGGTGTTTGTCGGTGTTTGTCCAGGTCAGGCAGGCACCCGAGCGAGGGCGCTGACGATCTCGTCGACCTTCGCTTTGGCGTCGCCGAAGAGCATCTGCGAGTTCTCCCGGAAGAAGAGCGGGTTCTGCACACCGGCATAGCCCGCGGCCATCGACCGCTTGAAGACGACCACGTTCTTGGCCTCCCAGACCCGAAGGACGGGCATGCCCGCGATCGGGCTGCTGGGGTCCTCGGCGGCGGCCGGGTTCACGGTGTCGTTGGCACCGATGACCAGGACGACGTCGGTCTCAGCCAGGTCGTCGTTGACCTCGTCCATCTCCAGGACGATGTCGTAGGGCACCTTGGCCTCGGCCAGCAGCACGTTCATGTGGCCCGGGAGACGGCCGGCGACCGGGTGGATACCGAAACGTACGTCCACGCCCTTGTCCCGCAGAATGCGGGTGAGCTCGGCGACCGGGTACTGCGCCTGGGCGACGGCCATGCCGTAGCCCGGGGTGATCACGACGGAGGAGGCGCCGGCGAGAAGCTCGGCGGTGTCCTCGGCGTTGATCTCGCGGTGCTCGCCGTAGTCGACGTCACCGGACGGCCCGGCCTCGATGCCGAACCCGCCGGCGATGACCGAGATGAACGAGCGGTTCATCGCCTTGCACATGATGTAGGAGAGGTACGCACCCGAGGAGCCGACCAGGGCACCGGTGACGATCAGCAGGTCGTTGCCCAGCAGGAAGCCCGAGGCGGCCGCGGCCCACCCGGAGTAGCTGTTGAGCATCGAGACCACGACCGGCATGTCACCGCCGCCGATGGAGGCGACCAGGTGCCAGCCGAGCGCCAGCGCCACGACGGTGACCGCGATCAGCAGCGGGAGCGTCGGGTTGATGACGTAGACGACCGTCAGGATCACGAAGACGACCAGGGCGCCGATGTTGATGACGTTCTTGCCCGGCAGCATCAGCGGGGCCGACTTCATCCGCGCGGAGAGCTTGAGGAACGCGACGATCGAGCCGGTGAAGGTGACCGCACCGATGAAGACACCGATGAAGACCTCGGCGGAATGGATGGCGCCACCCGATCCAGCAGCAGGGCTGTGGCCGGCGGCAGCCTCGAGGTGGCCGTTCCAGCCGATCAGGACGGCGGCCAGACCCACGAAGGAGTGCAGCAGCGCGATCAGCTCGGGCATGCCGGTCATCTCGACGACCTTGGCACGCCACAGGCCGATGACCGCACCGACCGCGACAGCGGCGACGAGGACGATCACCGCGGTGCTGGTGCCGCCGTCGACGACCTGGATGACGGTCGCGACCAGCGCCAGCGTCATGCCGGCGACGCCGTAGAGCCAGCCCTGCGAGGCGGTCTCGTGCTTGGAGAGCCCTGCCAGCGACAGGATGAAGAGGAGGGCGGCGACGAGGTAGGCCGCACCAGCGATCGAGAAGATATCCATGATCAGGCCTTCCGGAACATCGAGAGCATGCGGCGGGTCACGGCGAAGCCACCGAAGATGTTGATGCTCGCCAGCAGCGTGGCGATGCCCGCGAGCACGAGCACCACGTTGTCAGCGACCGTGAGCTGCAGCAGGGCGCCCACGACGACGATGCCGGAGATCGCGTTGGTCACCGACATCAGCGGGGTGTGCAGCGCGTGGTGCACGTGGCCGATGACGTAGAAGCCGATCACGATAGACAGCGTCAGCACGGTGAAGTGGCGGGTGATCTCGGCCGGAGCGACCGCGTTGAGCAGGAAGAGCGCGAGCGCACCGGTGCCGACCAGGGCGAGCTTGGCGGACGCGGAGAGCGGCTTCTTCTCCTCCTTCACGGCGACCTCGGCGGTGGCGGCCACGGCCGGAGCCGCGGAGACCTGGACCGGCGGGGGCGGCCAGAGCACGCCACCGTCGTGCACGACGGTCAGACCACGCTGGACCTGGTCCTCGAGATCGAGGGCGAGTACGCCGTCCTTCTCAGGTGTCACCAGCTTCATCAGGTTCACCAGGTTGGTGCCGTAGAGCTGGCTGGACTGCGCGGGAAGACGCGCGGGGAGGTCGGTGTAGCCGATGATCGTGACGCCGTTGGGCGTGGTGACGACCTCGTCCTTCACGGTGCCCTCGACGTTTCCGCCCATCGCGGCCGCCATGTCGACGATGACCGAGCCGGCCTTCATGCTCGCCACGTCGGCCGCCGTGATCAGCTTCGGCGCCGGGCGGCCCGGGATCAGCGCGGTCGTCACGATGATGTCGACGTCCTCGGCCTGCTCGGAGTAGATCTCCGCGGCGCGCTGGTCGTAGGCCTCCGAGGTCGCCTTCGCGTAGCCGTCGGTCGACTTCTCGACCTCGACCTCCACCTTCAGGTATTCACCGCCGAGCGACTTGACCTGGTCGGCGACCTCCGGACGGGGGTCGGTGGCGCGCACGATCGCGCCCAGCGAGCTCGCGGCACCGATGGCGGCCAGACCGGCCACGCCGGCACCGGCCACGAGCACCTTCGCCGGCGGCACCTTGCCCGCCGCGGTCACCTGGCCGGTGAAGAAGCGGCCGAAGTGGTGGGCCGCCTCGACCACGGCGCGGTAGCCCGCGATGTTGGCCTGGCTGGAGAGGATGTCCATCGACTGCGCACGCGAGATACGCGGCACCGCGTCCATCGCGAAGGCGTCGACCTTGCGGGCGGCCAGGGCGTCGAGCAGCTCGGCGCTCTGCGCCGGCGCCAGCGGGGCGACCAGGGTGGCGCCGCTCTTCAGCAGCTCGACCTCGCCGACCGAGGGGGCGTTGATCCGGAAGACCAGATCGGCACCCCACGCGTCGGCGGCCGTGCCGATGCGGGCGCCGGCCTCGGCGTACGCCTCGTCCTTGAAGCTGGACGCCTCTCCGGCTCCACCCTCGATGACGACGTCATAGCCCAGACCGGTCAGTTGTTTGACGGTCGCGGGGGTGGCCGCTACCCGGGTCTCCCCGGGCTTCGTCTCTCGGGTCACTCCGATGAGCATCCTCGACTCCTTGGGTCTAGCTGCGCAGTGTCTTCAGTCTCCAGCATGGTGGGATCCCGGTCAGCCGATCAGCGCGTGACCGATTAATGACCGGCGGGGGTCCGGAACCCCACCGTGCTGGTTACTGGCCGGTAACGGTAGGGCAGATCAGCAGGTGGACACCAGGTTTGTCCGGTTGTATCGGTCCAATACCTGTGGTCTTCCTCACGTCCTCACAGCTCGCTGTCGAGCTGCCCCATGAACTGGGTGGGGTAGCGGTCGCCGCGGGCTGCACCTACGGGCACGGCGGCGTCGATACGGGCGAGATCGGCGTCGTCGAGGGTGACCTCGTTCGCACCTGCCATCGACTCGACCTGGCTGACCCGGCGGGAGCCGATGACGGGGACGATGTGCTCGCCGCGGGCCGCGACCCAGGCGATCGCGAGCTGCGCCAGGGTGATTCCCTTGGCCTCGGCGATCTCCTCCAGGGTGATGAGCAGCGCGCGGTTGTGGTCGAGGTTGTCGCCCTGGAAGCGCGGCATGTGGGCGAGCGAGCCGCCGAGGGCGCCGCTGCCTCCGATCAGGCCGCGGCCGAGGACGCTGTACGCGGTGATGCCGATGCCCAGCTCGCGGCAGGTGTCGAGGATGCCGTTGGTCTCGATCCCCCGGCTGAGCAGGGAGTACTCGATCTGCAGGTCGCTGATCGGGGCCACCGCGGCGGCGCGGCGGATCGTGTCGGCGCTGACCTCGCTCAGCCCGATGTGGCGTACGTATCCGGCCTCCACCAGCTCCTGGATCGCGCCCACGGTCTCCTCGATCGGAACCTGCGGGTCGAGCCGGGCGGGGCGGTAGATGTCGATGTGGTCGGTACCGAGCCGCTGGAGGGAGTAGGTCAGGGAGGACCTGACCGCCTCGGGGCGGCCGTCGAAGCCGGCCGGCATCCCGACCGGGGTGAGCAGTGCGCCGAACTTCACCGAGAGCACCACGTCGTCGCGGTCGCGATCGCGCAGAGCCCGGGCGATCAGCATCTCGTTGTGGCCTGCGCCGTAGAAGTCGCCGGTGTCGATCAGGGTGCCGCCGGCGTCGACGTAGGCGTGGATGACGCGTACACCCTCCTCGTCGTCGACCGCGCCGTAGACGCCGGAAAGGCTCATCCCGCCCAGGGCGGGGGAGGTGACCGTGGGACCGTTCTTGCCGAGCTGTCGGCTGCTGAACTTGATGTTGTGGGTCGTCATGACGTCCAGCGTGCGGCGCTCGATGGGCCCTCGGGAGGCACGGCACATCCAGGGACGAGCCGTCCCTGGATAACCGGGCACCGCCGACGGAGGATGAGGAGCGTGACCGACCGCCGTGAGCTCGCCGACTTCCTTCGCCGTCGCCGGGAGCTGCTCCGGCCCTCCGATGTCGGCCTCCCGGACGGGTTGCGGCGGCGTACGCCTGGACTTCGGCGGGAGGAGGTCGCCTCGCTCGCCGGGGTCTCGACCGACCACTACACGCGGCTGGAGCAAGCGCGTGGGTCGGCACCGTCGGAGTCGGTGCTCTCCGCGATCGCGCGGGCGCTGCAGTGCGATCTCGACGAGCGCGACCACCTCTTCTACCTCGCCGGGATGACGCCGCCTGCGCGACGGGCGGGCCATTACGTACGTCCGGGCCTGATCGCCCTCGCCCGGCGGCTGACCGACATCCCCGTCGTGATCTACACCGACATCGGCGAGATCGCCTGGCTCAACCCGCTCGCCACCGCGCTGCTGCCGCCGCTGCCCGACGGTCCCGGCAGGCACCGCAACATGATGTGGCGCTGGTTCATCGAGCCCGACCGCCGGCCGGCGCCGCGGGAGGACTGGGACCGGATGTCGGCAAGTCATGTGATGGATCTGCGGGCGACGTACGCCCGGCGGGCAGGTGACTCCGACATCACCTCGCTGGTGCACGACCTCCTCGCGGCGAGCGAGGAGTTCCGCGGGCTGTGGGAGCGCCACCAGGTCGGCGTGCGGCGTGCCGACCTGAAGACGTTCATCCATCCGGAGGTCGGCACGGTCGCCGTACGCTGCGAGGTCCTGCTCACCGAGGAGGCCGATGTGAAGCTGCTCGCCTACTTCCCGGCCGAGGGCACCGATGCCGCGGAGAAGCTCGAGCTGCTCCGCGTCATCGGCACCCAGCGGCTCACGAGCGCGGACTCATCACCCACCTGAGGGCGATGAAGCGGATCAGCGTGGCGGCGGCGTTGGCGGCCACGAGCACGACGATCTCGAACGCTCGCGCGGGTGTCGGCGCGGCCAGGTGGAGGAGCGCGAGCGATCCGGAGGTCAGGGTCAGCCCGACTCCGAAGGCGGCCAGTCCGGCGACGTGATGCTTCACCGCGCCCTGCCGCGCGGTGATCCCGAAGGTCAGCCGGCGGTTGGCCGCGGTGTTGGCGACCGCGGTCACCAGAAGCGCGATCAGATTCGCCGCCTGCGCTCCGACGACGGTGCGGAGGAGGACGTAGAGGAGCAGGTACGCCAGTGTGCTCAACACCCCGATGGCGCCGAACCGGATCACCTGAGCCGCCAGGCTCGGGCTGCGGACGGGCCCGGGAGGACGTACGCCGCTGAGGTCGATCCGGCCGCTGACCAGGCCGAACAGCAGACGGCGGATCCCGTCGAGGTCCTCCTTGACCGTCTTGGTGATGTCCACGCGCGAGTCGGGGTCGTCGACCCAGTCCACCGGCACCTCGTGCACGCGCAGCCCGGCCTCGGAGGCGAGGACGAGGAGCTCGGTATCGAAGAACCAGCTGTCGTCCTCGATCAGTGGGAGCAGCTTCTCGGCGACGTCGCGGCGGATCGCCTTGAAGCCGCACTGGGCGTCGGTGAACTCCGCGGACAGGATCCCGCGCAGCAGCAGGTTGTAGCCCTTGGACAGGAAGTCGCGTTTCGGGCCACGCTCGATCCGGCTGCCGCGGGCCAGGCGGGACCCGATCGCGACGTCGGAATGGCCCGAGAGGAGCGGGGCGAGCAGGGGTGGCAGCGCCCGCAGGTCGGTGGAGAGGTCGACATCCATGTAGCCGACCACCTCGGCCCTCGAGGTGGACCAGGCCGCCTTGAGCGCGCGTCCGCGGCCCTTCTCCTCGAGGTGGATCGCGCGGACCCGGGTGATCTCGGTCGCGAGCCGTTCCGCGATCTGCCAGGTGCCGTCGGTGCTGGCGTTGTCGGCGATCGTGATCGTCGTGGAGTAGGGCAGGGTGCGCAGGTAGCCGTCGAGGTGGCGTACGGACTCCTCCAGGCCGTTCTCCTCGTTGTGGACTGGGATCACCAGGTCGATCGTCGTCAGCAGTCGCTTCTCGTCGACGACCCGGAGGCCGCTCGAGAGTGTCGTGTCCGCGGTCATTCGGCCCCCTCGGTCAGGTCGTAGACCGTCGAGCTGCCGATCGTGGTCTCGGTGAAGTTCTCCGTCACCCAGGCGCTGATCTCGGAGGCGCTGGAGGTCTCGTCGCTGTTGTCTCCTCTGGCGCCCATCCCGCCCATCCCACCCATCCCGCCGCCGGCGATGAAGTAGTGGATCTCGCCGTTGGCGACGTACTCCTGGAACCGCTCGAGCGTGATGCTGTTCGAGGTGCCGTTGAAGCCGCCGATCGCCATCACGGCCTCGCCGGTCTCGAGCTGGAGGCCGGCCGCGGTCTGGGAGCCGATCGTCGCGGCCACCCAGGTGTAGTGGCCGGCGTTGGTGCTCACCGCCTCGGCGAGCTCCTCGTCGACCGTGCCGCCGCCCATCATTCCGCCGCCGCGCATCCCGCCGGGATTGCCGCCGGGCATCTGCTGGGGCTGGCCAGTCGGTGGGGTCCCGTTCTGAGTCGGAGCACCGGGGCCACCGGCGGCACCACCTGGGCGACCACCGCGCATCCCGCCCATGCCGCCGCCCTCGTACGGCCCGGCCGTCACGATCGAGCCGGTGTGGGCGGTGCCGATCGTCTGGATCGCGTACGCCGCGGGCCCGAGGCCCACGGTCACAGCTGCCGTCGCGAGGACCGCCGCCGCGGCGCGGCGGGTGAGCCTGTCCGCGAAGACGAACGCGGCGGCGACCCCGAGACCGATGATCAGGACAGGCCAGCGCAGCGCGTCGTACGGCTGCTCGCCCGACTGTCCGAGGAGCACCCAGCCCCACACGGCGCTGCCGGCCATCGCGACGGCGAGGGTGATCCGGGCGAAGAGGTTGTCGCGGTCGCGCCACGTGATCACAGCGCCGACGACAGCCGTGATCGCGATCCACGGAGCCAGCGCGACCACGTAGTAGTCGTGGTAGATGCCCTCCATGAAGGAGAAGACCACCCCGGTGACGAGCATCGAGGCGCCACTGAGCATCAGTGCGGCGCGGGTCAGGTCGGTGCGTGGCGCCTTGCGCAGCGCGACGAGCCCGGTGACGAGGAGGAGCAGCGCCGCGGGGAGCAGCCAGGAGACCATGCCGCCGGAGACGCCCTGGAAGAGGCGCAGGATCCCGGCCGCGCTGGAGAAGCCGGCGTTGCCGAGGCCGCCGTAGTCGCCACCGTTGAGCCGGCCGACGCCGTTGTAGCCGAGCGTCAGCTCGAGGAGCGAGTTGCTGGTCGAGCCGTCGATGTAGGGACGCCACGACTCCGGGATGAGCTCGACGATCGCGATGTACCAGCCCGCGCTCACGACCATGGCGACGAAGCAGGCGATGCCGTGGGTCATCCTCCTGCCGAACGAGCCCTTGCCCGCGATCAGGTAGACCACCGCGATCGCCGGGATGATCAGGAACGCCTGCAGCATCTTGGTCAGGAACCCGAAGCCGAGCAGCGCTCCGGCCAACACCATCCACCTGCCCTTGCCCGTCTCGATCGCCTTCAGCGTCGAGAACCCGGCACCGATCAGCAGCAGGAGCAGCAGCGCGTCCGGGTTGTTGAACCGGAACATCAGCGCCGCCGCCGGGGTCAGCGCGGTCAACGCCCCCGCCGCGATCCCCGCCTGCCACGGCGCGACCTTCTTCACCATGGCGAAGACGAGCCCGACCGTCCCGACCCCCATCAGCGCCTGCGGAACCAGGATGCTCCACGAGGACAGCCCGAAGAGGCGTACGGACAGGCCCATCACCCACAGCGAAGCCGGCGGCTTGTCGACCGTGATCGAGCTGCTCGCGTCGAGCGCCCCGAAGAACCACGCCTTCCAGCTCACGCCGCCGGCTTGTGCGGCGGCGGAGTAGTACTGATTGGCGTATCCGGACTCCGAGAGCGTCCAGAGGTACGCCGCTGCTGTCAGGGTCAGCAAGATGGCGAGCGTCGCGCGCTCGGGGGTTGGGCGCCAGCTTCTTGTCTTCGTCGGCGAAATTGCCGTTGGTGGGTCGAGGAGTTGGGTCATGGCGACCACGCTTCGGGGTGGGGCTGTGGTGGTCGTTTTGGGCGGCTGTGAGGGGGCTATGGGCTGTGATTCTTCGTGGTTGATGTGGGCCGCCGACCCTTTCTTGGAGGGTCTTCTCGATCCGGACCGGCGTCAAGGACGCCCTTCGGGCGCCGGCTTCGCCGGCCGCTTCGCGGTCCTGGACTCCGGACCAGATCGAGAAAAGACTGGCTGGCTATCGGGGCGGCGGCCCGGGTGTGGCGCAGCGGAATCTTACTTGGGACGGGTGACGTTGATGAGGCGGAAGGGTGGCCCTTCGGGCCACTTACCATCCACAGATGCGAGGTCGTTCGCTCACCGCGAAAATTGGGTTTGACCTGGGAAAATAGATGGCCAGAGGGTAGCGGAGGGCGTAGAATCAGACCCATCACGACACACCTCTGAAGGGCAGGATGGCGATGAGTCTCGGCCGCGACATCGACCACTGGGGCACCAACCCCGGCGACGCGATCGACGCTGCCCTGACTGCCATCGAGACCGCCATTCAAGAGTTGCTGGCCACCGACCCGGCCTACTGGCGCACCGGCCAGAAGAAGGACCTGTTGGAGCGGTTGGAGAAGCTCCAGGCCCAACAAGCCGCGTTGAAGTTGAGGGTGCTGGCGTCTGCCGGCGATATCGCCGAAGAGACCGGCGCCAAGGACGTCTCCGCATGGATGCGTGCCGAACTACTCGTCGACAAAGGCATCGCCCGGTCGCAGATCAAACTCGCGACCAGTGTCGCGAAGTACGACCTCGTCGCCGCCGGCTTGGCTGAGGGGGTCGTGTCCCAGGACAAGGCCCGGGTGATCGCCCGGGCACTCGACAAGATCGAGACCAACCCGGTCGCCAGTGCCGAGGATCTGATCCTGGCCGAGAAGCTGCTGGTCGACTACGCCACCCGCATGACCGCGAGCGAGTTGCGGATCGTCGGCAAGCGGATCCTGCGCGAGGTCGATCCGGTCCGGTTCGAGGACGCTGAGGCCAAAGCACTGCTGGCTCAGGAGGAGCGTGCCCAGCAGAAGACCGCGCTACGGGTGTGGGACAACCACGACGGCACCATCGGGTTCGACGGCGTCCTGCCGACCTCGATCGGGATGAGGTTCAAGCGGCTCGTCGAGGCATACGCCCAGCCCCGCAAACAACAGCTCGTCGCCAAGGGTGCGCCGCTGCCGCCGTGGGAGCGGTTGATGGGTCAGGGTTTCGCCCGCCTCCTGGAGACCATCGACCCCGCCGCCCTGCCCCGCCACGGTGGCGACGCGACCACCATCAATGTGGTGATCAGCCTCGAGGAGCTCCGCAAAGACCTCGGCATCGCCATCCTGGGCTACGACGAGACCAACGGCGCCACCATCTCAGCGGCCGAGGCCCGGCGGATGGCCTGCAACGCCACCATCATCCCCTGGGTCCTCGGCGGCGACAGCGAGGTCCTCGACGCCGGCCGGGGCAGCCGGTTCTTCCAGCCGATTCAACGCAGAGCACTCCGGCTCCAGCAGAAGTGCTGCCAAGCCGAAGGCTGTGACATGCCGCCCGAATGGTGCGACGCCCACCACCTCGAACCGTGGGCTGCCGGCGGGAAGACCAACCTGAAGGACGGGGCGTTGTTGTGCCCGCATCATCACCGTCTGGCGCACAACCCGGCGTACGTTCATGAGCGACTACCCGACGGCACCATCCGATTCACCCGCCGCCCCTAACCGGCCGGGTGAGGAAATCCACTCCACCAGGACCTGCCCGCCAGGCCTGACGATTCCAATCGTCGATCGTTCTCAGCTCTCGCTGAAGCCGTCCGTCCCGGCGCCCAAATGAGCGTGCCGGCCAACTCTCGACTCCACACACGCCGTTTCCCCACTGACAGAGACACTTCCCCACTCCCGTGGGGGTTCCCCACGCTCCGGAGGATGGGGAACCTCCGCGCACATGGGGAACTCTCCGGATCAGTGGGGAACTCGTGACCCTGCCACCACCGAGCTCGACCCGGCCAAAGCGACGGCTCGCTTGTGAACGGTTCACAAGGTCCCGCCCACTGCCGTAGGCACCGACGAGGCACCGGGCCGCCCGCGCACGAACAGCCACGGATCCCAAGCCCGTACCCAACTGAATCCGCTGCGCCACACCCTCGCCGCCGACCCGATACAGGCCAAATCTTTCTCGATCGGGCGCCGGGTCAAGGATCGCCGGAGGCGACCGGCGAAGCCGGCGGCCGAAGGCCGTCCTTGACGCGGTGCCTGATCGAGAAACAATCGAACCAAGGGTCGGCGGCGAACGCCGAAACGAAACCACGGCTCCTTCAGCGCGCCCTCCCGAGACCAACCCAGGACTCGACAAGGCTCGACCCACCGAAGCCAGCACCCGAAGAAGCACGCCCCGACACGCCGTACGTGTCCGAGATCACGTTCCCAGACACACCCAAAACAAGAACGCGTTCTAGGATTGAGCGTGAAACCCACGCACGACCGCGTAACCACCTGGTGGAACGGATTCGGAGGGTTACACGACCCCCTTTAGGCTTGCCTTAGTACATCCACGGAAGGTTGAACTCCCTTATGCGTGACATCCGCGTTGCGATCGTCGGTGCCGGCCCGGCCGGCATCTACGCTGCCGACATCCTCACGAAGGAGCACCCTGGTGCGCGCGTCGACGTCATCGAGCGTCTGCCTGCTCCCTATGGCCTGGTTCGCTACGGCGTGGCTCCTGACCACCCGCGAATCAAGGAGATCATCAAGGCGCTCAAGCGCGTCCTGAACCAGGACAGCATCCGCTTCATCGGCAACGTCGACTTCGGCACCGACCTCAAGCTCGACGACCTGCACCGGTTCTACGACGCCGTCATCTTCGCCACCGGCGCGATGGCCGACCGTGAGCTCGACATCCCGGGGATCGACCTGCCGCAGTCCTTCGGCGCGGCCGACTTCGTCAGCTGGTACGCCGGCCACCCCGACGTCTCCCGCGAGTGGCCCCTCGACGCCGAGGAGGTCGCCGTCCTGGGCGCCGGTAACGTCGCGCTCGACGTCGCCCGCATGCTGGCCAAGCCCGCCGACGAGCAGCTGGTCACCGAGATCTCTGACAACGTCTACCAGGGTCTGAAGAAGAACCCGGCCAAGACGGTCCACGTCTACGCCCGCCGCGGCCCGGCGCACATCAAGTTCAGCCCGATGGAGCTGCGCGAGCTCTCCCACTCCCCCTCGGTCGACGTCGTCGTCGAGGAGGAGGGCTTCGAGATCGACGAAGCCGGCGAGAAGGCGATCCAGAGCCACAAGGCGACCAAGCTGGTGGCCGACATCCTCCTGAAGTACATGGAGGCGCCCGCCGGCGACAAGCCTCACAAGATCGTCATCCACATGATGCAGAACCCCGTCGAGATCCTCGGCGAGGACGGTCAGGTGGTCGCGCTGCGCAGCGAGAAGACCGAATACAACGGCGACGGCACCGTCACCGGCACCGGCGAGTTCACCGACACCCCGGTCCAGGCCGTCTACCGCGCCGTCGGCTACCTCTCCGAGGCGCTCCCCGACGTGCCCTTCGACAGCGAGAACGGCGTCATCCCCAACGCCGGCGGCCGGGTCCTCGACCTCAACGGCGAGCACCTCGGCGGGACGTACGTCACCGGGTGGGTCAAGCGCGGACCGGTCGGCCTCATCGGCCACACCAAGTCCGACGCCAAGGAGACCATCGACAACCTCCTCCACGACCTCGACAAGCTCAAGCCCGCCGAGCACGGCTCGCCGGCGGCGGTCCTCGAGCACCTGTCCGGCAAGGGCGTCGAGTTCACCACCATCGAGGGCTGGGAGCGGCTCGACAACCACGAGCGCTCGCTCGGCGAGGCCCAGGGCCGCGAGCGGATCAAGGTCGTCCCGCGCGACGAGATGATCCAGATCTCCAACCACTGCCACTGACACACGCCGTACACAGAGGGCCGGCCACCACGAGGTCCTGGGAGAGCTTCAGAGCGAGCGCGTGCTCACGACCACCGGTGCCGACGACGAGGATCTTCACGTGGCCACCTTATG
>NZ_JBEZZS010000007.1:0-217695 GCF_040639295.1 Nocardioides sp. NPDC023903 | reverse complement strand
TCGGGTTCGGCAGGCCCTCGAGCCGCTGGGTCTGCTTGTAACACGCTGTTCGTAGGACTATCCGGTCGTTCTGATAGGGCGAGTAGTCCTACGAACGACGTGTTACATCAGGGGCGTCGCGGGATCAGGCAGCTCTCGAACGACGTACGCGGAACCGCTCCAGGTCTGAGATGTCGGTGCCGAAGGCTCGGCAGGTGGCTAGGTACTCCCGATCCAGGCGGTCCTTGAGGTAGTCGCGCTGCCGGCCGAAGAGATCGGCCCATTCGACCCGTGACATGCCGAGATGAAAGCCGTGGGCCCAGTCCTGTCGGGTCTTCTCCTCGGCGAGGATGTGGTCGATGGACCGGAGCGCCAGGCCGCCATCTGCGGTGGGCACATACTTGCTCCGGCCGTCGAACTCGAAGATGTGACGGCCCACCCGGAGATCGAACCGAGCAGTACGTACGCCATCCGTGATCTCGAACTGGGTCTCGATGCCGGTCAGCCCGAGCTCTTCGAGTACGTCCCGGGTGAGTGACTCCCCAACCGACTCGGCCCCGGCGTACGAGAGTTCGATGGCCTCCCGGGCCAGACGGCGGTTGGGCCAATGTTTCATGTGCTCGAGGACTTCCCAGAGCTCGTCGACGGATACGCCCATCCGCCGGGCGGAGTCGACGGCGACGACCCCGTACGGCCGGCCGTGCTCGCGAGCGATGTCGATCGCCGTCCGGGCAGGACCGAGCACGTTGAATCCGTTCGCCTCCACGACCTGATCCTCGGAGTAGGGCGCAAGGTGGTGCTTCACGCCCCACTTGTTGTGGGTGCCGACCACGGGCTGGCGAGTGACATGGGTCTGGGCCTTCACGGGTAGGAGGATGCCCATCTCGAGCTCGAGGGCCGCCGTTTCGTGGCTTCGTACGAACGGGACTGTGATGGCCGCGCAGGCTGCCCGATCGAGGAGGCGCCGCCTGTCTGTGGGCAAGGTGATGCCCTCGACGTAGGTGCGTTCGGCGTAGACGCCGCGGCGTACGGCCGTCCATGTGCCGCTTTCGACGAGTCGATGGAGCGTGTCGAGATCGAGGCCGGATGAAAGTGCCTGGCTGCGAGTGATGAGGCCGTGGTTGGCCGCCATGATCGCTTGGGTACGCGGGTTCATAGCCACAGCCTGTGGCGCGGATCCGACACTCGCCGGCGCTCAACGGCGCCCTGTGGATAACCCTGATACGAGGTGAGCCTGTGGAGAGCGAGTGGCCCGAGGTCGCGGACGGTCGCGTGTAACACGCTGTTCGTAGGACTATCCGGTCGTTCTGATAGGGCGAGTAGTCCTACGAACGACGTGTTACACCGAAACGGCCCCCGCGAGCAGCCACCTCCGGAGCGGCTACGCCGGCGCGGGGACGGGCTGGGTCCGACGGGCAAGGTAGCGCTCGGCGGCGCGGGCGGAGGGGTGGACGCCGAGCGCGGCGATGACGATGATCCCCGCGATGATCGCCCAGCCGAGGTGGCCGAGCTCCATGGCGAGGAAGGTGTACGCCGCAGGGGCCCAGACGGTGCCGAGGGTGTGGCCGACCTGGGCGGCGCCCTGGTAGTCGCCGCGGTGCTCCGGGTCGGAGAGGTCGGCGATCAGGCCCCATTCGCCGGCGGACTGGAAGAGCTCGGCGCCGGTGACGGTCACGTGGCCGATCCAGACGAGGGCGATCGTGATCAGGCCGACGGTGTCGTGGGTGACCGCGATGATGGCGCAGGAGGCGAGGAAGCAGAGAGCACCACGGCGCTGCGCCTTGAGCGACGTCGCCACGTCGGTCACCCCGCGGGCGGTGATCACCTGCAGCCCGACCGCCATGACGGTGTTCGTGCCGAACAGCCACGCCAGCAGCACCCGTGGGGCGTCGGTCTCCTGGACCAGCCACAGCGGGATGACGACGTTGAGCAGGACCTGGTGGGTGCCGAGCACGCCGTCGAAGAAGGTTGTCGCGAGGAACGCGCGGTTGCGCAGAGCGCCGAGGCGGTCGCGTACGTCCGGCTTCAGGTCGCCGGGCGAGGCAGCGGTGGCGAGGCGGGGGAGGCGCGAGATCCAGTAGGCGTTGACCAGCAGCACCACGGCGGTCAGCACCGGGACGGCCTTGATCAGGGTGTTCGAGTCGGCGGTCAGGGCCAGACCGCTGGCCAGGGCGCCGAGCGTGAAGCCGACGTTGCGGGCGGCACGCATGTAGGCGAACGAGCGAACCCGGGTCGCCGCGGGGAAGACCGAGATCCGGTAGGCGTCGCGACCCGACCGCTGCCAGGAGGAGGCGAGCGCGAGGAGCACCTCGACGGCGACGTACGCGGCGAAGTTGCCGACCAGCACCCATGCGCCGAACAGCAGCGCCTGAAGGACGGCACCGGCGATCCAGCTGAACCGGGTGCCCAGACGATCCGCGAGTCGGCCCAGGGGGACGGCGAACAAGAAGGTTGCGACGCCCGCGATCGTGAGACCGAGGCCGACCTGTGCGGCGGAGAGGCCGACGATCTGGGTGAAGAAGACCGCCGAGCCGGTGAGAAAGGTGCCTTCGGCGAAGGCCGACAACACCGACTGGTACGACATCGCCCGGATGAGCGGGTCGTCTGAGAGGACCTTGTCCCTCAACCGGATGAAGTGAGGGGACAAGACGACTCCAAACTATCTTGACATCGAGACAAGCGCAGTCTTGTCATCGCGGTGTTCGACGTCAAACAGTTATCTGTGCTGATCGGTCCCCAAACCGGGCAGCGAGAAAAAAGGAGTCCATCGCGCCGACGCCCGTGCGTCGGCGTACGTTGCGGTCGAGGTCAGCGGGTGGAGCCCTCGATGGTGCCGATCACGCCGCCGAAGACGTCGGTGGTGACGCCCCAGATGCCGCCGGCGATAGCGGAGATCGTGCTGGTCAGCCCTTGCGGATCGGTGAACAGCCAGAACCCGACGAACAGGGCGCCGATGACGATGAAGATCTTCTTCTTGTCCATGTGAGCTCGTCCTCCCGAGAAATCCGATTGAATGTGGAGTGAATTCGCGAATCCAGACGCAAGCGCGCGAAACTCGCGAGGTTGCCCCGGGATATAGATTCCCTGAAGTTAGCCTCCCCTCGCAAGAATTCGGCGAAGGAGACCACTGAGCGGGACAGTGTCGCGCCCAGCGGTCCAGTGTGCGGCATGACGGCTGTTGAGGCGAGTCCGACGTGCGCACCTACGCGCGCGGTGTGCACGTGTCGTCAGGTGGAACGAGGTGCGCTACGGCGGTCTGGCGACTACGCTCGTCTCACATGGCGGTGGCGTTTGTCCAGAATGCCGATGCCCGGGAGTTTGCGTCAGCCCGCGGGAGGGGCAAGGCGCCCCCACCCACCGGTGCCGCATGGGGCTGCGCCGGGCGGGACAACCGAATACTTCCGGACGTATCTGGCAATCACACCTCACCTCGGGAAAGGGAGCAGAACAATGGCACCGCACCAGCTGATTCAAAGTACGACTCAAGCCGCCGAGTATGGCACCGGCGGCCTGGCCGAGTGGATCACCGACAACATCATCACGCTCGTCGTCCTGATCTTGGGCGTCACGGTCTTGTGGGCTGCCCGCAGCGGCAACATCTCCAAGGCCGTCACGATCGTGGGTGGCCTGATCATCGGTCTCGGCGTCCTCGGCCTGGCCGTGGGTAACAACGCCACGGACCTGGGTCAGTGGATGGCTGGTCTCTTCAAGGGGTGAACTCGGTCCCGTTAGCTAACCCAGGGAGGGATCTCGGGGATGAGGCTGCCTGACGACGACGAGCTGTACGAGGTCGACCAGACCTATCTCGGTCCCCCTCGTCGCTACATCGGGGAGATGCGTTATCGCACCATCTTCCTCTTTCTGGTGATCGCACCATTGACGCTTGTGCTGCTCCGCAAGCTCGGGATGCCGGTGACGCTGCTCAGCATGGGGCTGTGGCTGATCGGCGCCTCCTACCTCTCGATGAAGGCCTCCGACTACATCAGTTCGGAGAGCTCGGCCGGCGCCTGGCTGATGACCTTCTGGCACGAGCTGACCACGCCGCGCGTGGAGACCAGCGCCCAGTACGCAGGCGGCGCGGCTGTCGCCTTCCGGCACGCCACGAGCCCACGGGGTGGCTGGGCGAAGGCCATGCGACGACCCGGCCGGCGGTTCGCGCAGCAGCCGGGCGCAACCCCCTCGCCGAGGATGCTGCAGGCGACGGTCGTGACCTCGACCCCGAGCGTCCAGAGCCAGCCCGTGCGCGGCAAGGCCGCCCCCGTGCGGCCCGTGATCGAGGCGAAGGTCGTCGAGGAGCCGCTCCCGGCCCACCTCTCGGTCCAGCCCGAGGCCCAGCCTGCGAGGCAGCAGCACCCCACTGGCGTACGTCCGGCAAAGGGCGGCTGGTCGAGCCGGCCGTCCTCCTCGCCGCGTGAGCCCCGCGACGTACCGTGGAAGGGTGGCGCGCCGTGGCAGGCCCGGCAGGAGCCGGAGCAGCCCGCGCCGCCCGCGCCCCCGGCTCCGGCCGCAGAGACCGCCGCCTCCGCAGCACCGCCGCCTCCGCCGAAAGCCCAGCAGGCCCCGCCCACTGCGCCACCCCCGCCTCCTCCTCCGCCACCGCCCTCGCCGGCCCCGGCGGCCCAGCAGCCTGCCCCGCAGGCCGCACCGAAGCCCGCCCCTGAGCAGCCCGCGCCTGAGCCCGCGCCCAAGCCGGCTCGGCAGCCGCTCTCGCACGCGGTCAGGCCGGCCGTGGTGATCGCGCCGGAGCCGACGTTCGACGACGGCGACGAATGGGACGACGCCGAAGGATGGGACGACTTCGACGATGCGCCCTCGGGACGTACGCGTCCCAGGGACAATCAGGACGAGCAGGGGATGCCTGACCAGCGTCCGCAGAGTGTGGATGACTACCGCAAGCGCCTCAACGGCGACGACGCACCCAACGACGGAGGAACCGCATGAGGCGGCCGCGAGCGGAGCGGGCCTACGGGCCTGGCTTCGAGAAGCCCAAGCCGGGACGCAAGAGCGTCTTCGGCCGGGGCGGCGACGACTCGAAGGGCGCCCGTGAGCCCAGAGGCGACAACTGGGCGCTGGAGGAGGTGCGCGGTCACCTGACCTTCACCAGCGACCGCATCATCGCCTGGTACCTCGCCGAGCCGCAGACCTGGTCGTTCCGCGCCCACTCCGACCTCGAGGCCCTGATTACCGACCAGGCGAGCCAGTTGGCCGACCTGGTCGGCAACACGATCCACGGCCGGGTCACCACCCGCCCCTATCCCGTACGTCACTGGGCGCATGCCGCGTTCGCCAACGCTCCCCACCCGCAGCCCGGGTTCGAGGAGATGATGGCGCGCAACCAGGCCCACATGGCCGCGCACAGCCAGGCCGACAAGCTCGTCTACTACGGCGTCGACCTCGGCCGGCGTGATGCGACGGTGCGGACCCTGGCGAAGTTCTCCGCGAGCGCGGCCGAGCGCGAGATGGCCGCGATCAGCGAGCGCCTCGACACGGTCAACCGAGTGATGTCGCGTCCGGGCTTCTCAGCCCGGCCGGCGCTCGGTCACGACATGGAGTGGATGATCGCCCGTTCGCTCTCCCTGGGCGCCAAGATCCCTGTGCCCGAGCCGGGCGAGGCCCAGCAGAACTTCCTCGACACCGACGACATGGCCGAGTGGTTCGAGTCGGTCGGCTGGTCGGCCGAGCCGCTGGCGCCGACGGTGCAGGTCACCAGCAGCATCGGCGGCCGCCAGGAGACCAGCCATGTGTGCGTGCTGACGGTCTCCCGGATCGGCGACATCGAGGTCCCGGAGACCCATGCGCCGTGGATGGCGAAGACCGACGCGCTCGGCTTCCCGGTGGAGTGGTCGTTCCGGGTCGAGCCCCGCTCGCCGGAGGACGTCTCCCGCGAGATGGCGTCCCTGACCCGCCGCATCGACGGCCAGGTCAGCCACTGGTCCGAGGACCACGGCAAGCGCCCTCCCAAGCAGCTCTCCCGCCAGGCCGGCCGAGCCGCCGACGTCGAGGACGAGATGCGCTCGGAGTTCACGGGCCTGTCCACCCGCACCAGGGGCTGGTACCGGATCGCCGTCACCGGCCGCACCGAGGCGGAGGCACTCGACAAGGCGCAGAAGGTCGTCGACCTCTACCGGCCGCAGATCAAGATCACCCGCCAGCTGGGGCAGTATCACCTGGCTCGCGAGTTCGTCCCGGGCGAGCCGCTCGCCTCGACCGCCCACGCCCGGAAGTTCCCGGTCCTCAAGGTCGCCGCCGGGCTCCCGGCGGTCACGGCGGAGGTCGGCGACAAGCGCGGCTTCTACCTCGGCGAGACCTCCGCGATGGCGTCGAGGGCTGTGCTGATGGACCCGTGGTACCTCACCGAGGTCATGGAGCAGGCGGGCCTGATCCCGCTCGTCGGCACGCCCGGTTCTGGAAAGTCGACCCTGATGGGCGTCGTCATCTACATGTCGATCCTGTCCGGCATCCACGGCGTCGCCATGGACCCGGCCGGCCGGCTGCAGCGGCTGATGACCCTGCCCGAGATCGGCGGCGGCGTCTTCAACGGCCGGCAGGTGCCGGCCCGCGCCCGCAGCGTGGACGTCCTCGGCGGTCGGCCGGGAAGCCTGTCGCCGTACGCCGTCGTGCCCGACCCCAACCCGGAACTGATCCGCGCCGAGGCGATGTCGGACCACGAGTTCGCCGAGCGGCTCCACCGGGAGCGGTCGGCCGCCGTACAGCAGCGCCGCGACCTGACCGTCTCGGTGCTCCGTGCCTGCCTCCCGGTCGGACTGGCCAACAACGAAGAGGTGCTCAAGCGCATCCGCGCCCGCGTGATGGAGGCGCAGGCCGACCGTGGCGCCGACACCTCGACGATCGTGAAGATGCTCTTCGAGGGCGACGGCGGTGACCACGAGATCGGCCGCGAGCTCGCCGCCGCCCGTGAGCGCGAGCTCGGCCGCCTCTTCTTCGGCAACGACTTCCTCCAGTCCGACGAGGAGCTGAAGGGCACGCCGTTCACCTTCTACAACCTCAAGGGACTCACCACCCCGCCCGAGCACGTGCCGCGCGAGGAGTGGAGCGCCGAGGAGCAGATGGCGCGCCCGATCATGACCCTCGCCGCCTGGTCCGCGCTGCACCTGATCTACCGCAGCGACCCCAACGATCGAAAGCTGTTCGCGCTCGACGAGGCCCACGAGATCACCCAGGCCTCGGGCGGCACGGGTCGCGCCCTCGTCCACAAGCTCTCCAGCGACTCCCGCAAGAACAACTGTGCCGCGCTGGTCTCCACCCAGAACGCCTCCGCGATCCTGGGCTCCGACATCAACAACTTCGTCGGGGCGGCCTTCGTGGGACGTACGCAGGACGAGTCCGCCCAGCGCGACGCGCTCAAGCTGCTCGGCAAGCCCGAGGGACTGGGCTACGAGTCGATCCTGGCGCGGCTCTCGCCGCGCACCAGGCGCGGCGACGAGCAGCTCGGCTACCGCGAGTTCATCTACCGCGACGGCCTCGGTGGCGACACCGGTCACGGCGGCATGGAGATCATCAAGGTCACCCTCAACCATCACCCGGGTCTGCAGGAGGCGCTCAACACCACCGCCGACCCCACCCGCCGCGTCAGCCGAGCCATCGGCGGCGACCCGACCGACCTTCCCAAGACCGAGCTTTCCGGGGATGGGATCGGCTGATGCCGCCGCGCCCCGCTCACCACAGGACAGCCCTGCGCCGTAGGGCGGCTGCCCTGGTCGTACTCGTAGTGGCTCTTCTGTCCGTCGCCGGACCGGCGGCGGCTGCGGGGCCGAGGGGGATCGACATTCCGATCCCGTTCGATCCGACGGGTGGGCTCTCGGGTGTGAGCGATGCGTGCAACAACCTGGATGCGCCGATGCCGGCTTCTCCGTATGGGGACGGCAGCTTCATCGTGCGGATGACGGCGTTGGGTGCGGCGTCGAAGGCGGGCACGCAGCTGAACGACCCGGAGGAGATCAACGACGAGCTGGATCCGTTCCGTAACAAGGACGAGGTCTCGTTGGAGTCGGCCTACGGGACCACGCCGCAGTGGTGGACCTATGACAACGGGTGCACGGGGCAGTTCATCGCGGGGGCGGGGACCTCGATCGGCAACATCATGTTGGAGATCTCGGGGATCCTGCCGAACTGGTCGCATGCGTTGTTGAACGCGGTGATCGGGGAGAACTCCTTCCTCAAGGCGTTGGACGATCCGATCGTGGCGGCCTCGGAGGCGGTCACCGATGGGGTGTGGGCGCCGTGGGTGAGCGTGGTGCTGCTGCTCGTGGCGGCGACGGTGATGATCCGGGCGCGTGATGGCCGGTTCGCGCGGGCGGTCACAGCGGCGGGTTGGGCGCTGGGTGTGCTGGTGGTGACCTCGTGGCTGATCCAGTATCCGGTGGAGTCGACCAAGCTGGTCGATGACGGGGTCCGGTCGGCGACGGGGATGATCGCGACCGGGTTCAACGACGGCCGTACGGTGCCCGGCGTCAACGACGACAAGTTCGGTGAGACCGATGCGGTCAAGGCGGTGGACGGTCAGATGGATGAGGTGGTGCGGTCGACGCAGTACCGCACCTGGCTGGCCGGGGCGTTCGGTGATCCGGACTCGGCCACCGCGAAGACGTACGGGCCGCGGGTGTTCCGGTCGACGCACTTCTCCTGGCAGGAGTACGACACCTACCGCAAGGACCCCAACGGCGAGGGCAAGAAGGTCCTGGAGGCCAAGCAGGACGCGTTCAAGGAGCATGCGGAGGCGGTCAAGAAGTCCGATCCGGTCGCGTACGAGTACTTCAAGGGCGAGCACTGGTCCCAGCGGGCGACCACGGCGCTGGTGAACCTGGTCGTGGTCGTGGTGGTGTGTGGGTTCCTGCTGGTGGCCGGGTTGGCGATCCTGTTGTCGTTCGCGCTGATCCGGTTGATCGTGCCGTTCGCGCCGGCCGCGGGGGTCTTGTTCATGCTGGACCACACCCGAGACGCGGCGGTGGCGATGCTGAAGCGGGTGGTTGGGCCGTTGGTGATGGGCCCGATCTACTTCCTGGTCGCGCTGTTGCTGCTGCGGCTGGACTCGGCGATCTTGACCTCGACGATGTGGTTCGTGCTGAAGCTGGGGCTGATCGCGGTGCTGACCGTGCTGGCCTGGCGCCTGACCCGACCCGCCGCCTACGGGATTCCGCTGCCGGGCATGGGCCGGCTCACCTCGATGCTCTCCTCGTACGTCGGCACCCGGACTGGCGCCGAGGCCGGGGTCCGCGACGCGGCCGGCGACCGGCCGCCTGTCCCGGGCGGTGGCCCGGCGGGCACCGGATCGGTCTCGAGTCCCGGCGGCGTCTACATGCCCGGCCACGAGCTGACCGGCAGCCGTCCGACAATGGTCGCCGAGCAGGTGCCCAACCAGGGGCCGGTCACGGCCGCCGGAGCGCTGGGTGCCGGGGCGAGTGCGAGCAGCACACCGACGTACGCCTTGGGGTCCTCGATGAGCGGTGAGGAGAGCGAGCGGGTGGCCGGCCAGTGGTTTGACTCGCGCTCCGTCGAGCGCGACGAGCCGGCCTCCCGCGACGAGGCGCGCCCAGGGTTCGCCGCCGGGCAGGTCTACAACAACGACCGCCCCGAGGCGCCGAGCCCGGTCGACTACACCTCCGGCTCCTACGCCGACCGCGAGCCGGAGCCGCCGCGACAGTCGCCGGTGGCGGAGGCCAACGTGGACTACGACGCCGACGGCAACGCGGTCTTCGTCATCTACTCACCGAACGGGAACCGCTCGGTGCCCGTCGACAACGGTCCGAGCTGGTCTGAAGGAGGAGCCCGGTAGTGCGGTCGACAACGACGCGTGGTGTGCTGTGGGAGGTCATCGCGCCGGTGCTGAGGTGGCCCATGAGGTCGCCGTTCCGGTTCTTCTCGGTGGTTGTCGGCATCGTCTTCGTCATCTGGCTCATCGCCCAGTGGAGCGACGCTCCCGACGCCGAGCCGGCCGCGCAGCCCGAGCGGGGTTCCGCGTCGGCACAGCAGAGCGCCTCCGCGTCCGGCTCGCCGGCGCCCGTCCCGGACCCGACTCCTCTGGCGGTCAAGTTCGTCGCCGCCTGGGCCCGTCCCGATCTGACCACGGACGAGTGGTGGGCCGGGATCAACGCCGCCCGCCCCGACGAGTCGCTGGCCCAGGCCCTGGGCACCACCGACCCCGCGACCGTGCCGGCGACCAAGGTGGTCGGCGCCGCGAAGGTGCTCGAGCAGACCGACGGGGAGGCACGCGTCGAGGTCACCACCGATGGTCCCAAGGTCATCGTCTACCTGACGTTGGTCGACAACGTCTGGTACGTCGCGAACATTCTTCCGGGGGGATAAGACCGTGCCTATCGACACGAAGGCGCCGGCTGCGCGGCGCTCCAGCACGCACCTGGCGGCGTTGTCGTCGGTCACCGGCCAACCCCGGGCCGTCTCCCTCCTCCGCCTTGCCAGGCACGCACCGGAGCGCCGCTCGCTCGGCGTCGTATCGATAGGCACGGTCTGACATGTGGATCTTCAAGGCGCGTCTGATCTGGGGGATCGTGGCCGGCGCGGCCACGCTCGTCCTGGTGGTCACGGGCGCCTTGGTGATCCTCATCGGTGGTTTGGCGAGCACCGAGCAGAGCACCCAGGACCAGGCCGAGTCGGGCTGCGTCGGCGGCACCAACGCGGTCCAGACGGGCAACCTGGGACCGGACGGTGAGATCCCCGAGGGCAGCATCGCCGGGTTCAACACCGAGCAGATCCAGAACGCCCGGACCATCGTGGCAGTCGGCAAGCAGTCCGGCGTACCCGCCTACGGGTGGGTGATCGCGCTCGCGACCGCGATGCAGGAGAGCACCCTGCGCAACCTCGACTACGGCGACCGCGACTCGGTCGGCCTCTTCCAGCAGCGCCCGGTCTCCGGGTGGGGTTCGGTCGCCGACATCATGAACCCGGTCAAGTCCGCCCAGGCGTTCTACGGCGTGGCCGCCCACACCGGCAACACCGGGCTCCTGGACATCGCGGGCTGGCGCAAGATGCAGGTCACCGCGGCGGCGCAGGCGGTGCAGCGATCGGCGTTCCCGCTGGCGTATGCCCAGCACGAGGACGAGGCGCGGGCGCTCGTCGCCGCCCTCGCCGACGGGGTCTCCGCCGCCGATCTGTCGGCCACCGCGACCGACGTGTCGTGCACGATCGGCATGGCCGGGATCAGCACCAGCGTCGTACGTCCCATCCAGGCCGGCCTCGCGGTCGACAACGACAACTACGGCAACTCCGGCTCCAACTGGGCCAACATGCACACCGGCAACGACTACTCCTCGCCGTGCGGCACGCCCGTGCAGGCGGCCCACGGCGGCACCATCGTGCTCGAGTCGGGCGGCAGCTGGGGCTGGTCGGGACGCTGGCTGGTGAAGGTGCAGACCGCGCCCGGCAACCTGACCACGTGGTACGGCCACATGCAGTCGCTCTCGGTGGCCGCAGGCCAGACGGTGAAGGCCGGACAGGTCATCGGGCAGGTCGGCAGCGAGGGCAACTCGACCGGCTGCCACCTCCACTTCGAGGTGCACCCGCACGGCGGCGGCTACCTGCAGGACCAGGTCGACCCCGCGGCCTGGCTGAAGAAGAACATCGGCAAGACCCTCGAGGGGACCAGGCAGGTCGGCGCGCTGCCCGGCGCGGGTCAGCCCGGCGCCTCCCCGGCCGCCGTCTCCGGCCCGCAGGTGCGTCTGGCGCAGGCCAACATCAAGGTCTCGCTGTCCCGCTCGAGATACCGCTCCGACCTGGCCAAGGTCATGAAGCACGGGCCGGACTTCGTGTCCCTGAACGAGGCCCAGTCACGGTCGGTCTCCGACCTCTCGGTGCGTGGCTACGGCACCTACCGCGCCTCGGCGGACGAGTACGGCACCCGCAGCCAGGCCCTCAGTCCTGTCGTCATGTGGCGCACCGACCGCTGGGTGGCGGTCGACAAGGGCACCGTCCAGCTCACCAAGCCGGTCACCGGCGTCAAGAACGACAACAGGTACGCCACCTGGGTGGTCCTCGCCAGCAGCGACGGCTCCGGGCGCATCTCGGTGATCTCGACCCACACGATGACCTCGCCCGCCAACAGCCCGCAGGCGCGTCAGGACGAGGCCCAGCGTGGCTTCGCGAAGCTGGCCGGACTGGCGCAGGGGCTGCAGAAGTACGGCCCGGTCCTCGTCGCCGGTGACCTCAACTCGCCCTACCCGCGCAACGGCGGCAGTGGGGATCCGTGGGGCCCGAAACCGTTGATGACCAAGGCCGGGATGACCTCCTCCTTCGAGACCCTCGGCGCGCCCCCGCAGGGCTGGGCCACCCACGACGGCGGCGGCACCATCGACTGGCTCCTCGGCTCGAGCTCCACCGCCACCTCCACCCGTCACGCGACCTTCAGGCTGGAGTCCGACCACCACGGCCTGGTCGGCGACTTCAACATCCGCGGCCAGTAGCGCCTGCGCAGCGTGTACGGACCCACCAGCCCGCCGCGAACCCACCTACCGCAGGGGATAGCGTTGACCTCATGAACGACGCGGTGGAACGGGCTGAGAGCACCGTCGCCGCGATGGCCGAGTGGCTCGCCGGAGGCGGGCCGGAGCACTGGGTTGTGGAGACCTCGGGGTCCACGGGCAAGCCCAAGCGGGTGATGCTCTCGCGGGAGGCAGTGAAGGCGTCGGCGGCGGCGTCGGCGCGACGCGTTGGGGCTAGCGGGCAGTGGTTGCTGACGCTGCCCGAGTCGTACGTCGCCGGGGCCAACGTGATCGCCCGCTCGCTGCTCGCGGGGTTCGAGCCGGTGATCGCCGCCGCCCACGAGTCCTTCGCCGAGGCAGCGGGGACGATGAAAGACGGGCCTCGGTTCGTCTCGATGGTGCCGACCCAGCTGCACCGGATCATCGAGTCGGGCGGGGACGACCTCGCCGCGCTGGCCGGCTTCCACACGCTCCTGCTCGGCGGCGGCCCGATCGATCCGTCGCTACGCGCCCGCGCCGAAGCGGCCGGGATCAACGTCGTCGCCACCTATGGCTCGGCCGAGACCTGTGGCGGGTGCGTCTACGACGCGATGCCGCTGGACGGGGTCGGGATCGCGATCGGCACCGACGGCCGGGTACGGATCAGCGGCCCGACGCTCTTCGACGGCTATCAGGACGACCCCGAGCAGACGGCGAGCTCCCTGGTGGACGGGTGGTTCCTCACCTCCGACGCCGGCACGCTGGACGAGGACGGCCGGCTCCGGATCCTCGGCCGGGTCGACGACATGGTGATCACCGGCGGCGTGAAGGTGCCTGCCGCGCTCGTCGCCAGAAGGCTCCGCGAGCACCCGGCGGTCGAGGCCGCGGAGGCCCTCGGCGTCCCCGATGAGGAGTGGGGCCAGCGGTTGGTCGCCTTCGTCGTCGGCGACATCGACGCCGCGGAAGCCCGCGACTGGGTCGCGGCGGAACATCCGCGCTCCTGGGCGCCACGACAGCTCGTCGCGCTCGACGAGATCCCGCTCCTCAGCAACGGAAAGCCCGACCGGCAGGCCCTGCTCGCGCTGGCCGCGACCAACGAGGCGGAGATCCGATGACCGACCAGCCGCACGTCTTCGCCCTCCCGATGACGACCCGCTTCCGCGGGATCGCCGAGCGTGAGGGCCTCGTCTTCGCGGGCGCAGGCGGGTGGGGCGAGTGGTCGCCGTTCCTCGACTACGACACCCCCGAGATCGAGCCCTGGCTGCGCTGCGCCGAGGAGGCGGCCGCGGGGGACTGGCCGGCGCCCGTGCGCGAGACCGTGCCCGTCAACGCCACGGTGCCGGCGGTCGGTCCAGACCGCGCCCACGAGATCGTGACCCGCTCCGGCTGCGCGACCGCGAAGGTCAAGGTCGCCGACCCGGGCCAGAGCCTGGCCGACGACATCGCCCGCGTCGAGGCGGTTCGGGACGCCCTCGGCCCCGCCGGCAAGGTGCGGATCGACGTCAACGGGCTCTGGACGGTCGACGAGGCGCTCGCCGCGATCGGGGTCCTCGACCGGGCCGCAGGCGGGCTCGAGTACGTCGAGCAGCCCTGCCCCACGGTCGAGGAGCTCGCCGACGTACGCCGCAAGGTCGATGTCCCGATCGCCGCGGACGAGTCGATCCGGCGGGCCGCGGACCCCTATCGCGTACGCGACCTCGAGGCTGCCGATGTGGCGGTGCTGAAGGTGCAGCCGCTGGGCGGCGTACGCGCCTGTCTGCGGATCGCCGAGGACATCGGGCTGCCCTGCGTGGTCTCCTCTGCGCTGGAGACCTCGGTAGGGATGGCCGCCGGGATCGCGCTCGCGGCAGCGCTGCCTGAGCTGCCGTACGCCTGCGGGCTGGGCACGGTCTCGATGCTCACCGAGGACATCGCCGCCACCCGGCTCCTTCCATCCGGCGGGTTCCTGCCGGTGCTCCCGGCCTCGCCCGTGCCCGAGCGCCTGCTCGCCGACCCGGCGCTGAGCGCCTCCCCGGAACGTACGGAATTCTGGCGCAGGCGTCTGGCCGATGTTCTCGCGTACCGAGAGACCCTCCGATGAAGAGAGCACGCATGGCCACCGCAACTGAGCTTGCCCGAGCGGTCGTCGCCGCGCTCCTCGAGGCGCGGGTCACCGACATCGTCATCGCGCCCGGATCACGCAACGCACCGTTGTCGTTCGCCGTCCTCGACGCGTCGCGAGCGGGGCTCGTACGCCTGCACACCCGGATCGACGAGCGCTCCGCCGGCTTCTTCGCACTCGGCCTGACCAAGGTCGGCTCGCGCGCGGCGGTGATGTGCACGTCCGGCACCGCGGTCGCCAACCTGCACCCGTCGGTGCTCGAGGCCGCTCACGCCGGAGTGCCGTTAGCAATCGTCACGGCCGACCGACCGGCGCGGCTCCGCGAGACCGGCGCCAACCAGGTCACCGACCAGGTCGGCATCTTCGGCCGCCTCGTGGAGACCATCGACCTGGCCGGGGCGCCCGACGAGAACGACGTCGCCGCCCTCGACTCCGCACGCGGCCCCGTCCACTGGAACCTCCAGCTCGACGACCCGCTGACCCCGCCCGACCGCTGGCAGCCGGGGAAGATCGAGGTCCGCCCGGCCCCGGTACGTCCGGAGCTGCTGATCCACGAGTCGATCGCGGCCGGCGCCGGGACGCCGCACACGGTCGTCATCGCCGGTGACGACGCCGGCCCGCCCTCCCGGGTCCTCGCCCAGGACGGCGGCTGGCCGCTGCTCGCCGAGCCCTCCTCGGGCGCCCGCACCGGCGACAACGCTCTGCGCTCCTACCGGCTGCTGCTCGAGTCACCGCTCGCCGAGCGGATCGAGCGCGTCGTCGTCTACGGCCACCCGACCCTCTCCCGACCGGTCACCAACCTGCTCGCCCGCGCCGACATCGAGGTCATCGCGGCCCCGGTCGACGGTGTCTGGCCCGCACGCCCGTTCCGGGTCGACCGCACGATCCGCACCCGGCTCCACGTCGAGGGCGAACCCGATCCGTTGTGGCTGGAGGAGTGGCGCGAGGCCGACCGCGACCTCGGTCGACGAGTGGACCGGCTGCTCCACGAGCAGCAGGAGATGACGGCGTACGACGTCGCCGGCTGTGTCGCCCGCGCCCTGCCCGACGGCGGGCTGCTGATGCTCGGCCCCTCCAATCCCGTACGCGACCTGGACCTGATGATGCGGCCCAACCGCGTCGGCGGGCGACGGAAGGTGCTGGCCAACCGCGGCCTGGCGGGCATCGACGGCATCGTCTCCACCGCGATCGGTGCCGCCGCCGGCCGCGAGTCGTCGACCCGCGCGCTCGCGCTGATGGGCGACGTCACCTTCCTGCACGACGCCGGCGGCCTCCTGCTCGGTCCCGAGGAGGTCCGCCCGGACCTCACCATCGTCGTCGCCAACGACGACGGCGGCTCGATCTTCGCCTCCCTCGAGCAGGGCGCCGACGACTACGCCGACAGCTTCGAGCGCCTCTTCGGCACCCCGCACGGGACATCACTGGAAGCGCTCTGCGCCGCCCACCGCATCCCGCACCTCGCGGTCACCAACGTGCCCGAGCTCGAGGCCGCCCTCGCCTCCCCGAACGGCGGCATCGAGGTCGTCGAGGCCGTGGTCTCCCGAGACGGCCGCCGGGAGCTCGACCTGGCCATCCGCGCCCTCGCCCGTTCCTGAGTCGTGGACCGAGCGCGACGTGGCACAGTGAGCGCGTGAGCGAACAGGCGCAGCCGCAATGGCCGACCGTGGTGCCGTACGTGGAGTCCTACTCGGGTGCGACGCGGGTGATGACTCTGGAGATGGCATCCACGGCCAAGGAGAAGTTCATCGCGACGATGCCGCCGATCGTAGCGATCGACGGGCGTGACTATTGGGTCTATTGGGGCCAGGTCAGCTTCGAGATCCCCGCTGAGCGTGCTTGCCATGTCAGCGTGCGATGCGAGGGCGGACAGAGCGGCGGACAGTATTCGCAGGATCTCGGATTCCGCGTCGCCTCTGCGCTGCTCCCGCCCGGCGCGGAGCCCGTGCGGATGCAGTACCTGTGCCACTTCGCTTCCGGCGTCGGATCGATCACCATGTCCTGATCAGCGTTCGTCGACCTGGAGCAGGTCGCCGGGCTGACATTCGAGTACGTCGCAGATGGCGGTGAGCGTCGAGAAGCGAATCGCGCGCGCACGGCCGTTCTTGAGGATCGAGGCGTTCGCCAGGGTGATCCCGATCCGGTCGGCAAGTTCGGTGAGCGTCATGCCGCGCTCCTCGAGGAGCGCGTCGAGGTGCACGGTGACGCGATGGTCGTCGGTCATATGGTCAGTGCCGCCTCGTCCTGCAGCACCACGCCGCGGCGCATCACGCGGCTGAACGTGAGCGCGGAGATGCCCAGGATGAACGGCGCCCAGTCCGGGCCGCCGATGCTGGCGACTTCCAAGGTCCACATCAGGTCGAGCATGGGCGCAGCGGCTGAAGCGATGAAGATCCCGTTGCCGATATCGCTGCCGATCGGGCCGATGATCGCCATCGCGATCAGAAACCAGCCGAGCGTACGCAGCATCCGGGCCGGTTCTGCTGTGAAGATGCCGTCCCGGCGGGCGGCCTGGATGGCCCGGCGAGCGAGCAGGCACCCTCCACCCAGGAGTATCAGGCCGAGGATCGGCCCGATCGATGCAGCCCATTGCATCGCCCAGCTCGGATGAGTGGTGCAGAACATCGTTCCCGACGACTGAACGCTGGAGCCTGGCTTGGCGAGGGGTTCACCGGTTGCATCGCCGTCCGAGCCTGTCATGAACGAGTCGGACTCGACGCACACATGGTCGGAGAACCGGAGCACCCCCGCGTTCTCGGCCTTCCCGAACAGATGAAGGACCGTGATCACCACGCAGAAGAGGGCGAACGCGACGGTCAGCGCGAAGAGGGCGTCGACCAGGACACTCAGGGGTGCGAGGGGTTCGCGTTCGCGCGTTGGTTTCGAACCATGCAGGGCCTGCGACATCTCACGCCTTATCGTTTCTCGATACTATCGAGAAACGATAAGGCATGGTGCTGCTGAATGTCACGGTTTCCAGTACGGGTCTCGGCCGATGAAGCCGAGGAGCTGCTCCTGCGGGGTGGCGTCGGCCGGGACCTTGACCCTGGGACCGAACTGGCCGGAGGCACGCATCGCGTCCTCCATAGCCGCAGCGCCGGCCAGCATCGCCGCGGCACGCTCGGCGCCGAGGTCGTAGTCGCGGGCCAAGGCGCGGGACAGGTCCCAGGAGTGCATCCAGATGTCGGGCGTGTAGATCTCGGATAGCGCCACGTCGAGCGGCTTGTCGCCCATGTGCGGGTTGGAGATCATCCGGCCGGCGGGGTCGTCGAAGAGCCCCTGGATGTCGGCGGTGTGCGTCTTCCAGGCGGCGACCGGGTCCGCGGCGATGTCGATCGGCGCCAGATCCATACCCGCCGACCCGCGGAGGAAGTCGCGTGGCCACTCGATCAGGTGGGTGACGACGTCGAGGGCCGTCCAAGCCGCCACCGGGCTGGGGCGACCCCAGTCCTCGCCGGCGGCGGAGCCGACGAGCTCGGCGAACCGGGCCGCGTCGTACGCGTGCTGCTCGCTGCTGCTCAGGGCCGCGGCGTTCACGAGAGCTCCGCGAGGAGCTCGTCGAGCTGCTCGTAACCCTGGAGGACGCCCTTCTCCATGCCGCTGGCCATGATCGCGGCCTGGGTCTCGAAGGACTCCACGACGCTGAGGCCGGTCAGCCGGGTGCGGCCGCCGGGGAGCGGCTCGAGGGTGAGGAACTCCAGCGAGGCCCCGTCGGGTGCGCCGCGCCAGGTGAAGGTCTGCACGATGCGCTCGTTCTCTCGCACCTCGTGGAAGCTGCCGAAGAACTGGGTGAACTCGTCACCGTCGCGCTCGGCGGAGTAGGCCCAGGAGCCGCCGGTGCGGAAGTCCCACTCGGTGATGGTCATGTCGATGTCGCGCGGGCCGAGCCACTTGGCGTACAGCTCCTTCTCGGCGTGGGCGCGGAAGACGAGCTCCGGGGGAGCGTCGAACTCGCGGACGATGGTGATCGTCGGGGTCTCCTTGGAGGCCTCGATCGTGGTCTCGTGCTTAGTGGTGGTCATGATGCGTCCTCTGCTCGTGATGATTGTCGCGATGGAGTGCTTTCCTGCATCTCGGCGAGGAGTGCGTCCAAGCGCTGGTAGCGCTCCTCGGCCTGCTGTTGATATCTCTCGATCCACTTGGTCATGAGGTCGAACACCTCCGCTTCGAGACGTACGGGCGCGCGGCGCGACTCGCGGCTCACCAGGCCGGCGTCCTCGAGCACCTTCAGGTGCTTGGAGACGGCCTGGAGGCTGACGTCATAGGGTGCCGCCAGCTCGCCGACCGTCGCGTCCGCGGACGAGAGCCGGGCGACCAGGTCGCGCCGGGTCGGGTCCGCCAGTGCCGCAAAGACTCGGGAGAGTCTGTCCTCGCTCATCTCGTACTCCTCAACCATTCGGTTGATAACGAGGCTAGGCCGCCGTCCCGAAGTTTGTCAACCATCAGGTTGAGTAACTTGCTTACCGGAAAGCATTCCCCGGGGGACATCGGTTGCGGCACCATGTCTGTCAGTGCAAGTCTCCTCCTCGGGAAAGGCCTAGCCCCCATGAGTCCTTCGCGCCGTAGATCCATGAGAGCGACCGCTGTAGCAGCCGGTCTCCTCCTTGCCATCTCCCTCTCCCCGACCCAGTCCGCCGGCGCCGCCGAGAAGGACGATCGCCGTCTCACCCAGACGGCGAGGGCCCACGGCGTCACGTCGGAGCACGGCGCGTACGTCGGCTGGTCGACGCCCGGCTCGAAGGCCACGGGCGGTACCGCCAACGACACCCCGATCACCGCGCAGGCTTCGGTGTCCGGCATCGACGTCTCCGGCCACCAGGGCAACGTCGACTGGGCCTACTGGTGGGGTCAGGGGAAGCGGTTCGCCTACATCAAGGCGACCGAGGGCACCTACTACCGCAACAGCACCTACTTCCCGCAGCAGTACAACGGCTCCTACAACCAGGGCTTCATCCGCGGGGCCTACCACTTCGCCAACCCCTCCGATTCGGGCGGCGCGGCGCAGGCCGACTACTTCGTCAACAACGGCGGCGGCTGGTCGGCCGACGGGAAGACCCTCCCGGGCGTGCTCGACATCGAGTACAACCCCTACAGCGGCGGCACCTGCTACGGCCTTTCCCAAGCCTCGATGCGTTCCTGGATTGCGGCGTTCCTGGACCGCTACCGCGCCCGCACCGGCCGCGACGCGGTCATCTACACGACCACCGACTGGTGGACGACCTGCACCGGCAACACCTCGCAGTTCGCAGCCGCCCACCCGCTGTGGATCGCGCGCTACGCCAGCTCGCCGGGCACCCTGCCCGCCGGCTGGGGCTACTACACCTTTTGGCAGTACACCTCGTCACCGCTGGACCAGAACACCTTCAACGGCGCGTACGACCGCCTGCAGGCGCTCGCGCGCGGCTGATCCGTTTCGGGGTGGACCCCGGTCCTCACAGACCCAGCTGGGTCTTCCAAGAACCGAGGGCCGGGGTCCACTCGAAGACCCGACGCTCCGCGATCAGCCCGACCGCGAGGAACGGGTCGTCGTCCAGAGCCTTCTCGACCGCGTCGACCTCGCCCTCGAAGACGAGCAGGCCGGAGCCGTCGGAGGTGGGGCCGGAGAGCAGCAGGTTGGGCTGGCTCGCCAGGAACTCCCGGTGGGCGCCGAGGTGCTCGGCGCGTACGTCGGGGAGGTCGTTGTAGGCGTACAGAACCACGACGAGGGCCATCAGAGGTCAGCCCCGTCCGCGAGACGTACGTAGCCGCGCTCGGCCGGGATCAGGTTGCCGGCCTGGGTGTCGAAGACCCCGGAGCCGAACTCGGAGTAGACCCGGTCATGGATCGCGACCGTCTTTGAGGCGCCGACGGAGCGGGCGAAGTCGATCAGCTCGGCCGAGCGAGCCCACGGCGCGGAGACCGGCAGGAAGAGTACGTCCACGGCCTGGCCGGGGCCGTCGAGCGCGTCGCCCGGGTGGAAGATCTTCGTGTCGCCGGCCTGGATCAGGTAGCCCGAGTTGTCGAAGTGGGGCAGGTCGGCGTGGATGACCGCGTGCTTCTCGTTGATCGCGGTGACCGGGAGTCCGGCGTCGAACGACTCGCCCGGCTTCACCACCGTGGTCCGCTCGTGGACCGCGGGAGCGCCCTTCTGGATCTGCGCCGCGACCGCGCCGATGGTGTAGATCGGGGCGTCGCTGCCCTCCAGAAGGGCGGGGTTGTAGTGGTCGGGGTGCTCGTGGGTGATCAGTACCGCCGTCGCGCCGTCCAGCGCCTCGGGCTCGGCGAACACGCCCGGGTCGACGACCACCACCGCCCCGTCGTGCTCGATCCGGACACAGGAATGGCCGAACTTCGTGATCCTCATGCCGCCGAATCTATCGCGGGTGGGTTAGACGTCGGAGCGGACCATGTTGGCGAGCCACAGGCCGAGGAAGAACGGAAGGAGTACGCCCCAGCCCATCTGCACCGCGGAGTCCTCCGGCAGCGCGACCACGCCGATCATGGCGATGGCGCTCGGCAGCGCTCCGGACACGATCGCGATGCTCGTCTCGACGGCGGGGTGGTTGCTCCGGGAGTAGGCGAGATAGAGGCCCATCGCCGCGGCCGCCACGGCGTAGAGGATCGTCAGCACCGCGGCGACGACCAGGAGCTTGTAGGCGCCCGGCGCATCGTCGGGGCGGTCGCCCAGCCAGGCGATCGCCGACCAGAAGCCGTAGCTGTCGCCGTCCTCGCTGTCGTCGTGGACGATCCGGTACGCCGGCACCGAGATCATCGCGACGATCAGGACCGGAACCACGAGCAGCTGCGTACGTGCCAGCCGGTCGGCGGTCTCCTCTCCCTCGCGCAGGGCTGAGCGAATGAGACCGTCCGAGTTGTCCATGAACGGAGGTTAAGACAAGGCATCCCGGATCGGGACGAACTTGGCCTGGGTCTCGGCCAGCTCGGTCGCCGGGTCGGAGCTCGCCACGATGCCGCAGCCGGCGAAGAGGCGGGCGGTGCGGTCGTCGATCATCTCGGCGGTACGCAGCGCGATGCCCCACTCACCGTCGCCGGTGGCGTCCATCCAGCCGACCGGGCCGGCGTAGCGGGCACGCTCCATCGACTCGATCTCGGAGATGAGCTCGACGGCGTCCTCGCGCGGGGTGCCGCCGACGGCAGCCGAGGGGTGCAGGGCTGCGGCCAGGTCGAGCGAGCTGACCCCGTCGCTGGCGACACCGGTGATGTCGGTGGCCAGGTGCATCACGTTGGGGAGCTTGAGCACGAAGGGCGCGTCGGGCACGTTCATCGAGGAGCAGTGCGGCTCCAGCGCGTCGGCGACCGACCTGGCGGCGTACTCGTGCTCCTCGAGGTTCTTCGAGGACTCGGCCAGCGACGCGGCGAGGGCGTGGTCGAGGTTCTCCTCGCCGGTGGGCCAGATCGTTCCCGCGAGCACGCGGGAGGTGACCAGGCCGCGCTCGCGGCGTACGAGCAGCTCGGGGGTCGCGCCGAAGAGGTCGTCGACGTGGAACGTCCAGCAGGTCGGGTACGCAGCGGCCAGCCGCCGCAGCACGGCGCGGATGTCGATCGGGGCGCTGGCCGCGGCCAGCAGATCACGAGCGAGGACGACCTTGTCGAGGTCGCCGTCCTGGAGCCGGGCGACGGCGTCGGCGACGATCCGCATCCAGTGCTCGCCGTCGACGTACGCATCAGCGAAGACGACGTCGCGCGGCGCCTCCGGCTCGGGCATCGGAGTCAGCGGAGGAGGGGGTGCGGCGGCCGGACCGACTGTGGTCACCCAGGCGACGTCACCGCGCTTCCCGACGACGACCGCGGGGACCTTGAGCACCGAGAATCCCGGCAGGTCCGCGAAGGCGAAGGAGCCGAAGCCGACCAGGCCGGTGCCGGGCTCGCCCACGGGATCGGAGACGGTCGAGACCGCGGCCAGCTCCTCGAACCACTTGGCTGCGTGCGCGAACCGCTCCGGTCCGGACGTACGGATCTCGGCGGCGGTGCCCCAGCCGACCAGGCCTTCGCCGTGGCGGACCCAGGACAGAACGCGCCTGCGGGCGGGCAGCAGGGCGAGCAGGTCGTCGAGCGTCTCCGACCCGGCATCGAGTGCCACGGTGGTGGCTACCAGGGACGGCTGCTCAGACTCACTCACACCCCCAGGGTATCGGCGTGGTGTCGGCGAGGACGAGTCGAAGTGATGTATGGCATCCGCCCCGGGTTGCCATATATGACCATGTGGGTTGTAGCGTGCGCTTGCGTGAGTACCAACAAAGAGCAGTCGTTCATCGCAGAGAACGGCATCACCCTCGGCATCATCGCCTTGGCCCTCTTCGTCGTGCTGGGCGTAGGCCTGCCACGGTGGGTTGGCGACTCCGAGTCCCACTCGAGTGCGAAGATCACGCTCCCGGAGACGCTGTCGGGCGGCTACAAGCCGGCGGACAAGAAGTCCTCCTACGACCTCGACGTGATCAAGAAGCAGGGCGCGTCCGAGGAGCAGCTGGACCTCTTCATCAAGCAGAACGCGGCCAGCTCGAAGACCGAGGACCGCAACGTGTCCGACGCGCTCGGGTTCTCGATGGCCTCGCGCACCTACATCACCAAGGACATGAAGAAGTCCGTGATGGTCCGTGCCTTCGCCGGTGACGGCAGCGCCTACTACGGCGGTGGCGAGGTCTCCAAGGTGGGCGACAACGTCTGCTACTCCAGCGCCGACCAGTCGACCGGTCAGACCCAGGCGACCTGCTCGCACGCGTCCAACGACCTGACCGTCCAGGCGACCGCTGCCTCGAAGAAGGACGCGGCGAAGTACGCCGACGAGATCTTCGAGAAGCTCGCCTGAGTTCGGTCCCGGACACAGACCCGAGACAGAATCAGCCCGTGACCCGAGCAGATCTGGACAAGCAGCCCGGCGAGGTTCGTCGGATGTTCGACGCCGTGGCCAAGCGCTACGACGTGACCAACGACGTGCTCTCGCTCGGCCAGGACCGACGCTGGCGACGCGAGGTCATCAAGGCCGTCGACCCGAAGCCCGGCGAGCTCGTGCTCGATCTCGCCGCCGGCACCGGCACATCGTCCCAGCCGTTCCTGGACGCGGGCGCCGAGGTGGTCCCGACCGACTTCTCGATCGGGATGCTCCAGGTCGGCAAGGAAGCCAAGCCCCACCTGCCGTTCACGGCTGGTGACGGCACCAAGCTGCCCTACCGCGACGCGACGTTCGATGCGGTGACGATCTCGTTCGGCCTGCGCAACATCGTCGACCCGGCGGCCGGCCTGCGTGAGCTGCGCCGGGTCACCCGCCCCGGCGGCCGGATCGTGGTCTGCGAGTTCTCGCACCCGACCTGGAAGCCCTTCCGGACGGTCTACGTGGAATACCTGATGAAGGCGTTGCCGCCGGTCGCTCGAGCGGTATCGTCCTCCCCGGACGCCTACGTCTACCTCGCCGAGTCCATCCGCGCATGGCCCGACCAGGCAGGCCTCGCCGCCATGCTCTCCGAGGCGGGTTGGCAGGCTCCGACCTGGACGAACCTCTCGGGTGGAATCGTCGCACTTCATCACGCAACCGCTTGATCTCTGCGAAAGTTCAACTATGACCACGACGTTGCCATGGGACGGCATCTTGATGCCTCGCGAGGCCTACGGGCCCGCAGCGGTCAAGGCCAGGGACTCACTCACCGACGCGGCCGCTCAGGGCGACTGGCGCCGCGCGCTCTCGCAGGTGCGCAACGACTACACCGTCGGCGTCAACACCTGGAAGATCGGCGGCGAGTCGATGTTCACGCCGCTCCACCACGCCGCCTACCTCGGTGCGCCGCGGGAGACCGTCCAGGAGCTGCTCACGCTGGGTGGAGTCAGGTCCCTGCCGACCGCCCACGGTGAGACGCCCTACCAGCTCGCCAAGCGGCGCGGTCACGACCACCTGCTCGACATGCTCGACCCCTACTTCCGCCCCGGCACCCCGCTCGGTGACAACCTCGAGAACGTCAACCTGCACGTGAACACGACGCTCGCGGAGCTGACCGCCGAGTTCCGTGGCGAGCACCAGTTGCGTACGTTCGACGTACGGCTCATCTCCGAGGAGGGCGGCCCCGACGAGGCCTGGTTCACCGCCCCGGGGATGTACGGCGGCATCCGGATCGGCATGTTCTGGGGTCGTGCTCACTTGGAGTACAACTCCCGCATGGGCGACTCCTACGCCGTCGTCGGCCCGGAGGGGTCGGCCTACGTGAGCCGTTCTAAGCGCGCCCTCCCCGCCCTCCCTGGTCGCTGACCAGTTCCTCGACAAACCCCTCCGGGTTTCCGGGTTTTCGCCGTACGCCGGCCCATGGTCGGTCACACTCCGACCGTGGTGCACTCATGGACCGTGACCCGGGAGGGTCAGCGGCAACTCATTCGGGCGGCGAGAAGGGTCTCGCTCTGGTCACGAGCAACGCTGGTACGGCACGTCCTGATGGCCGTTGGGTCTTGGCTGGTCCTCGTCGTCCTCGTCATCCCGTGGATGCTGAACGACGATTCCAGGACGATCGGCAGGCTGGACCGGATCGGGCTGTGCGTGCTCGGGATGGTTTCTGTCGTGCTTTCTGTCATGTGGCTGAGCGTCCACAGGTCGATCATCGCCAAACAGATCGTCGCTGCCTATCCGGTCGGCCAAGTCGCCTTCTCCGAGACGGATGACCGCGGATTTCGGATCGCCCATGCCCTCGGGGAGACATCGTGGCACTGGGACCAGATCGGCGGTGTGCGGAGCAACGCCGCTGTGCTCGGAGTCCCTGATCGGCTGACAGCACGCCCCGACCAATCCCCACCTGGGCTGATGCCACGGTTGAGCGTGTGGGTGCCCCGTGAGCTCGTGGCAGACGCTGCGCTCGTGCGCCTCAGGCTTCCGGTTGTTGGCAAGACGCCGGCGCCCTCGCAGCATGGGTTCCCGCGCGGCACTGCGGTCGCGCAGCCCCGCACGTGGGTCGTGACAGCTGACTCCCAACGTAGGTTGGCGCATGGCGCCTGGTTGGCGCTGATCCTCGAACCGCAGATCCTGGTGGCGCAGATTCTCCTCGCTGTCGCTGCAGTAGGACAGACGGCCCTCGCGGTCGTGATGACACTGGGCGGGTATGGCCCGGGTTCGATGAGCCTTCTGCTCCCTGCTCTCTTCGCCTTGAACATCTGGACACCCTGGTGGACATCGCGTCGCCAGATCCGAACTCTCTTCCCCGTCGGATTCAGCGCATCGCTGCAGATCGAGGACGTGGGCATGCGGGTGCTGACTGCACAGGACGAACAGGTGATCCCGTGGAGGATGTTCCAGACGTCCCGGATTCGGGGAACCGCCTTCACTTATCCGAACCCGGTCCAGTCGATGGCTCGCGAGACCATTCCAGCGCCGTTGGTTCCTGATGACGTCTTGAGGCGGCTCGGATGCCGTCCGCTCGGTACACAGCTTGCGGAGTCGGAAGGTGTTCCCGCAGGCCAGTGACTGCGTTTGGCGTGGGCTGGGCGTTCAGTTGCCGACGGATGAGAGGGTCAAGGCATGCCTGACGCTCGCGAAGACTTGATCATCGACCTGAACCCGCTCCCGGACGAGATCGGCGGTCGGCTGAGGGCTCAGCTGGAGTTCATCGCCGAAGCCGACAAGCTCAAGACGATCCTGCGCGCCTCGCCCTTGGCCGCGGCCGACCGGCGTGAGAACGACGCCGAGCACTCCTGGCACCTCGCGCTGATGGTCCTGCTGCTGGCGGAGTACGCCGACGAGCCGATCGACGTCGGGCACGCGATCAAGCTCGTGATCATCCACGACATGGTCGAGATCTACGCCGGCGACAGCCCGGTCTTCGACGCCGCCGCGGTCGTCGACCAGGTCGAGCGCGAGATCGCTGCCGCCGAGCGACTCTTCACGATGCTGCCGCCGGATCAGGCCGGTGAGATCCGCGCCCTGTGGGACGAGTTCGAGGCCGCTCAGACCCCCGAGGCGCGCTTCTGCAAGGCGATGGACCGCCTCGAGCCGATGCTCCTCAACTGGCTCAACCGGGGCGGGACCTGGGGGATGCCCGGCGCGACCGAGACCACGGTCCGCGCCCGCGAGGCCGGCGTCGTCGCCGCCTCGACCACCCTCGGCGCCGCAACTGACGCCATCGTCCTCGCGGGTCTAGCCAAGGGCTGGATCCGCCCCGACCCCGACTGAGCCCAATACCGCCGAGTCGGCGCATCCTGACGCGAAATCCGGCCGAGTCGGCTCGTCATAACGAGCCGACTCGGCGAGATTTCAGGTGAGGACGGGCCGACTCGGCGGATTCCTGCGTGTCTGGATCCGCCCGATCCCGGCTGACGGGGATCCGTTCCGAGTTTGCCCACATTCCCTCCCCGGTATCCGTTACGCTGCGGCGACTTTGGGCTGCGGGGACGCTGAGGGGAGCCGCTCGTGGACGTGGACGTGGTGCCGGGATCGGTGACGGACTGGACCGTCACGCTCGATGATCAGCGTCGGCTGAAGCGAGCCGCGGTGAGGGCTCAGGTGGCGAGCCCCGGATTCTGGATCACGTTGGTGGTGATGCCGCCGATCTTGACCGGGACCTACCTGTGGGCCTGGGGCACACCGATCGATCATCTTCCGTTCGATGTCGAGCTGAAGTTGACCGCGGCGGCGACGGTCGCGCTCCAAGTGCTCCTAGGGGTAACTGGAGTCCAGTCGGTGCGCAGCCGGGTCGAGGGCGATTTCCCGGTCGGATCCACGTTCACGTCGTGGGCGATGAAGACCGGTCTGGGGGTGCGTACGCCCAACCGCCTCGCCTTCTACCCGTGGTCACGGCTCACTCAGGTCGATCGGGGATCGGCGACCGTGCGGTTCCCGCAGCGGATCGGCCGGTTCACGCTGCACGTGCAGACGTCTCTTCTGGCCGGGCCCGAGGAGCTTTCGAAGTCGCTGGACTTCCCGGTTCAGTTGATCGGTCCGGGCATCGCTCGCGAGCTGACGATGAGGTCAGGTCGGTCTGCGGAGCCGGCGCTTGTAGGCGAGCCAGTCGTGATCGATCGAGCGCTTCACCAGCGTCTCAGCCGCGGCTGGATGCGGCAGCAGATGGGGTGGTCAATGTGGGGCCTTCCGGCGTTAGCGGTCTTCCAATGCACGACCACCCTGATCGACGGCTCCTACCGGCCAATGATCGTCTGGACGCTGATCCTGCTGCTCTACACAGTGAGTGGGCTGCGCGGAGGGCAGGGCCCGATCTCCGCCATGTATCCGGTCGGCGCGACCATCGCCGGCTCGGTGGGCGAATCTGTCCTGATCCAGGGGCCGTGGGGAAGTGTCGCCTGGCAACGGGGCTGGCTCCGACAGGTCCGGGTGGCCGAGCACACCGTGGCGTACGAGATCCTGCAGAGCCGACCGCGCAGCGGACTGGCCAGGTTGGACAAGCGGGTCCTCGTCGTCCCCCGAGGCTTCCTCGACACGCCGGCGCCGGCTGCCAGCGCCGAAGTCTGACCCCGCCACAACCCCGCCATGGCGTGATTCTGCAGGCGTTTGCCGCCGGATGCGGCGCGCATTTCCACCATGGCGAGAAAGTGCCGCGCGCCATTTCGGCAACCCACTTGCAATCCGCCGCAGGAGTGGCAGGATGTGAGTTGGCCCACATTGTGATTCCATTCACAAAGTCTCAAGAAGGGGTGGGTCGCTCAGGGTAGGAGGCGAGATGGAGCTCTACGTGCCGGTGCTCGCGTTGGCGGGACTGGCGACGCTCTTCGCGGTCGGTTCGGTGATCATGAGCTCGGTCGTCGGACCGAGCCGCGCCAACCAAGCCAAGGCGGATCCCTACGAGTGTGGGATCGAGGCCACGCCACAGGCGCTGGGCGGTCGCTTCCCGGTGAAGTACTACATCACCGCGATGCTCTTCATCATCTTCGACATCGAGATCATCTTTCTCTACCCGTGGGCCGTCAGGTTCGACGCGATGGGATGGTTCGGCCTCGCGGAGATGGGCCTGTTCCTGCTGACGGTGTTCGTGGCGTACGCCTATGTGTGGCGCCGCGGCGGATTGGACTGGGACTGACATGGGTCTCGAAGAAAAGCTTCCGAGCGGGGTTCTGCTCACGACCGTCGAAGGCCTGGCGGGCTACTTCCGCAAGGCGAGCCTCTGGCCGGCGACGTTCGGACTGGCCTGCTGCGCCATCGAGATGATGACGTCGGGCGGGCCGAAGTATGACCTGGCCAGATACGGCATGGAGGTCTTCCGGGCCTCCCCGCGGCAGGCTGACCTGATGATCGTGGCGGGCCGGGTGAGCCAGAAGATGGCGCCGGTGCTGCGCCAGATCTACGACCAGATGCCCGAGCCGAAGTGGGTGCTCGCGATGGGCGTCTGCGCCAGCAGCGGCGGGATGTTCAACAACTACGCGATCGTCCAGGGCGTCGACCACATCGTGCCCGTCGACATGTATCTCCCCGGCTGTCCGCCGCGTCCCGAGATGCTGATCGACGCGATCCTCAAGCTCCACGACAAGATCCAGGGCGGCTCGCTGGGCGTCAACGCCGAGCGCGAGGAGGTCGCCAACGAGACCGCGGCGCTGCGCCAGCTGCCGCTGATCGACCAGACGGGACTTCTGCGGTGAGCGACCAGAACAGCGGCCAGAACAGTGGCATGTTCGGGGTGGCGGACACCGGCGACACCAGCGGCTACGGCGGTCTCACCCGCCAGCACGCGATGCCGAGCCGCACCAGCGACGTCGGGGTTCAGCCCTACGGCGGCTGGTTCAAGGAGATCGCCGACGCCCTCGCCTTCACCGAGGCGGAGGCGGTCATCCACCGCGGCGAGCTGACCTTCCACGTACGCCGCGAGCGGCTGCTCGAGGCCCTGCAGGTGCTCCGCGACGAGCTGCGCTTCGAGCTCTGCTCCGGAGTCTCCGGCGTGCACTACCTCGCTGACCAGGGCAACGAGCTGCACGCGGTCTACCACCTGCTCTCGATGACGTACAACCGCCGGGTACGGGTCGAGACCTCGGCCCCCGACGAGGATCCGCACGTGCCGAGCGCGGTGGCCATCTACCCGACGCTCGACTGGCACGAGCGCGAGACCTACGACATGTTCGGGATCGTCTTCGACGGACACCCCGGACTGACCCGGATCCTGATGCCCGACGACTGGCCGGGCCACCCGCAGCGCAAGGACTACCCGCTGGGCGGGATCCCGGTGGAATACAAGGGCGCGACGATCCCGCCGCCGGACACCCGCAGGAGCTACTCATGACGACCACAGAGGACGAGGGACGTACGTTCACCGTCACCGGCCAGGACTGGGACGAGCTGACCGACGCCCTCAAGGACGTCAAGGACGAGCGGATCGTCGTCAACATGGGTCCGCAGCACCCCTCGACGCACGGGGTGCTCCGGCTGATCCTCGAGCTCGAGGGTGAGACGGTCACCGAGGCGCGTGCCGGGATCGGCTACCTCCACACGGGCATCGAGAAGAACATGGAGTACCGGTCCTGGACACAGGGGACCACGTTCGTCACCCGGATGGACTACCTCTCGCCGATCTTCAACGAGACGGCGTACGTCCTCGGGGTGGAGAAGCTGCTCGGCATCGGCGCCGAGGTGCCGGAGAAGGCCGACGTCATCCGGGTCCTGCTGATGGAGCTCAACCGGATCTCCTCCCACCTGGTGGCGATCGCGACCGGCGGCATGGAGCTCGGTGCCCTGACCGTGATGACGATCGGGTTCCGCGAGCGTGAGCTGTGCCTGGACCTGTTCGAGTTCATCACCGGCCTGCGGATGAACCACGCCTACATCCGGCCCGGCGGCGTCGCTCAGGACCTGCCGGACGGAACCGTCGCGCGGGTGACCGAGTTCATCGAGCTGATGAAGAAGCGCCTGGAGGAGTACGCCGCTCTCTGCAACGCCAACCCGATCTTCAAGGGCCGCCTGGAGCAGGTCGGCTACCTCGACCTGGAGGGCTGCCTGGCGCTCGGGCTCACCGGCCCGATCCTGCGCTCGACCGGCTACCCGTGGGACCTGCGCAAGACCCAGCCCTACTGCGGCTATGAGGACTACGAGTTCGAGGTCATCACCTGGGACACCTGCGACTCCTACGGCCGGTTCCGGATCCGGCTGGCCGAGATGTGGGAGTCGCTGCGGATCATGGAGCAGGCCCTCAAGAGGCTGGCCGATCTCGACGGCGCCCCCGTGATGGTGGCCGACAAGAAGATCGCCTGGCCCTCGCAGCTCTCCGTCGGTCCCGACGGCCAGGGCAACTCCCTCGACCACATCCGCCACATCATGGGCGAGTCGATGGAGGCCTTGATCCATCACTTCAAGCTGGTGACCGAGGGCTTCCGGGTGCCGGCCGGCCAGGCGTACGTCGCGATCGAGTCGCCGCGCGGAGAGCTCGGCGCCCACGTGGTCAGCGACGGCGGCACCAAGCCCTACCGGGTCCACTTCCGAGACCCGTCGTTCACCAACCTTCAAGCCACGAGCGTGATGTCCGAGGGCGGCATGGTTGCCGACGTGATCGTGGCGATCGCGTCCATCGACCCGGTGATGGGAGGCGTCGACCGATGACGCTTGCTGCTGAGACCTACGACGAGCTGCGCGAGATCGCGGCTCGCTACCCCCAGGCCCGCTCCGGGCTGCTGCCGATGCTCCACCTGGTGCAGTCGGTCGAGGGCCGGGTCACGCCCGAAGGGATCCACGCCTGCGCCGAGGTCCTGGGCCTCACCCCGGCCGAGGTGAGCGGGGTGGCGACCTTCTACACGATGTACAAGCGTCATCCCGTCGGCACCCACCACGTCGGTGTCTGCACCAACACGCTGTGCGCGGTCATGGGCGGCGACGAGATCTTCGCCTGCCTGCGCGAGAAGCTCGAGGTCGGCAACGACGAGACCACCGCTGACGGCGCGATCACGCTCGAGCACATCGAGTGCAACGCGGCCTGCGACTACGCGCCGGTGGTGATGGTCAACTGGGAGTTTTTCGACAACCAGACCCCGGAGTCGGCCTCGCAGCTGGTCGATGACCTGCGCGAAGGCCGCGAGGTCGTGGCCTCGCGCGGCGCCCGGATCACGAGCTGGCGCGAGGCCGAACGGGTTCTCGCCGGCTTCGAGGACGGGCTCGTCGACGAAGGGCCCGCGGCCGGGTCGGCGTCGGTTGTCGGGCTGGAGCTCGCCCGCGAGCGCGGCTGGGCCGCGCCCGCCGATGCCCACGGCTCCGCCGACGTACCGGAGGAGCTGCCCGAGGCCGTCGAGGTGGCCGACACCCGTCGCGCCGAGTCGGAGACGATCGCCGAGGAGGCGTCCGATGACTGACACTCTGACCCCGGTGCTGACCGCCAACTGGGGCGACGAGCGGGCCTGGACGTTGCCCGCCTACGCCGAGCAGGGCGGCTACGACGCGCTCGATGTCGCTCTCGGGATGGCTCCCGAGGACGTACAGACGATGGTCAAGGACTCCGGGCTCCGCGGTCGCGGGGGCGCCGGGTTCCCGACCGGGGTGAAGTGGGGCTTCCTGCCCGCGCCCGACCCCGAGAAGCCCAAGCCGCGCTACCTGGTGGTCAACGCCGACGAGTCCGAGCCGGGCACCTGCAAGGACATCCCGCTCATGATGGCTTCGCCTCACACTCTCGTCGAGGGCGTGATCATCTCCTCCTACGCCATCCGCGCGGAGCGTGCCTTCATCTACGTACGCGGCGAGGTGCTGCATGTGATCCGGCGGCTGCAGGCAGCCGTCCGGGAGGCCTACGCGGCCGGCCACCTCGGCAAGGACATCCACGGCTCCGGCTACGACCTCGAGCTGGTCGTGCACGCCGGTGCCGGGGCCTACATCTGCGGAGAGGAGACCGCGCTGCTCGACTCGCTCGAGGGGCGCCGCGGTCAGCCGCGGCTGCGGCCGCCGTTCCCGGCCGTCGCCGGTCTCTACGCCAGCCCGACCGTGATCAACAACGCCGAGTCGATCGCCTCGGTGCCCGCCATCGTGAAGAACGGCGCCGACTGGTTCGCAGGCATGGGCACCGAGAAGTCGGCCGGCGTCGGCATCTTCTCGCTCTCCGGTCACGTCAAGAAGCCGGGACAGTACGAGGCACCGCTCGGCATCACGCTGCGCAAGCTGATCGAGCTGGCCGGAGGCGTACGCGAAGGGCATGAGCTGAAGTTCTGGACCCCGGGCGGCTCCTCGACCCCGCTGTTCACCCAGGAGCACCTCGACGTGACGCTGGACTTCGAGGGCGTGCAGGCGGCCGGCTCGATGCTCGGCACCCGCGCGCTGCAGATCTTCGACGACTCCGTCTGCGTGGTGCGCGCGGTGCTGCGGTGGACGGAGTTCTACAAGCACGAGTCCTGTGGCAAGTGCACCCCGTGCCGCGAAGGCACCTGGTGGCTGGTGCAGGTGCTGGAGCGGCTGGAGAAGGGCGACGGCAAGCCCGAGGACCTCGACCTGCTGCTCGACCAGTGCGACAACATCCTCGGCCGCTCGTTCTGTGCGCTCGGTGATGGCGCGACGAGCCCGATCACTAGCTCGATCAAGTATTTCCGGGACGAATACCTGGCCCATCTCGAGCAGGGTGGCTGTCCCTTCGACGCCAAGAAGTCGACCGCATGGGCGGAGGCAGTTCAGTGACCGATGTGACCGTCAAGATCGACGGACATGACGTGACCGTGCCCGAGGGCACGCTGGTGATCCGGGCGGCCGAGGAGGCCGGAATCGAGATCCCGCGCTTCTGCGACCACCCGCTGCTCGCGCCCGTCGGCGCCTGCCGACAGTGCCTGGTCGACATCCCCGACGCGGGCAACGGCCGCGGCTTCCCGAAACCGCAGGCCTCCTGCACGATCCCGGTCGCCGAGGGCATGGTGGTGGAGACGCAGAACTCCACGGCCGTGAAGGCGCAGCACGGGATCATGGAGTTTCTCCTGGTCAACCACCCGTTGGACTGCCCGGTGTGCGACAAGGGCGGCGAGTGCCCGCTGCAGAACCAGGCGATGTCCCACGGCCAGGGTGAGACCCGCTTCGAGGGGACCAAGCGGACCTTCCCGAAGCCGATCAACCTCTCGCCCAACGTGCTGCTCGACCGTGAGCGGTGCATCGTCTGCCAGCGCTGCACCCGCTTCGCCGCCGAGATCCCGGGTGACCCGGGGATCGCGCTGATCCAGCGTGGCGCACAGCAGCAGATCGGCATCGCCGAGGACAAGCCGTTCTCGTCCTACTTCTCCGGCAACGTCATCCAGATCTGCCCGGTGGGCGCGCTGACTTCGGACGACTACCGGTTCCGGGCTCGGCCGTTCGACCTGGTCTCCACCCCGAGCGTCGCCGAGCACGACGCCTGCGGCGCCGCGATCCGCATCGACCACCGCCGCGGCAAGGTCATGCGCCGCCTCGCCGGCAACGACCCGGAGGTCAACGAGGAGTGGATCACCGACAAGGACCGCTTCGGCTTCCGCTACGCCGTCCGCGACCGGCTCACCTCGCCGATGGTCCGTGAGGACGGCGAGCTCCGGCCGGCGTCCTGGCTGGAGGCCGTCGCCATCGCCGCCCAGGGTCTGGCCGGTGCCGGCTCGGTGGGTGTGCTGCCCGGTGGCCGTCTGACGTTGGAGGACGCGAAGGCGTACGCCGCCTTTGCCCGCACGCTTCGCACTCCCCACATCGACTTCCGCGCGCGACCGCTGTCGGAGGAGGAGACCGGCTTCCTGCGCTCGCGGGTCGCCGGGACCAGCCTCACCTACGCCGACCTCGACGCCGCCGACCACGTCGTTCTGGTGGGCCTGGAGCCCGAGGACGAGGCCGGGACGCTCTTCCTCCGGCTGCGCAAGGCGAACAAGAGCGGTCTGCGGATCACCACCCTGAGTCCGTACGCCTCGGAGGGCTCACGCAAGCTCGGAGCCGAGGTCGTCCTGACCGCTCCCGGTGCCGAGAAGGATGTGTTGTCCCAGGTCAGCGGGGTCACCGAGGCCTCGGTGATCCTGGTCGGCGAGCGGCTGGCGACCAGCCCCGGCGCCTACTCCGCCGCTGCTGAGCTCGCCGACCGCACCGGCGCCAGGCTCGCCTGGGTGCCGCGTCGTGCCGGCGATCGGGGTGCGGTCGAGGCAGACCTGCTGCCCGGTGAAGGTGGCCTCGACGCCGAGGCCATCGTCCGCGCCGGCCTCGACGCCCTGGTGATTGCCGGCGTCGACCCCGACGACACCGCCGACCCGGCGGCCTTCCTGGCCGCGCTCGACCAGGCCGGCTTCGTGGTCAGCCTCGAGCAGCGGGTCACCGCCGTGACCGAGCGCGCCGACGTCGTACTCCCCGTCGCCACCGCCTCGGAGAAGGCCGGCACCTTCGTCACCTGGGAAGGTCGCCGCCGCCCGTTCCCGAAGGTCTTCGACAAGCCCGCCGCCTACTCCGACGCCGAGGTTCTCGGCCACATCACGACCTCGCTGGTTGAGCCCGCGAGCGCAGCGAGCGGTGTCGAAACCAACACGGCTTCATCGAGCGCGGAAGGGGACCGTGTTGGTCTCGACACGCCTCCGCCTAGCGGCTCCGGCGGCTCGACCGACGAAGGCGGCTTCCACCTGGCGACCTGGCACCTCATGCTCGACAACGGGACGCTCCAGAGCGGCGACAAGGCGCTGGCAGCGACCGCGCGACCGGCGTTCGTACGTATCCCGGCAGCGCTCCACGAGAAGGTCGGTGACGTCGTGACGATCACCGGGGACCGGGGGAGCTGGACGCTCCCGGCGCTCCCGGCGGAGCTGGCCGACAACACCGTGTGGGTGCCGACGAACAGCTTCGGCCGAGGCGTCTGGGCGGACCTCGCGTCGCCGGGCTCGACGGTCACGGTGGTCTCGACAAGCTCGACCTCCGAGGAGGACCAGTGAACGGGCTGGAGCAGTTCGGCCAGGACCCCTGGTGGATCATCGCGATCAAGGTTCTGCTGGTCTTCGTCGTCTGCGTCGTGCTGACGCTGTTCAACATCTGGTGGGAGCGCAAGGTCGTGGCCCGGATGCAGCACCGCATCGGGCCCAACCGGCACGGGCCGTTCGGTCTGCTCCAGTCGCTCGCCGACGGCGTGAAGCTGGCGCTCAAGGAGGACCTCACACCGGAGAAGGCCGACAAGATCGTCTTCATCACTGCCCCGATCCTGGCCACGGTGCCGGCGTTCGTGACGTTCTCGGTGATCCCGTTCGGTCCGGAGGTCAACCTCTTCGGCGTCCAGACGCCGCTGCAGCTGACCGACATGCCGGTCGCGGTGCTGTTCGTGATGGCGATCGCCAGCATCGGCATCTACGGGATCGTGCTGGGCGGCTGGGCATCGGGCTCGACGTACTCCCTGCTCGGTGGTCTCCGAAGCAGCGCCCAGATGATCTCCTACGAGGTCTCGATGGGCCTGGCGCTCGTCACCGTCTTCCTGATGGCCGGCAGCCTGTCCACGAGCCAGATCGTCGCGGCCCAGACGGACTGGTGGTTCGGCGCCCTGCTGCTGCCGTCCTTCGTCATCTACTGCGTCTCGATGGTCGGCGAGACCAACCGCGCGCCGTTCGACCTTCCGGAGGCCGAGGGCGAGCTGGTCGGTGGTTTCCACACCGAATACTCCAGCCTGAAGTTCGCGCTCTTCTTCCTGGCCGAATACATCAACATGGCCACGGTCAGCGCGCTCGCCACGACGCTGTTCCTCGGCGGCTGGCGGGCCCCGCTCGGCCTCGGCACCGTCTGGCCCGGCGCCAACGAGGGCTACTGGCCGGTGCTGTGGTTCTTCCTGAAGATGTTCTTCTTCATCTGGGTCTTCATCTGGCTGCGTGGCACGCTGCCGCGGCTGCGCTACGACCAGTTCATGTCGCTCGGCTGGAAGGTCCTCCTCCCGGCGAGCCTCGCCTGGATCGTCGTCGTCGCGGTGATCAAGATGGCCGCGATCCAGGGCGGCTTCAGTCCCAACTGGATCCTCTTCGGCTTCGGTCTGGCCGTCACGGTGGTCGTCGTGCTCGGCTTCCTCAACCGGCTTCCGGAGAAGGAGGCCCAGGTCACCAAGGCGACCGGCGGCTTCCCCACGCCCACCCTGCCGCAGGGCGGGGCCGTGCGGGGTGCCGCGCAGCCGCTCGTGTTCGGACCGCCGGCCGTGCAGACAGCCACCAACGGCGTACGCATTCTTCCGTCTCCTGAGGAGGCCAAGTGAGCAACGACGACCGCTCGTTCAAGGAGCGTTTCTGGGACCCGGTGAGCGGGTTCGCGGTGACGTTCGGGACGCAGTTCAAGAAGCCGGTCACCGAGCAGTACCCGCAGCAGAAGGAGCCGACCGAGGAGCGCTTCCACGGCCGGCACCAGCTCAACCGGCACGCCGACGGCTTGGAGAAGTGCATCGGGTGCGAGCTGTGCGCGTGGGCGTGCCCGGCCGACGCCATCTACGTCGAGGGCGCGGAGAACACCGAGGAGGAGCGCTACTCACCCGGTGAGCGCTACGGCCGCGTCTACCAGATCAACTACCTGCGCTGCATCCTGTGCGGGCTGTGCATCGAGGCTTGCCCGACGCGGGCGCTGACGATGACCAATGAGTACGAGCTCGCCGACACCACGCGCGAGAGCCTGATCTACGAGAAGAAGGACCTGCTCGCGCCGCTCGAGGACGGGATGGAGGCGCCTCCGCACCCGATGTTCCTCGGCAACGACGACACCTCCTACTACGCACCGGAGCCCAAGGAGCCCATCCGATGAGCTTCGTGATCCTCGCCTCGGTCATGGTGATCGCGGCGATGGGCCTCCTGTTCGCGCGCAAGCCGGTCCACGCCGCGCTGTCGCTGGCGGTCGTGATGATCGGGCTGGCGATGATGTACGCGACGCTGGAGGCGCCGTTCCTGTTCGCGGTGCAGATCGTGGTCTACACCGGCGCGATCCTGATGCTGTTCCTGTTCGTGATCATGCTGGTCGGCGTCGACACCTCCGACCGGCTCAAGGAGACGATCGCGGGGCAGAAGGTGCTCGCCGTCATCCTCGGGGTCGGGCTCGGCGCGACGCTGATCGCGGGCGTCGGCCAAGCGAGCATCGCCACGATGCGCGGGCTGGCCAGCGCCAACGAGGGCGGCAACGTACAACGCCTCGCTGACCTCCTCTTCTCGCGCTACGTGATCGCCTTCGAGGCGACCAGCGCGCTGCTCATCACCGCCGCGATCGGCGCGATGGTGCTGGCCCACCGCGAGCGGATCGATCCGAAGCAGAGCCAGACCGACCTGGCCCAGCAGCGGGTCGCCGACTACGCGAAGAGCGGCAAGCACCTCGGCCCGCTGCCTCCACCGGGCACCTTCGCGCGGCACAACAGCAACGACACCCCGGCCCTTCTGCCGGACGGGTCGCAGAGCACGAAGTCGGTCCCGGCCATCCTCGCCGGCGGTCGTGCGGACGAAGGAGAGGACGCATGAGCGAGCGTCAGCGAGCGAGTCATGGGATCAACATGCCGCCGCGTTCGTATGATGGCGCTTGCGCTACGGAGGCGGCGGCATGACAGACAACACCACGGCGTACGTCATCCTGTCCGCCATCCTCTTCACGATCGGCACGATCGGCGTGCTGACCAGGCGAAACGCCATCGTCGTCTTCATGTGCGTCGAGCTGATGCTCAACGCGGCCAACCTGGCCCTGGTGGCGTTCAGCCGGATGCACGGCAACCTCGACGGGCAGGTGACCGCGTTCTTCGTGATGGTCGTCGCGGCCGCTGAGGTGGTCGTCGGGCTGGCGATCATCATGACCATCTTCCGCACCAGAAACACGGCTTCGGTCGACGAGCCAAGGATGCTCAAGTGGTGAACCCTGTCGAGGCCAGCGGCGTCTTCTCGCTGATCTGGCTGGTCATCGCGCTGCCCCTCGCCGGTGCGGCCCTGATCCTGATCGGGCGCCCGCTGGCGCCGGCACTCTTCGACCGGATCGGGCACTGGCTCGCGGTCGGGCTCGCGGGTACGTCCTTCGTGCTGTCGCTCGTCCTCTTCATTGCCGCCCTCGGTCGCGATGAGGAGAGCCGGCAGGTCGTCCAGCACCTCTACACCTGGTTCGACACGGGTGATCTGAGTGTCGGGTTCGACCTCCTCTACGACCAGCTCTCCAGCCTGTTCCTGCTGCTCATCACCGGTGTCGGCACGCTGATCCACGTCTACTCGGTCGGCTACATGGCCGACGACGAGCGGCGCACCCGGTTCTTCGGCTACCTCAACCTGTTCCTCGCCGCGATGCTGATGCTGGTGCTGGCGGAGAACTACGTCGGCCTCTTCCTCGGCTGGGAGGGCGTCGGCCTGGCGTCCTACCTGCTGATCGGCTTCTGGCAGCACAAGCCGTCCGCGGCCGCCGCCGCGAAGAAGGCGTTCGTGATGAACCGGGTCGGCGACATGGGTCTCTCGCTGGCGATCGCACTCTGCTTCGTCACCTTCGGGTCGACGTCGTTCTCCGCGATCGACATCGGCGACACCACCACGACCACCCTCAACTGGCTCGGCATCCTGCTGCTCATCGGTGCCTGCGGGAAGTCCGCCCAGGTGCCGCTGCAGGGCTGGCTGCTGGACGCGATGGAGGGCCCGACCCCGGTCTCGGCGCTGATCCACGCGGCCACGATGGTCACGGCGGGCGTCTACCTGATCGTCAGGTCCTCCGCGATCTTCGACGCTGCCGAGGCCGCCTCGACCGCCGTCGTGGTCGTCGCCCTGGTGACGATCATCTGGGGCGCCGCGATCTCCTGCGTGAAGGACGACATCAAGAAGGTCCTGGCCGGTTCGACGATGAGCCAGATCGGCTACATGATGCTGGCCGCCGGGCTGGGCGGGCCGGGCTACGCGTTCGCGATCTTCCACCTGCTCACCCACGGCTTCTTCAAGGCCAACATGTTCCTCGGCGCCGGGTCCCTGATGCACGGCATGAACGACGACGTGAACCTCAAGCACTACGGCGCCCTGAGCCGGGCGCTCCCGGTCACGTTCCTCACCTTCTCGATGGGCTACCTGGCCATCATCGGCTTCCCCGGGTTCGCCGGCTTCTGGTCCAAGGACAAGATCCTCGAGGTCGCCTTCGCCGACAGCTGGCTGGTCGGCATCATCGCCCTCCTGGCCGCCGGTGTGACCGCGTTCTACATGACCCGCCTGATGATGCTCGCCTTCTTCGGCCGCAAGCGCTGGCCCGAGGGCGTACATCCGCACGAGTCGCCGCGGATCATGACCGGGCCGCTCGTCGTCCTCGCCGCGCTGTCGGTCCTCGGTGGTGTCTTCGCGCTCGGCGGCTGGATCGAGCACTGGCTCGAGCCGGTGGTCGCGATCGGCCACGCCGAGCACCACGGTCCGCTCCCGGTCTGGGCCACCTCCGTCCTCGCGGTGCTCGTCGTCGCGATCGGGGTCGCTGCCGCCGGGTTCGTCTTCGGGCGCCGCCCGATCACGACCGAGCCGACTCCCTACCTGCACGTCCCGCACATCGAGGACGTCGTGGTGCCGCCCGGGATGGCGCTCACCCGCGGCGCCCTCGCGACCGACAAGTACGCCGTCGACGGCCTGATGAGCGGTGGCCCGATCGCCCTCGCGGCGATCGCCGGTGAGCTCCGCAAGACACAGACCGGCTACGTACGTTCCTACGCCCTCTCCGTCCTCGGTGGCACGGTCCTCGTCGCCCTGGCGCTTCTGGTGGTCAACTGATGCTGACAATCCTCGTCCTCGTCCCGTTCGCGGGCGCGCTGATCACCGCGGTGATGCCGGCGCGGCCCAAGGCGTGGGCCTTCGGCTTCGCGATCGCCACCCTGATCGCCGGCATCGTCACGATGTTCACGGCCCCCGACACCGATCTCGTCTGGATCGAGCCGCTCGGCGTCCACTGGGCGCTCGAGATGGACGGCTTCGGCAAGCTGATGGTGATGCTGACCGTGGTCCTGGTGCCGCTGGTGATGGTCGCGGCGGTCAAGGACCACGACAAGCGCTGGTACGCCTGGGCGCTGGCCCTGGAGGCCTTCGCGCTGCTCACCTTCACCGCCGGCGATCTCTTCCTCTTCTACATCGCCTTCGAGGCGACGCTGATCCCGGCGTACTTCATGATCGGCCAGCACGGTGGCCCCAACCGGGCCCGAGCCGCGCTCAAGTTCCTGATGTTCCAGCTCGGCGGCGGGCTGGTGCTGCTCGGTGCGCTGATCGGCTTCTTCGTGGTCTCCTCGGAGGCCGGGTCGCCGTCGTACCTGATCAGCGACCTCGCCCAGCTCGACATCGGCACCACAGCCGAGCGCTGGATCTTCGTGGCGATGTTCATCGCGTTCGCGGTCAAGGCGCCGCTGTTCCCGGTGCACACCTGGCTGGCCGACACCACCGAGCAGGCCACCACACCGACCTCGGTGCTCCTGGTCTGCGTCCTCGACAAGATCGGCACCTTCGGCATGATCCGGCTCTGCCTGGGTCTGGTGCCGGAGGCGTCCGCCTGGGCGACGCCCGTCGTCGTGGTGCTGGCGCTGATCTCGATCGTCTACGGCGCGGTGCTGGCGATCGGGCAGGACGATCTGCTCCGCCTGATCGGTCTGACCTCGCTCTCGCACTTCGGGCTGATCACCCTCGGCATCTTCGCGGCCACCCGCGAGGGCCTGGTCGGGTCGATCCTCTACATGGTCAACCACGGTGTCGCTACCGCGGCGATGTTCCTGATCGCCGGGTTCCTGATCGCCCGCAAGGGCACCGCCTCGATCTCGTCGATGCGGGGGATGGAGAAGGCGACCCCGGTGCTTGCCGGTACGTTCCTCATCGCGGGTCTGGCGACCGCCGGCCTACCGGGCCTGAGCCAGTTCGTCTCCGAGATCCTGGTCCTGATCAGCGCCTTCGACTACCACTGGCTGGTCGGTGTCATCGCGGTCACCGCGATCGTTCTCGCCGCCATCTACGTGCTGTGGGCCTATCAGCGGATCTTCACCGGGCCCGCTCAGCTCTCCAAGCCGGTCCCCGATCTCGATCGGCGGGAGGTCGGCGTGCTCGTTCCGCTGCTGGTCGCCCTTCTCTTCTTCGGCTTCGTCCCCGGACCGCTGATCTCAGCGGCCCAGCCGGTCGTGGCTCCTCTTGTTGATGTCATCCAGGCAGGTGAGTGACGCGATGTTCGAGTCCCCCGGAATTTCGTACGCCACCCTCTGGCCCGTCCTGCTGGTGCTCGGCGTCGCGTGCGCCGGTGTCGTGGTGGAGGCCTTCGCGCCGCGTGCCGCACGGTTCAACGCCCAGGTGTCGCTGGCATTGGCAGGCTTGGTCGCCGCGCTCGCCGGGACCGTCGCCGTCGGCGCCGGGTCCAGCCTCGGCGCCTCGACCGGTGAGGGCGCCCTCATCGTCGACGGCCCGGGGGTCTTCTCCCAGGGGCTGGTGCTGCTGGTCTCGCTCGGCGGCGTCGCGCTCTTCGCCGAGCGACGGCTCGACAACGGCGTGAGCGCCTTCGCAGGTCAGGCCGCGGCCCTGCCGGGCACGCCTGCTGAGCGCACCGCCTCCCAGCGGGGACTCGAGCACACCGAGGTCTACCCGCTGATGATGTTCGCGGTCGGCGGGATGATGCTCTTCTGCATCTCCGGCGACCTGCTGATGCTCTTCGTCGCCCTCGAGGTGCTGTCCCTGCCGCTCTACCTGCTGACCGGGCTGGCGCGCCGTCGCCGGCTGCTCTCCCAGGAAGCGGCGCTGAAGTACTTCCTGCTCGGCGCGTTCTCCTCCGGCATCTTCCTCTACGGTCTCGCGCTGGTCTACGGCTTCGCCGGGTCGATGTCGCTGGCCGAGATCGGTGAGGTGGCGGCCGAGGACGGCTCCAGCCCGCTCCTGCTCCTCGGCATCGGCCTGATGGCCGTCGGCCTGCTCTTCAAGACCGGCGCCGTGCCTTTCCACTCCTGGACCCCTGACGTCTACCAGGGCGCTCCGACGCCGGTCACCGCGTGGATGAGCGCGGCCACCAAGATCGCCGCGTTCGCCGCGATGCTTCGGCTCTTCTACGTCGCCTTTGGCGCCGAGGGCGACATCTGGCGCCCGGCGATCGGCGTCATCGCCGTGCTGACGATGCTGCTCGGCGCCTCCTTCGCGGTGGTCCAGACCGATGTGAAGCGGATGCTCGGCTACTCCGCCGTGGCCCACACCGGCTTCCTGCTGACCGGCCTCCTCGGCGTACAGACCGACGCCTTCGGCTCCACCCAGGCGGTGCTCTTCTACCTGACCGCCTACGGGTTCGCGACCCTCGGCGCGTTCGCGATCGTCTCCCTCGTGCGCGGGCCCAACGGTGAGGTCAACTCGCTGGACCGCTGGGCCGGCCTGGGCCGCTCCAACCCGTGGGTCGCGGCGACCTTCGCCGTCTTCCTGCTCTCGATGGCCGGGCTGCCGCTGACCGGCGGGTTCATCGGCAAGTGGGGCGTCTTCGCCGCCGCGCTGGGCGCCGGTCAGTGGCCCGTCGTCGCGGTCGCGATCTGCTCGAGCATCATCGCGATCTTCTTCTACGTACGCGTGATGATGCTGATGTTCTTCACCGATCCGCGCGAGGACGCGGCCGCGGTCGTGACCCCGTCGTACGCCACCACCGTCGTGATCGCACTGAGCGCTGTCGCCACCGTCTTGTTGGGTGTAATTCCGGGCCCTGTGCTCAGCCTGTTGGTGGATGCGGGAGGATTCATCGGGTGAGCACCAGCGCACCCACCGACCGAGCCCCTGAACTCGCCCTCCCGATCACCGATCCCGAGCTCGAGCAGCGGCTGCGCGCTCGGCTGGCGATCGTGGAGGAGAAGCTGGCGGGCTACGCCCGCAGCAGCTCCCCGTTCGTCACGGAAGCGGCCTCCCATCTGCTGGAGGCCGGCGGCAAGCGGTTCCGGCCGTTGCTGGTGCTGCTGGCCGCCGAGTACGGCCCGGACACGCTCGCCGACGAGGTCATCACCGCCGCCTGCGTCGTCGAGCTGACCCACCAGGCCTCGCTCTACCACGACGACGTCATGGACGAGGCGCTCGTGCGCCGCGGTGAGGACACCGCCAACGCCCGCTTCGACAACCACGTCGCCATCCTGACCGGCGACTTCCTCTTCGCCCGCTCCTCGGAGCTGACCGCCCAGCTGGGCCCGGAGGCCGTACGCATCCAGGCGGCCACCTTCGCCAAGCTCGTCGAGGGCCAGATCCTCGAAGGCGTTGCGCCTCCCGAAGGTGTCGACCCGGTCGACCACCACCTCGAGGTGCTGGCCGGGAAGACCGGCGTCCTGATCGCCACCTCGGCTCTCTACGGTGCGCTCTTCGCCGGCGCCGACAAGGAGATCCAGGAGGCCCTGCTCGCCTACGGCGACATCGTCGGCGTCGCCTTCCAGCTCTCCGACGACATCCTCGACATCGCCTCCGACGAGTCCGGCAAGACGCCGGGGACCGACCTCCGTGAGGGCGTCCCGACGCTCCCGGTGCTGCTGGCTCGCCGCTCCACCGAGGCTGGCGACGCCCGGCTCCTGGAACTGCTCGACAGCGACCTCACCGACGACGCGGCTCTGGCCGAGTGCGTCGGCCTCCTCCGCGCCCACCCGGCGCTGGCCGAGGCTCGCACCTACGTCCAGTCCCGCGCCGAGGAGGCCAAGGCCGCCCTCGCGCCGCTGCCCGAGGGTCCCGTCCGCAAGGCCCTCGAGGCCTTCGCCGACGTCGTCGCGGTCCGCTCCGTCTGAACCGAGGCGCGATATTCGGTAAAGGGTATCCGGCCCTGGGCAGTACCGTTGCGACGTGAATGAGCAACGGCGTGGAGTGATGTTCGGCGCCGCTGCCTACATCATGTGGGGAGCGTTCCCGCTCTACTTCCCGCTCATGGAGCCCGCCGGGGCCTGGGAGATCCTGGGACACCGGATCCTGTGGTCGCTGGTCGTGGCCGGAGCGCTGGTGCTGATCGTGGGCCGCCGCCAGCAGGTGGCCGCGATCCTGCGCGACCGGCGAAAGCTCGTGCTGCTGGCTGCGGCTGCGGCGGTGATCTCGATCAACTGGGTGACGTACATCTGGGGGGTCAACAACGGACGGATCGTGGAGACGAGCCTGGGCTACTTCACCAACCCGCTGGTCACGATGTTGATGGGCGTGATCATCCTGCGCGAGCGGATGCGGAAGCTGCAGTGGGTGGCGCTCGGGATCGCGTTCGTGGCCACCATCGTGCTCACGGTCGACTACGGCCGGCTGCCGTGGGTCGCGCTCATCCTGGCCTTCTCGTTCGGCACCTACGGGCTGCTCAAGAAGAGCGCGGGGGTCGGGCCGTTCGAGTCGCTGGCCGTCGAGACCGCCGTGACGGCGCCGTTCGCGCTGGCCCTGATCATCGCTCTCCAGGCCACCGGCAACGGCACACTCTTCGGCCACGGTGCCCTCCACGTACTCCTCCTGATCAGCCTCGGCGTCATCACCGTCGTGCCGCTGGCCTGCTTCGGCGCGGCCGCCATCCGGGTGCCGATGGTCACGATCGGGCTGCTCCAGTACCTCGCGCCGATCCTGCAGTTCGCCGTCGGCGTCTTCATCGCCCACGAGGCGATGCCTCCCGGCCGCTGGGCCGGCTTCGCGATCGTCTGGATCGCCCTGGTCATCTTCAGCGCCGAGGCCATCCACCACCGCCGCAAGGTTCTGCGGACGCTCGTGACCCCGCCGAGCACGACGACCGTCTAGACCCCGCCGAGACGTCGCCCCCGCCGGCCGAGGCGTCACTCAGGTCGGCCGAGATGGCACCCAGCTGCCATCTCGGCCGACCTAGGTGTCGTCTCGGCGACTGGTTGCCGTCCAAGGAGCGGACCGATCGTGTGTTTTCACATCCACTCGACTAACTCGAGTATTGTCCTCGACATTCGTAACCCGATCGACCTTGACTCGGCAGGGCAGAAGTGAGGAACCAGATGAAGAAGATCAAGGTTGCAGTGGCTTTGGCCGCTGCGAGCATCCTGACCTTGACCGCGTGCGGTGGCTCCGGCGGCGACAGCGACGCGGAGTCGATCTCCATCGTCGGCTTCGCCGTCCCCGAGACGGCAAACAAGGCGATCGCCAAGGAGTTCAACAAGACCCCCGATGGCGAGGGCGTCACCTTCCAGACCTCGTACGGCGCCTCGGGCGACCAGAGCCGTGCGGTCGAGTCCGGCCTGAAGGCCGACTACGTCCACCTGTCCGTCGGCACCGACGTGCAGCGCCTGGAGAAGGCCGGCCTCGTCGACGCGTCGTGGGACGACGGCGACAACAAGGGCATCGTGTCCAGCTCGGTCGTCGTGCTCGGTGTCCGTGAGGGCAACCCGAAGAACATCCAGGGCTGGGAGGACCTCGTCAAGCCCGGCGTCGGCGTGGTCACCGCCAACCCGGCCTCGTCCGGCGCCGCCCGCTGGAACGCGCTGGCCGCGTGGGGCTCTGTGGTGAAGAACGGTGGCACCGAGGAGGAGGGCAAGGCGTACCTCGACAAGCTCTTCAAGAACGTCGTCACTCTGACCAACTCCGGCCGCGACGCCACCACTGCCTTCCTCGGTGGCACCGGCGACGTGCTGCTCGCCTACGAGAACGAGGCCATCCTTGCGGCCCAGCAGGGCGAGGGCTTCGAGTACATCATCCCGGACTCCACCGTCCTGATCGAGAACCCCGGCGCCATCCTCAAGGACTCCTCCAAGCCGTCTCAGGCCTGGCTCGACTTCGTCCTCGACCCGCAGGGCGGTCAGAAGCAGTTCGCGCTGACCGGCTTCCGCCCGGTCAACACCGCCGAGCCCGGCGTCGTCGACTGGGACGCGATCGGTCTGAAGCCCGAGGACATCAAGGGTGCCAAGGACCCGGCCGACCCGTTCCCGGCTCCGAAGCAGCTGCTCACGCTGGAGAACGACTTCGGCGGCCGCGACTGGTCGGGCGTCAAGGAGAAGCTCTTCGGCACCGGTGAGGAAGGCGAGGCCCTCGGCATCGTGACCGACTCCATCGCCAAGTCCGGCAAGGCCTCGCAGTAGTCCGGTCATGACGACAACCATCCCTACAGCCCGGCCGGCTGCCCGTCGCAGCCGGCCAGGCAACACTCTGACAAGGACCAGCGGCATCGGGCTCGGCATCACGATGCTCTGGTTCAGCCTGCTCGTCCTCATCCCGCTGGTGGCGGTGATCATCACCGCCTCCAGCGGCGGCTGGTCCGCGTTCGCGAACCAGCTCACCAACGAGCAGACCGCGTCCGCGATCTTGCTGACGATCCGTGCGGCGATCGTGGTCACCCTGATCAACGTCGTCGTCGGCACCGTCATCGCCTGGGTCCTGGTCCGCGACAAGTTCTGGGGCAAGGGCCTGCTCGAGGTGATCATCGACATCCCGTTCGCGCTGCCGACGATCGTCGCCGGTCTCGTACTGCTCTCCCTCTACGGCGCCGAGTCACCCCTCGGCCTGCACTGGGCGAACACGTCGACGTCGGTCTACCTCGCGCTCGCGTTTGTGACGCTGCCCTTCGTCGTACGCATGGTGCAGCCCGTCCTCGAGGAGCTGGACACCGACGTGGAGGAGGCCGCGGCCTCCCTGGGGGCCTCCCGGTTCACCACGTTCTGGCGGATCATCCTGCCCTCGCTGGCACCCGCCATCGCGGCGGGCGCGGCGCTCTCCTTCGCGCGCGGGATGGGGGAGTACGGCTCCCTGGTCCTGCTCTCGGGCAACCTGCCGTTCAAGTCCGAGGTCGCCTCGGTGCGGATCCTGTCCGCGATCGAGAACGACAATCCGGAGGGTGCGGCGGCGATCGCGGCGATGCTCCTGGGCGTCTCTCTTCTCGTGATCGTCGTCCTCGACCTGGTCCAGAGGAGGATGGTCCGCCGTGGCTGAGACCCGTCGCGCTCCGCGCACCCCGCTGACGTACGTCCTCCGCGTCATCGTCATCGCCTACCTCGGGCTCCTGGTGGCCTGGCCGGTTGTCCTGGTCGCCTGGAACGCCTTCCACGTGCCCGATGTCGGGTTCACGACCGAGGCGTTCACCGAGATCTTCAACGACCCGCAGATGATGCACGCGATCAAGCTGACCTGCGTGGCTGCCGTGGTCGCGACGCTGATCAACCTGCTCTTCGGCGTCTCGATCTCGCTGCTGCTGGTACGTACGGAATTTCCTGGCAAGCGCCTCCTGAGCGCGATGATCGACCTGCCGTTGTCGGTCTCGCCGATCGTCGTGGGACTGGCGCTCGTGCTGGTCTACGGCGGCCGCGACGGCTGGTTCGGGCCGACCCTCGAGTCGGCCGGGATCCAGATCATCTTCTCGACGCCCGGCATCATCATGGCGACCGCGTTCGTGTCGCTGCCGCTGGTGATCCGCGAGGTCATCCCGGTGCTGGAGGAGATCGGCACCGAGCAGGAGCAGGCCGCCGCGTCGCTCGGCGCGAGCAGTTGGCAGACGTTCTGGCGGATCACGCTCCCGGGCATCAAGTGGGCCGTCATCTACGGCGTCGTGCTCACCCTGGCCCGGTCGCTGGGCGAGTTCGGCGCGGTCAAGGTCGTCTCCGGCAACGTGCTCGGCCAGACCCGTACCGCCACCCTCGCGGTCGAGGAGAAGTACCTCAACTTCGACCAGCAGGGCGCGTACGCCGTCGCCTTCCTCCTCGCCAGCGTCTCGGTCATCTGCATCCTCATCGTCTTCGTGCTGCGCGCCCGCGGTGCGCGCGTGCGGTGAAAGGACCACATCCCATGAGCATCGAAGTAAGTGGTGTCAACAAGCGTTACGGCGACTTCGTCGCGCTGGAGGACATCAACCTGACCATCCCGACCGGGCAGCTGACCGCCCTGCTGGGGCCCTCCGGCGGCGGCAAGACCACCCTGCTGCGGGTCATCGCCGGGCTGGAGACGCCCGACACCGGCACGATCAAGATCGAGGGCGTCGAGGCGACCTCGCTGCCGGTCCAGAAGCGCAACGTCGGCTTCGTCTTCCAGCACTACGCCGCGTTCAAGCACCTCTCGGTGGCCAAGAACGTCGCCTTCGGGCTGGAGATCCGCAAGCGCCCCAAGGCGGAGGTCGCGAAGAAGGTCGAGGAGCTGCTGGAGCTCGTGCATCTCTCGCAGTTCGCCAACCGGCTGCCCTCCCAGCTCTCCGGCGGCCAGCGGCAGCGGATGGCGCTGGCGAGGGCCCTGGCCATCGAGCCGTCCGTGCTGCTGCTCGACGAGCCCTTCGGGGCCCTGGACGCGAAGGTACGCAAGGAGCTGCGTGACTGGCTGCGACGCCTCCACGACGAGGTGCACGTGACCACCGTCTTCGTGACCCACGACCAGGAGGAGGCCCTCGAGGTCGCCGACGAGATCGTCGTCGTCAACCAGGGCGGCATCGAGCAGATCGGCACCCCCGAGCAGCTCTACGACGAGCCCGCCAACGACTTCGTGATGTCGTTCCTCGGTGACGTGACCACCCTGGGCGGGTCCTTGATCCGGCCCCACGACGTCGAGGTCACCCCGTCGCCGATCTCGGAGCACTCGCTCGAGGGCACCGTCTCGCGCGTCCTGCGGATCGGGTTCGAGGTGCGCCTCACGGTCCTCACCGACGACGGTGAGGTCGTGACCGCCGAGATGACGCGTACGCATGCCCGGGCTCTGCAGCTCGAGGAGGGCGTCAACGTCTTCGTCACCCCGTCGCCCGGAGCTTACACGATGCCGGCGCCGGCGGCGTAGGGGCGTGACGGGATACCCGGTTAACCGGTGAAACCTGCACTTCTCAGGTGTTGCAATGCCAGAGAAGTGCAGGAATACCCGGTTAACCGGGTATCCCAACGGCTCAGTGAGGCAGCCAGGCCTCGTCGCGCGCGGTGCGGGTGGTGACCTCGTCGGGGAGCTCGCGGGAGGCGAGCTCGGCGATCGAGACCTTCTCGAAGACCTCGCGCAGCGAGTCGCGGGCGGCGATCCACACGTGCTGGAGGACGTCGGCGCGCTCGTTGTAGGTGACGCCCTCGGGGCGCAGTCCATAGACCGAGACCAGCGGGCCGTCGACGGCGCGGATCACATCGGCGACGGAGACGTCCGACGCCTTGCGGGCCAGGCGCCAACCGCCTGACTGGCCGCGCTGTGAGATGACGACGCCGGCCTTGCGGAGGTCGGCGAGGATCGCCTGCAGGAACCCGTGAGGGATCTCCTGGGCGCGGCCGAGCTCCTCGGCGCTGACAGCTTTTCCGTCCTCGCGCGCGGCCATCTCGATGAGGGCGCGGAGGGCGTAGTCGGACTTGGCAGATACTCGCACGGCCACATTCTTGCAGATGAATGCAGAATTTCGCTCAATCTAGTGGTCAAGTCCACTTTGATTCACGAGCGTCTCGGCCCGCGCCTTGAGAGCCGCTGCATGCCGCCGGAACCCGTCCGCAACTCGCTCCGGCCCGGCCAGCCCGACCAGCGGACCGGAGAACTCCTCGACCGTCTCGTAGCGCGTTGGCCCGCCGGACCGCTGGGTCAGCCGCTGGTGACGTACGCCCCGCACCAGGCCGAGCCGCGCCGGCCAGCCCTCGTAGACATAAGCCAGGTACGCAGCCTCGACTCCGTCCTCGCCGACCACCGGTGGCTCGAGCGCCGAGATCCGCTCCGGCGAGCGTGCACGGCCGCCGTTCGCCCAGGTCACATGCAGCACGATCGGGTTGCCGACCGCCGCCGGCTGCGCGGTCTCGGCCCAGACGACGAACGGGTTCCATGCGGCGTACGACTCGGTCTCGACCATCACCCGCCACACCACCTCGATCGGAGCGTCGATCTCGACCGAGGCTCTCGGGTGCTCGTAGGCCACGAGCTCAGCGGTAGTTGATGAACTGCACCGCGAAGTCGTAGTCCTGGCCCTTGACCAGCGAGATCACGGTCTGCAGGTCGTCGCGCTTCTTGGAGGAGACGCGGAGCTCGTCGCCCTGGATCTGCGCCTTGACGCCCTTGGGACCCTCGTCGCGGATCAGCTTGGAGATCTTCTTCGCGTCCTCGGAGGAGATGCCCTCCTTGAGGGTGATCGAGATCTTCGACTGCTGGCCCGACTGGCGCGGCTCGCTGGCGTCGAGGATCTTCAGCGACTGCTTGCGCTTGATCAGCTTGTCCTGGAAGACCGAGAGCACCGCGCTCGCGCGGTCGTCGGCCGAGGCCGAGATCTCGATCCCCTGCTCGCCGCTCCACTCGATGGTCGCGTTGGTGCCCTTGAAGTCGAACCGCGTCGAGACCTCCCGCGCCGTCTGGCTCAGCGCGTTGTCGACCTCCTGGCGGTCGATCTTGCTCACGATGTCGAACGACGAGTCCGCCATGACTCTCTCCTCTAGATTCTGGCCAAGTCTGTGCTGTCTCACCCTAGGACCTAGTGCCGTTTTCGTACGCCGCCAGCCCCTGCGCTATTGTTTATTGCTGTCGCGATCCCCTTAACCGGGGCGCGCGCACAACCCAGGCAGATTGCCCGAGCGGCCAATGGGAGCGGACTGTAAATCCGTCGGCTTTGCCTTCGAAGGTTCGAATCCTTCATCTGCCACGCCTGGGAGAACACCCCGGTGACCAGCGGAAACGTTGGCCACCGGGGTGTTCGTCTCTCTGGCCGTGTCCGGCCCAGTCTCACCATCTCCATGCAATCACGTCCACGGAACGTCCATGAGTACGCCTCGGCAAGTTGCGGATGGTTCGGACCGGCGTTCAGATCGGGGGGTGGGTCTTGCCAAGCTCCGTCGAGCCCTGGAGCTTCACCAGAGGGTCGCCCCGTGTGACCCGCGCGCGGCTGGTGGGGTCAGGGGTTCGGGCAGCGTCTTGCTGTCCGGACGGAGAAGTATGCGAGGGTGCGCCACACGATCAGGTCGTACTGCCCTCCCGTGGCGTTCTCGACACAGGTCTCGTCAGCGCGATGGCCGATTCTCTCCCCGGACGGTGTGAGGAGCTGGCCGTCTTCTCGGGAGCTGACGATGAAGGTCGTTCCATTCGGCACGACGAATCGGAACCGGCCGGCGCTGCTCGTTGAGTTCGCACCGCCCTGGACCGGGCCGCCGTCCAACGTCGCGTCTGTGGTGGCGATCGGGTCCAGCGTGTCCCTCACGACAAGCGGTTCGACCTCGTGCGCGATATAGCGGAGCGTGTGCGTGCCGGCCTCTGTCAGGCGGAACACCTGGCCGATGCCGTAGGCGGTCCGCATGGAGTAGAGCGACTGAACCGGGAGACCATGCGGGTCAAGAAACGAGCGCGTGTGTGTGGGCCACTGCTCATATTCCGGCACGGTCAAGACGTACATATCGTCAGGAGATGCCGGGATGGAGACATCCACGATCTGACCAGGACGGTCCTGGTCGGCGTCGCAGCAGATCTGGCCATACGGGATCGTCTTAGCGGTCGAGGTCCAGATCGTGACCGGTTCGGACACGCCGTCGTAGACGTGGGAGGTCAGAAGGTAGGTGCCGGTCGCCGGGGCGCGGAACGTGGTGACGCGATGTTGGTAGGGCGGTGCCATCGTGGCGATCGGAGTGCCGTTGAGCGCGACATCGACCGTCGATACACGGGCGTAGTCAATGGCGACGGACACAAGGTCGCCGGCGGTGGCAGGCAACGAGAGCGAGGCGCGGCCAGGGGACGGGTCGGCGACGAGAGCGCGGATATGCGTCTCCTGGTTCATCGCCAACGGGACTGGTCGCTGTACTGCGCTGAGGGTGCCGGAGTAGCCGCTCAACCGTGGCCCGGATGGCGCGCTCATCATGCGGAAGCGCCAGCCGGTCGGGCGGCCATCGACATCGACGCGGTAGCGCCCCGCCGAATCGGAGACCGCGCCAGGTCCGGTCGTCATCCACGCACTGGTTACCGGGTCCCAGTGCTGCACATTGACGAGGGTGTTGGCCGGAGCGCTGCCCGTCACCCGTGTGACCCACATTCGGTCCGAGCGCAGGAACACCGAGGTCGAGGCCGTCACCTTCGGGCGCCAGGTGACGGTGAGGGTGATCGTCCGCGACGTAGCAGCAGCCTGTCCGAGCTGCGCGGGCTTGCGTACGCGGTAGCGCTGTACGCCCCGCGGCGGCGTGATGCGGAAGGAGAAGCGGCGGGTGTCGATGAGCGTCTTGCGAGCGACCCGCCGCCAAGCGCCGTCGTACCAGCGCTGCAGGTCGACGACGCTGCCGAGCCTCGCACCCCATGCCGTGCCACTGATCTGGACAGCCGAACCCTCGCTCACGGTGGAGGCCGACGCGGTGACCGATATCGAGACCGCCGCAGTAGCCGGTGGCGCCTGCAGGACAGCGAGGCTGAACATCAGTGAGAGCACGCTCACCGCGGTGAGCACAGACCTCCGCATATCTGCTCCTAAGTCTGGCCCCGAAGCCTGCTCCTGCATCTGGACCCGGAAAGGAGCTCAAGGCATTAAAGCAAGCGCAGATGAAGATGGGGCAATGTCAATCCTTCGACCCAGGTGCATAGGGGTCATGGCGCCCATAGTCATGTGATGGAGCCTTGCGCGGAGGGGCGCGACGAGGTGGTACCCGAGATCGGGGAGCCGAGCCGTCCGGATTAAGGTTCGAATCCTTCATCTGCCACGCCTGGGAGGACACCCCGGTGATCAGCGGAAACGTTGGCCACCGGGGTGTTTCGCTTCTCCGGCTGCCCTCACCCGGCGCCTACAGTCATGCCCGGAGAGCTGGTCATCCTGCCTAATGGGTTGGACCCCAAAGGACGGTTCGGGCCACAGTGAGGGGTATGGCTGCCACTCGTGCTGTCCCTCGTTTAACAGAACGCCCGACGGGGCCCGCCCGATGAAGCCCGCGCTGACCGTAGCGGCGGAGTGGTATCGGGTTCGGCCCGTCACCGAGTCCGTGACGATGATCGACGAGCCCTACGTCCACGACCTGTTGTGCGCCAACATCTGGCATGTACGAGGAGCCAGCCGTGATCTGGTCGTAGATGCCGGGTTGGGTGTCGCGTCTTTGCGCGACTCTCTACCGGTCGTCTTCGAGAGAGATCCTGTTCTCGTGGTTACGCACGCGCATCTGGACCACGTTGGTTCAGCGCACGAGTTCGACGACCGTCGTATGCATCGCACATCGCTCGTTGACGAGAACACGGCGGCGAGTCTGAACGGACCGGAACTGGCACGGTTGCTTGGCCTGGATCTTCCGGGAGCAGTGCTTCCTGAATGGCTCATCCGCGCCCTACCCTTCGACGGCTTCGAACCGCATCGCTATGCGATTTCACCAGCGCCAGCCACTGTTGCCCTCGAAGATGGCGACACCATCGACCTCGGCGACATGACACTGCGTGTCCTGCACATGCCGGGCCACACTCCGGGAAGCGTGTGCCTGTTCAACGAGGCCGACGGCTCATTGTTCAGCGGTGATGTCATCTACGACGATGATCTTCTGGATGAACTTCCCGAGTCGGATATCGCGGACTACGTCAGCAGCATGCTCCGACTCCGCGCTCTCCCCGTGAAGATCGTCTACCCGGGCCACGGGGACCCATTCGACGGCGATCGAATGCGACAGATCATTGACGAGTACGTCGGTCGACGTGCCGCCCAGGTGACAGCGGAACCTTGAGCAGCGGAGCGGAGCCGTGAGGCGCGATATGTTCCGGTCATGGATCTGAACGCCTACCAGCAGGCAGCGCTGCGCACCGCGGCGTCGAAGGGCACTCCCAACGAGGTGTTCCATCTGCTGCTGGGGCTGGTCGGCGAGACGGGCGAGATCGCCGAGAAGGCGAAGAAGATCATTCGGGACCACGACAGCGACTTCGCCCAATGGGACCTCGATGATCTCGCCAAGGAGCTCGGCGACACACTGTGGTACCTGGCGGTCCTCGCTGACCACTTCGGGCTTCCGCTCGCGGACATTGCCGAGCTCAACATCAAGAAGCTCGCCGATCGTCAGCAGCGCGACGCCATCGGTGGCAGTGGCGACCACCGCTGACCCACCGATAGAGCCGTGGCAGCCACGGCCCTGGTTCACGAAGGAGCACCCATGACAGTCGACGCAACTCCCTTGACCGCGGAGAACGACGAGTTCTGGCGGGAGCGGCGGGTCTGCTTCCTGACAACGAGCCGCCCGGATGGCAGCCCGCATCTCGTCCCTGTGGGGGTGACGTTCGATCCCGAGGCCGGCATCGCGCGCGTCATCAGCAGCGCGGGCAGCAAGAAGGTTCGGAATGTACGTTCGGCCGGGCCTGGTGCGCAGGCGGCGGTCAGCCAGGTGGACGGGCGTCGTTGGTGCACGCTGGAGGGCACGGCGGTGGTCAAGGACGACGCCGAGTCGGTGGCTGAGGCCGAGCGGCGGTACGCCGAGCGCTACCGGCAGCCCCGGCCCAATCCGGAGCGCGTGGTCATCGAGATCACCGTGACTCGGGTGCTGGGCAACGTACGTCCCTCGGGCTGGTAGGAGCTGTCAGAGCCCGCGGTCGGTGAGGACGACGCGGTCGGTGATGTCCTGGACGTCGCGGCGGTTGCCGGTCGGGAACATGGTGCGGAACCGTTTGATCTGGCGGGATGAGGCCGTGATGGGGTCGGTGAGCATGACCCACTGGACGTGCTCGGTGTACGGCGCGGTCGTCAGCGAGCCGTCGTAGCGGTAGGACGTGTGCCGGCGCGGCAGGAGGGCGCCGACGTCGATGTGGCCTACGTGGTCGGCGGTCGAGCACTCGGAGACCAGGTGGTCGTAGAGGCTGCCGAGAGTCGGGTTGGTGAGGCCCGGACGGACCCAGACGCCGACGACGAGGGTGTGGCCAGAGGCGTCCTGGTGCACGAAGTGCATCTCGATCGGATAGTCCCGGGAGGAGAGCAGATGCTCGCTCGGGGTGTGCCAGTGGAACTGCACCAGGCCGTACGTCACCCCGTCCATCTCGAGCGAGCCGACCCCGGGCGGGAGCTCGGCGCGTACGGTCTCCTCGTCGCCACGGACGGTGCAGCCGTCGGGCTCGTCGGCGTCCTCGCGGATGTACTTCATCGTGACGGTCGCGTCGTGGGGATAGTGGACGTGCAGGGCGGGCAGGTGCGCCTGCTGGGTGCCGCCGCGGTAGATGCGGATGGGGCTCTGGTGCGGTGCAGGGTGCGGTGGGCCGGCGGCGGTCGTGGATGCGGCGGCTGACGAGGACAGAGCGGTGAGCCCCGCGATGGCGGCGGCTCCCTGGAGCAGTGCGCGACGGTTCAGCCCGACGTTGGTGCGCTTCATGACAGATCTCCCGAGATCTACCGGGTCGAAGTGACCCGTGGACCGAAATACGTACCACGAATTGCGGTCGGCGGCGTCGTGTCCGCGACCTAGAGTCGTAATGACGCGAGAGGAGAATCCGATGAGCGTCCAGCTGAACCACACGATCGTCCATGCCTCCGACCGGGACGCGATGGCGACCCACCTGACCGAGATCCTCGGGCTTCCAGAGGCTCAGCTCTTCGGCCCGTTCCGGGTCGTCGAGCTCACCAACCAGGTCAGCCTCGATGTGGTGGAGGCCGAGGACTTCCGGCCCCAGCACTACGCGTTCAAGGTGTCCGAGAACGAGTTCGACGAGATCTTCGGACGGATCGAGGAGCGCGGCATCACCTACTGGGCCGACCCCTTCCATCGGCGGGAGGGCCAGATCAACCACAACGACGGCGGTCGCGGCGTCTACTGGGAGAGTCCCGACGGACACAACCTCGAGATCATCACGGTGCCGTACGGCGGCTGACCGTCGACGCAGGTCAGGCCAGGTCGGCGGCGAGCTGCTTGCCGGCCTCGGTGAGCAGCGGGACGGCGCGCTCGATGAGCTCGTCGCTCATCCGGCCGGTGGGTCCGCTGATCGACATCGCCAGGCGCGGGGCGTAGTCGGGGACGGCGACGGCGACGCAGCGTACGCCTGCCTCCTGCTCGCCCTCATCGATGGCGTAGCGGCGCTCGCGGACCTGCTCGAGCTGGTCGAGGTAGTCGTCGCGCGAGGTGATCGTGGTCGACGTGTAGGGGACCATGTCGGTGCGCCGGAGGATGTCGCGGACCTGGTCGGGTGCCATGTCGGCGAGGATGGCCTTGCCGACGGCGGTGCAGTGCGGGGAGACCCGGCGGCCGACCTCGGTGAACATACGCATCGACTGGCGCGACTCGGTGTGGGCGACGTAGACGATCTGGTCGCCGTCGAGCATCGCCAGGTTGGCCGACTCGCCGACCTCGTCGACGAGCCGGGTGAGGTGCGGGCGGGCCCAGGTGCTGAGCATGCGCGAGGAGCTCTCGCCGAGCCGGATCAGCTTGGGACCGAGGACGTACTGCCGGTTGGCCTCCTGGCGGAGGTAGCCCAGGTCGACGAGGGTGCGCACCAGCCGGTGGATGGTCGGCAGCGGCAGGCCGGAGGCGGCAGCGAGCTGGGAGAGCCCCATGGTCCCGCCGGCGTCGGCCATCGTCTCGAGCAGTGCGAAGGCACGCTCGATCGATTGCACGGCCCCGGTGCGTGCCTTCGGCGCCTTCTCGTTCTCGCTCACCTGAGCTCCCCGATCTATGGGTACTGTCTTCCGGATGACGGAAGTCTAGCGTCGTGTAGAGGAAATCCAGCCGGTTGCGTCCCTTGTCTGGCCGGATTAATATCCGCAATGCGGAAAGAGAAATCCATTCAAAGGAAAACTGTAGCCCTGGAAGGGTGGAGCTCGTGAACATTCAGATCACCGGTGGCGACGTCGAGCGAGGAGCCGAGATCCTCACCCCCGAAGCCCTCGACTTCGTCGCGGATCTGCAGCGACGGTTCGGGGCCCGCCGTGACGAGCTCATGGCCGCTCGCCGAGTGCGCCGCGAGGAGGTCGCCCGCACCGGCCGGCTCGACTTTTTGCCCGAGACGGCCGACGTACGTGCCGGCGACTGGACGGTGGCACCGGTCCCCGACGACCTCCAGGACCGCCGCGTCGAGATCACCGGCCCGACGGACCGGAAGATGACGATCAACGCCCTCAACTCCGGGGCGCGGGTCTGGCTGGCCGACATGGAGGACGCCAGCACGCCGCACTGGAGCAACGTGATCGGCGGCCAGGTGAACCTGTACGACGCCGTGCGGCGGCAGATCTCGGCGATGTCCCCGCAGGGCAAGCTCTACGAGCTCAAGCAGGACCAGCGGTTGGCCACGATCGTGATGCGTCCGCGCGGCTGGCACTTCGACGACCTGCACGTCCTGGTCGACGGCAAGCCGGTCGTCGGCGCCCTGGTCGACTTCGGGCTCTACTTCTTCCACAACGCCCGCGAGCTCGTGGAGCGCGGGAGCGGGCCGTACTTCTATCTCCCCAAGATGGAGAGCCACCTCGAGGCGCGGCTGTGGAACGACGTGTTCACCTTCGCCCAGGCCGAACTGGGGATCCCGCACGGCACCGTGCGTGCGACCGTCCTCATCGAGACGATCCCGGCCGCGTTCGAGATGGACGAGATCCTCTACGAGCTGCGCGACCACGCAGCTGGGCTCAACGCCGGCCGCTGGGACTACCTGTTCAGCCTGATCAAGTACTTCCGTGACGCCGGACCCTCGTTCGTGCTGCCCGACCGGGCGACGGTCGGGATGAAGTCGCCGTTCATGCGTGCGTACGCCCAGCTGCTGGTCAAGACCTGCCACCGCCGCAACGCCCACGCCATCGGCGGCATGGCAGCCTTCATCCCGAGCCGCCGGGACCAGGAGGTCAACGCCACCGCCTTCGCCAAGGTCCGTGAGGACAAGGAGCGCGAGGCCGGCGACGGCTTCGACGGCTCCTGGGTGGCCCATCCCGACCTGGTCCCGATCTGCCGCGAGATCTTCGACTCTGTTCTCGGCGACCGGCCGAACCAGGTCGACCGGCAGCGCGACGACGTCGAGGTGCGTGCCGAGGACCTGCTCGACGTCGCCTCCGCCGGCGGCGCGATCACCCTCGCGGGGCTGCGTGACAACGTCGAGGTCTCGCTGGTCTACCTCGACGCCTGGATCCAAGGCGCCGGCGCCGTCGCGATCCATAACCTGATGGAAGACGCCGCCACGGTCGAGATCTCCCGCTCGCAGATCTGGCAGTGGGTGCACAACGGGTCAAAGCTCGACGACGGGACCCAGGTGACCGCAGAGCTCGTACGCCGGGTCCTGGACGAGGAGATGGTGAAGCTGCTCGCGGCGGCCGAGGGGATCGAGCACCATCTGAAGCAGGCCCGCACCATCTTCGAGGAGGTCGCGCTCGCCGACGACTACGTCGACTTCCTGACCCTGCCGGCCTACGAGCAGGTGGTCGGTTCATGAGCCACCTCGAGGACCTCATCGGCTGGCTCGACCGCGCGCTCGCCGGCGCCGATGCGGCGCTGGCCGCTGACTATCCGGGGGATCGGGGCGTACGTCAGCCGGTGCACACCGTCTACGTCCCGGGCGACCGCTACGACGAGAAGACCGTCGCTGAGTGGTCCGCCGAGTCCGGACGGGTGCTGGCTGAGCACGCGGGTTCTGCTGCCGAGGTCGCGGACTCCTTCGACCTGACGCCTGGCTTGGCAGACGAGATCTACGATCGCGTGGCGGCCAAGCTGGCCGCGGAGCCGATCGAGGACCTGCGGATCGACTTCGAGGACGGCTACGGGGCTCGGCCCGACGAGGACGAGGACGCCGCCGTGGTGGCGGCCGCCCGGGCGCTCGCCGCCACCGTCCGTGACGGCTCCGCGGCGCCGTTCCACGGCATCCGGATCAAGTCGTTCGAGGCCCCGACGCGACACCGCGGGCTGCGTACGCTCGACCTCTTCCTCGGCGGGCTCGTCCGTGAGGGCGGCCTCGGTGACGGCTTCGTCATCACGCTGCCCAAGGTGACCTCCGTCGAGCAGGTCACCGCGATGGTCACCGCGCTGGGCGCGCTCGAGGCGGTTCATGGCATCACGCCGGGAAGCCTGAGGTTTGAGATCCAGGTCGAGACGCCGCAGGCGATCCTCGGCTCAGACGGCACGGCCCTGATCGCGCGGATGATCGCCGCCGGCGCCGGTCGGGTCACCGGCCTGCACTACGGCACCTACGACTACTCCGCCTCGCTCGGGGTCGCGGCCGCTTTCCAGAGCATGGAGCACCCGGTCGCCGACCACGCCAAGGACGTGATGCAGGTGGCCGCCGCCGGCACCGGCGTCTTCGTCTCGGACGGCTCGACCAACGTGCTCCCGGTCGGGAGTCCCGATTCGGTGCGCGCGGCGTGGCGGCTCCACTCACGCCTGGTGAGTCGCTCGCTCGCCCGCGGGATCTACCAGGGCTGGGACCTGCATCCGGCCCAGCTCCCCAGCCGCTACATCGCGACGTACGTGTTCTTCCGGGACGGGCTCGACGTTGCCTCGGCCCGCCTGCGGGCGTACGTCCACGGCGGTGACTCCAGCTATCTCGACGAGCCTGCCACTGCTGCCGCGCTCGCCGCGTTCGTGCTGCGTGGGGTGGAGTGCGGAGCTGTCGCGGTCGACGAGGTCGAGACGCTCGCCGGGATCGACCAGGCGAAACTGGCCGAGCTCGCTCGCCGCCGGATCACCGCCTGAGCATCCCGACCGCATGGCGGCAGGCTGGGTAGCCTGCCGCCATGCGCGTCGAAGCCGAGTTCACCACCGAACCGTTCCGTGGCGAGGGTGAGCCTCCCGAGCACGCGACGGCGGCGCTCGCGGCCGCCCGCGAGGCCGGTCTGGAGTGCGACTTCGGGCCTCTGGGCACGTCGATGCGCGGCGAGCGGGACGCCGTCCTGGCCACGCTGGCCGAGGTGGTGGCCGCCGGCCTGGACCACGGTGCCGACCAGATCACCTTCCAGGTCCGGGTCGAGGGGCACAGCGCGCCGCGGCGTACGGCCAGCGGGTTGGACGCGCTGCTCGCCGAGGTCGCGGAGATCCTCGGCGGCGACCTGGCAGCTCTGGACCGCCAGGGGAAGCAGCGCGCCGTGCGACTGCTGGAGGAGCGCGGCGCCTTCGACTACCGCAAGAGCGCCGAGATCGTGGCCGCGGCGCTCGGGGTCACCCGCTTCACGGTCTACAACTACCTGAACCGCGAGCGGGAGTAGCCCCCGACTTTTCAACAAACTGTTGACTGTGACGAGAGCCACATGCAATCGTTGTTGCTGTACGGAAATTAGTTTCCGCATAGCGAGAGAGAACGGTTCATGGATCTCCAGAGCTTCAACACCTCACCGGCGGATGTCGTGCGGCCCGTGCTGCAGGCCTGCTGCGATGCTCCGAGCTGGGTCGCCGCGGTCCTGGCCGGGCGCCCCTACGCCGACGAGGCCGACGTCGTCCGAGCCGCGGACGAGGCGGCCCGACGGTTCACCGCGGCCGACGTCGACCAGGCGCTGGCCGCCCATCCCCGGATCGGGGAGCGCGCCGAGGGCGAGCACGCCGAGGCCGCCTGGTCGCGGCGCGAGCAGGCCGCGGTCGGCACCGACCAGTCCACGGCACAGGCCCTCGCCGAGGGCAACCGGGCCTACGAGGAGCGCTTCGGCCGGGTCTTCCTGATCTGCGCCACGGGCCTCTCGGCCGACCAGGTGCTCGGCGCCCTCCGCGACAGGCTGGGTCACGAGCACGACGAGGAGGCGGCCGTAGTCGCCGACGAGCTGCGCAAGATCGCACTGCTCCGCCTCGAGCGCGTCCTGGCCGCGGAGGTCTCGGCATGACCAGCGCCATCACGACCCACGTACTCGACACCGCGCTCGGCCGCCCGGCCGCCGGTGTCCCGGTCCGGCTCAGCAGGATCGACGATTCAGACCATGTCCTCGCCGACGCCGTCACCGACGACGACGGCCGAGTGACCGACCTGGGACCCGATCAGGTCCCGGCCGGCACCTATCAGCTCCGGTTCGGTACCGCCGCCTACTACGCGGCGACCGGTCAGGAGTGCTTCTACCCGCAGGTCTCCGTCACCTTCGCGGTCACCGACCGGCGGCACCACCACGTGCCACTTCTGCTGAGCCCGTTCGCCTACTCCACCTACCGAGGGAGCTGACATGCCCATTCGCCTTGGACCCAACCAGTACGGCAAGGCCGAGAACCGCGTCGTACGCATCTACCGCGACACTCCTCGCCACCAGATCCGGGACCTCAACGTCTCCACCGCGCTGCGCGGCAGCTTCGACGACGCTCACACCAGCGGCGACCAGCAGGACGTACTGCCGACCGACACCCAGAAGAACACCGTCTTCGCCTATGCGAAGGAGATCGGCGTCGCCTCGATCGAGGAATTCGCGCTGGCTCTCGCCGACCGCTACCTCGAGGCCTGCCCGGCCGCCGAGGGCGCCCGAGTCGAGATCGACGAGTACGCCTGGGACCGGATCCAGGTCGACGGCGCGGGTCACGACCACTCCTTCGTCCGCTCGGGTGGCGGCGTACGGACCACCGTGGTGAACGTCGACGGCCGCGGTGAGGACCGGGTCGCCCATGTGGTCTCCGGCATCAAGGACCTCGTCGTGCTCAAGTCGACCGGCTCGGAGTTCCACGGCTTCCTCAAGGACGAATACACGACCCTGCAGGAGACCACAGACCGGATCCTGGCGACCTCGCTCGTCGCCCGCTGGCGCTACATCGGCACCGATGTCGACTGGGACAAGACGTACGACTCCATCCGCGCCCTCCTGCTGCAGCGGTTCGCGGAGATCCACAGCCTCGCGCTGCAGCAGACCCTGAACGGGATGGGCACCTCGGTGCTCGAGCAGCACGGAGAGGTCGCCGAGATCAAGTTCTCCGCGCCCAACAAGCACCACTTCCTCTCCGACCTGTCGCCCTTCGGCCTGGACAACCCCGGCGAGGTCTTCTTCGCCGCGGACCGGCCCTACGGCCTGATCGAAGCCTCGGTCGTACGCGACGAGGCCCCCGATGCCGGCAACGCCTGGCACGCCATCCCCGGATTCTGCTGAGGCCCGGCGATGTTAGGTCGCAGGAGGCAGGCCACCGCGCCGATCACGACCCGGCCTGAGGACGAGCGGCATCCGCCGGGCCAGCTCCTCGCCTACGGCACGCAGCACATCCTGACGATGTACGGCGGCGTGATCGCGCCGCCGCTCATCGTCGGGGGTGCCGCGGGCCTGTCGGGCACGGACCTGGCGCTGCTGGTGACCGCCGGGCTCTTCGTCTCGGGGTTCGCGACGCTGCTGCAGACGCTCGGCCTCGGACCCTTCGGCAGCCGGCTGCCGATCGTGCAGGGCATCTCGTTCGCCAGCGTGTCGACGATGGTCACGATCGCCAGCGAGGACGGGCTGCGCCCCGTCTTCGGGGCGATCATCGTCGCCGGGGTGATCGGGCTGGTCCTGTCCTCGTTCTTCGCCCAGCTGGTCCGGCTCTTCCCCGCCGTCGTCACCGGCACGATCATCACGGTCATCGGGCTTTCGCTGATGCCGGTGGCGTTCCGGTGGGCGATGGGCAACGACGCGGAGGCGCCGGACTACGGGTCGATGACCAACATCGCGTACGCGGGTCTGACGCTGCTCGTCATCTTGGTGATCAGCAGGGTGTTCCAGGGCGCGATCTCACGTCTGTCCATCCTCATCGGGATCGTCGTCGGGACCGTGATCGCGACGATCGCCGGCCGGGCCGACTTCTCCTCGGTGGGTGAGTCCGATCTGGTCGCGCTCCCGCCGGTCCTGCACTTCGGTGGCCCGACCTTCGAGGTCGGGGCGATCGTCTCCATGACGATCGTGGTGCTGGTGATCATGACCGAGACGACCGCGGACATCCTGGCGATCGGCGAGATCGTGGAGACCGACGTGGACGCCAAGCGTGTCGCCAACGGCCTCCGCGCCGACATGGCCGCCACCACCGTCGCCCCGCTGTTCGGCACGTTCCCGTGCAGCGCGTTCGCGCAGAACGTCGGGCTGGTGGCTTTGACGGGCATCCGGAGTCGGTACGTCGTGGCGACCGGTGGTCTCGTGCTGTTGCTCCTCGGGCTGCTGCCGGTCGTCGGGGCGGTCGTGGCGGCGATCCCCTATCCCGTGCTCGGTGGTGCCGGCATCGTCCTGTTCGGCTCGGTCGCGGCCAGCGGGATCCGTACGCTCTCGCGCGTCGACTACGAGGACAACCTCAACATGGTGATCGTCTCCGTGGCGATTGCCGTCGGGATCCTGCCGATCGCGGCGCCGACCTTCTGGGACGCCTTCCCGGAGTGGCTCGGGGTCATCATGCACTCCGGCATCAGCGCCACCGCACTGGTCGCCGTCGTGCTCAACCTGCTGTTCAACGAGATCACCGTCGGCAACCGCGCCGGTGCCTCGGTCTTCGCCGCCTCCCAGGATTCTCGTGAGGGCTTCGGGGAGCGTCTCGACGACGACATCGAGCGGTCGTGAGGCCGAGTCGGCTCGTCCTCACCTGAAAACCCGCCGAGTCGGCTCGTTATGACGAGCCGACTCGGCGGGATTTGCGTCAGCCCACGAGGTGAGGGTCGGGGGCGTTGACGAGCTCGCCTTCGATCCATACGTTGCGTACGTCGGCGGGGGTGCCGAGGGCGAACATCTTGGCCAGGGCGTCGCCGGCGTCCGTGGCGTGGGTGAGGCCGACGTCGAGGGGCGTGCTCGTGGCGGGCTTGATCCACTGGGCGTCGAAGCGGCGGCCGACGCAGAAATCGCCGACCGCGGCCCCGAGGCCGAGGGCTTCTGCGCCCGCGCGGGTGGCCAGGTGGAGGAGGTGGGCGGGGGTCAAGGGGTGACCGGCCTCGCCGAGGAGCTGCTGGGCGACGTACGCGCTCAGGCCCTCCTTGAGCAGGGAGAACCCGGTGCCGGCGCCGACGTCGGAGCCCATCGCGACCCGTACGCCGTGGGCGCGGTGGCGGGCCAGCGGGAAGAGGCCGCTGCCGAGGGCGGCGTTGCTGGAGGGGCAGTGGGCGACGGCGGCACCGCGGGCGGCCAACAGAGCGAGCTCGGGGTCGGTCGGGTGCACGTTGTGCGCCAGGACGGTGCCGGGGCCGACCAGGCCGTGCCGGTCGTAGGACGTCACGTAGTCACAGCCGAAGAGCGCCTCGACGGTCTCGATCTCGCGGGTGTTCTCGTTGACGTGGGAGGTCAGCATCGCCCCCGGTACGGCACGCAGTACGTCGCCGCAGGCCGCGAGCAACGGGTCGGAGCACGACAGCGAGAACCGCGGCGTCACGGCGTAGCGGGCCCTGCCGACCCCGTGCCAGCGCGCCGCGAGCGCAAGAGACTCCTCGCGGGCCCGGTCCGGGTCGGTGAACAGGTCCTCGCGGATGAGCCGGTCGCTGACCACGAGGCCGCTGGTGATCCGCAGCCCGACGCGGGCGGCCTCGGCGAAGACGGTGTCGACCGCGGGCGCGAAGTGGCTGCCGAAAACCAGCGCGGTCGTGGTGCCGGCGCCGACCAGGCCGCGTACGAAGTCGCTGGCCACGCCCTCGGCGTAGGCCGGGTCGGCCAGGCGCGCCTCTTCGGGGAGGGCGCACTGGTCGAGCCAGTCGAGCAGCGGCAGGCCGAGCCCGCCGATGACGCGTACCTGCGGGAAGTGCACGTGGGTGTCGACGAATCCGGGCAGCACGAAGCCGCCGGAGAGGTCGACGACCTCCTCCTGCGGGTGCTGGCGGTGCAGGTCGGCGTAGCTGCCGCGGGCGCGGATCACGCCGTCGCATACGAGCAGCGCGCCGTCCTGCTCCGTGCGGAGCTGACCGCCGGTGAAGGGGTCGTCGGGAGTGTCGAGGAAGGTTCCTCGGAAGAGCGTCATCGTGGGGTTCACCTTGGTTGTTGTTCGGTTGACGCGGGTTCGCCCGCGAAGATCTGGAGCAGTCGGGCCGCGACGCTGACCGCGATCGTGGCGGGTTCCTTGCCGCCGAGATCGGGAAGTCCGATGGGTGTGGTGATGCGGGCGATCGCCTCGGGGGCGTGGCCCTCGTCGGCGAGCTTGGCCCGGAACCGGCTCCACTTGGCGCTCGAGCCGATCAGCCCGATCGACGCCAGATGCCCGGCGCGGAGCGCAGCGTCGCACAGGGCGGCGTCCTCGGCATGGTCGTGGGTCATGACCAGGACGTGGGTGCCCTCGGGCAGCTCGCCGATGACGAGCTCGGGCAGCACCGGCACCTGGTGGACGTGGATGCCGGCGACGGCGTCGTCCAGCCCGCGCAGCTGCTCAGGCTCGAGCTGGGCGGTGCGGGAGTCGACCAGGTGCAGCTCGAGATCGTGGCGGGCGAGGATGCGCGCCAGCTCGAGCCCGACGTGGCCCATCCCGAAGATGGCGACGGACGGTACGACGGGCAGCGGCTCGAGCAGCAGCTCGACCTCGCCACCACAGCACTGGACGCCGTGCTGGTAGGGCGCCTTGTCGGAGAGCGACACCTTCAGCGTCTCAGGCACCGCACGGTCCTCGGCCAGCATCGCGCGGGCGCGCTCGATCGCGACCGCCTCGAGGTTGCCGCCACCGACGGTGGCCCAGGTGCGGTCGGCCGATACGACCATCTTCGCCCCGGCCTCGCGCGGCGAATGACCGCGCACGGACGTCAGGGTCACCAGTACGCCGGGGACCCGCTGCTCACGCAGCCGCTGGACGGCCTTCAGCCACTCCATGTCGTCACCTCCCGCTCACCAGGGCCGGCTCGGCACCGATGTCGCTGGGCGCGGGGGCCTGGGGCGTACGCGCTTTGTCGAGCGCCCAGTAGACCGCCTCCGGCGTCGCCGGGGAGGCCAGGTCGACGCTGATGCCGGCCGGGCCGAAGGCGGCGGCCGCCTCGCGCAGCGCCTCGCGTACGGAGAAGGCGAGCATCAGCGGGGGCTCGCCGACGGCCTTGGAGCCGTAGACGGCGCCCTCCTCGTGGGCCTTCTCGAGCAGCTTCACCCGGAAGTCCTCGGGCATCTCGGAGAAGCTCGGCAGCTTGTAGGTGCTCGCCGCCTGCGTCGCCAGCCGGCCCCGGTTGGGGCCGTCGGAGGTGTCCCAGCGCAGGTCCTCCAGGGTCAGCCAGCCGGCGCCCTGGACGAAGCCGCCCTCGATCTGACCGATGTCGATCAGCGGGCTCAGGCTGTCGCCGACGTCGTGGACGATGTCGACGCGTCGCAGCGTGTAGGCGCCGGTGAAGCCGTCGACCTCGACCTCGGACGCGGCCACCCCGTTGGCGAAGTACTTGAACGGCTCGCCCTGCATCACGTTGGGATCCCAGTGCAGGCCCTCGGTGCGGTAGAAGCCGGCCGCCCACAGCTGCACCCGCTGGTGGTACGCGACGTTGACCAGCTCGTTCCAGCCGATCTCGCCGGAAGCGGGGGAGAGACCGTGGACGACACCGTCGTCGAAACGTACGTCGCTGGGGCTGATCCCCAGACGACCGCCGGCGACCTGGGCGAGCCGCTCGCGGATCTGCTCGCAGGCGTTCTTGATCGCGGCCCCGTTGAGGTCGGCGCCCGAGCTGGCCGCTGTCGCCGAGGTGTTGGGAACCTTGTCGGTGCGCGTCGGTGCCAACCGGACCCGGGAAAGGGGCAGGCCGAGCGCGGTAGCGGCGACCTGGAGCATCTTGGTGTGCAGGCCCTGGCCCATCTCGGTGCCGCCGTGGTTGATCAGCACCGAGCCGTCCTTGTAGACGTGGACGAGGGCGCCGGCCTGGTTGAAGGCGGTGAGGTTGAACGAGATGCCGAACTTCACCGGCGTCATCGCCAAGCCTCGTTTGGTGTGCGGATGGCGACGGTTGAACTCCCCGATCTCCGCGCGCCTCCGCGCGACCTCGCCAGAGTCGGCGACCTGGTCCCAGCAGGCCGCCAGCCGATCGGCCTGGCGTACGGGCTGGCCGTAGGGGGTGGTCTGGTCCTGCTGGTAGAAGTTGCGGCGGCGCAGCTCGAGCGGGTCGATGCCGAGCAGCGGTGCGCACCGGCCGAGCAGGTCCTCCATGACGAGCATGCCCTGCGGTCCGCCGAAGCCGCGGAAGGCGGTCTGCGAGGTCTTGTTGGTACGCGCCACCCGGCCGTCGACGCGGATGTCGGGCACCCAGTAGGCGTTGTCGATGTGGCACAGCGCGCGGGCCAGCACCGGCTCGGAGAGGTCGAGGCTCCAGCCGCCGTCGGCGGTGAGCGTGGCCTCGAGGCCGAGGATGTGGCCATCGTCGTCGAACCCGACGCGCCAGGTGCTGTGGAAGCCGTGACGCTTGCCGGACATGGTGATGTCCTGGGTGCGGTTGAGACGTAGCCGCACCGGACGCCCGGTCAGGGTGGCGCCGAGCGCGGCGATGGCGGCGTAGCCGTGCGGCTGCATCTCCTTGCCGCCGAACGCGCCGCCCATCCGCAGGCACTGGACGGTGACCTCGTGGCTCGGGACGCCGAGCACGTGGGCGACGATCTCCTGAGTCTCGGAGGGGTGCTGGGTGCTGCTGTGCACCAGCACCTGGCCACCCTCGTCGACCAGGGCCAGCGAGACGTGGGTCTCGAGGTAGAAGTGCTCCTGGCCGGCGAACTCGAACTCGCCCTCGAAGACGTGGGCGGCGTTCTGCAGAGCCGCCGTGACGTCGCCTCGCTCGAGGTTGCGTGGGGTGCCCTGGAAGCTCTCCGCCGCGATCGCCTCGGTCACGGTGACCAGCGAGGGCAGCGGCTCGTAGTCGACCTCGACCGCGGCCGCGCCCAGCCGGGCCGCCTCCTGGGTCTCGCCGAGCACCCAGCACACCGCGTGGCCGTGGAACATCACCTCGGTCGGGAAGAGCGGCTCGTCGTGCTTGACGCCCGCGTCGTTGACGCCGGGTACATCGTCGGCGGTGAGCACACGGACGACCCCCGGGACCGCGTACGCCGGTTCGGTCCGCATCGCGGTGATCAAGGCGTGAGTGTGCGGGGCCTGGACCGGCCAAGCGTGCAGCGTGCCGGCGATCCGGCCAACCAGGTCGTCGGTGTAGAGCGCCTCGCCGGTGACGTGCAGCGCGGCGCTCTCGTGCGGGAGCGGGATCCCGACGATGGGATTCTCGGGACGTTCGGACAGGGCACTCATGCCAGTGCCTCCTCCAGGTCGACAGGCCGGTGGGTGTGGAACAGGCGCAGCAGAGACTGGCCCAGCATCGCCGAGCGGTAGGACGCGCTGGCGCGGTGGTCGTCCATCGGTGTGCCCTCGCCGGCGAGGACGGTCGCGGCGCGGCGTACGGTCTCCTCGGTCCAGGGCCGGCCGACCAGGGCGTCCTCAGTGGCGACGGCACGCAGCGGGGTGGCCGCGACGCCGCCCAGGCCGATCCGGGCGCGGACCACGGCTCCGTCGGCGATCTCGAGCGCGTAGCCGACGGCCACGCTGGAGATGTCGTCGAAGCGGCGCTTGGCGATCTTGTGGAAGCCGACGAGCGGGGCGAGCGGCAGCGGGAGCCGTACGCTGCGGATCAGCTCGTCGGCGGCCCGGACCGTCTCGCGGTAGCCGGTGAAGTAGTCGGCCAGCGGGACGACCCGCTCGCCGCGCGGCGAGGCCAGGACGACGTCGGCGTCGAGCGCGAGGAGCGCCGGCGGGGCATCGCCGATGGGAGAGGCGGTGCCGATGTTGCCGCCGATCGTCGCGCCGTTGCGGATCAGGCGCGAGGCGAACTGCGGGAAGAGCTCGGCCAGGAGCGGGACCCGCCCGTCGAGGCGACGCTCGATCTCGGTCAGGGTGAGCGCGGCGCCGATCTCGATCGTGTCGTCGCCGACCGTGAGCGAGCGGAGCTCGGGCAGCCGGTCCACCGCTACGACCAGCGGCGCCCGGCGGCCGCGGATGTTGACCTCCACACCCCAGTCGGTCGAGCCGGCGACGACCTGCGCCTCCGGCCGCTCGGTGAGCAGCGCGAGGGTGTCGGCGAGGGTCTCGGGACGTACGAACTCGGCACCGTCGACGGCCAGCCGGGTCGGGCGCGGCGCGGGCGGCGGTGCCTGGCGACGTGCCGCCAGTGCGTCGTCCTCGGCAGGTGCCCCCAGGGCGTACGCCGCGTCGCGGATCGGGCGGTAGCCGGTGCAGCGGCACAGGTTGCCGCTCAAGGCGTGCAGGTCGACCCCGTTCGGGCCGTGCTCGTGATCGCACGGCTCGGCCTCGGCATCGGCGGTGCGCCCGGGGCGGTAGAACTCCGCGGCCAGGCTGCAGACGAAACCAGGGGTGCAGTAACCGCACTGCGACCCGCCGCGTACGGCGATCTCCTGCTGCACCGGGTGGAGGTCGCTGCTGCTGCCGAGGCCCTCGCTGGTGACCAGCTCCTGGCCGTCGAGCGCGGCGACCGGGACCAGGCAGGCGTTGACGGCGGTCCACTCGGTCGCGGTGTCGGTGCCGGGGCGGGCGACCAGCACCGAGCAGGCGCCGCACTCGCCCTCGGCGCAGCCCTCCTTGGCGCCGGTGAGGCCGCGGTCGCGCAGCCAGTCGAGGGCGGTGGTGTGGGTGGCGACCCCGGTCAGGGGCACCTGGTCCCCGTTGACCGTGACACAGGGGGCGCTGGGTGTGGTCATGACTGGCTCCGGATCGGGTTGCGGGTGCGGGCGCTGTGGATCGGGTTGGCATCCCGCAGGAAGTCGTCGAAGCGGTGGCCGGCGATCTTGGCGATCTCGATCAGCGCGGCGGCGTGCTCCTGCCGTTCGCAGTTGCCCAGCCGCGCGCGGCCCTCGGCGAGGATCCGGTCGAGCGAGTCGGAGTCGCGTACGGAGATGACCAGCGGGAAGCCGAACCGCTCGTGGTAGGCGTCGGTGAGCGAGGCCAGCGTCTCCTGGTCCGGCTCGGCCAGGTGGGTCAGGCCGCGCGAGGACTGGTCGCGCAGCGACTCCTCGCCGACCATCCCGTCCGAGACCAGGCGCGAACCGAGCTCGGGGTAGGCCTCGATCAGCTCTCGCTGCTCCTCGACGGAGCCGCTGAAGAGGGCGTCCTGGAACGCGCGGCGCAGAGCGTGCGTGTCGGCGAAGGGACGCTGCTCCCAGGCCCGCTCCACCATCCACCGCGGCCCCTGGAAGAGACCGTCGAACGTCTCCACGAACTCCGTACGTCCCATCTGGTTGACCTGGTCGAGCCGGACGCCCTCGCCGGGCTGGCCGGCGACGGCGGGGCCGTAGTCCGGGCCGACGTGGTGGAACAGGATGTTGAGCAGGATGGCGGTGAGGCTGCCGAGGGTGATGCCGCTGCCGAAGATGATCTCGGCCCACCCCGGGACGGCCTGGGCGACCTCGGGCTGCGCGGTGACGTACATCGCCAGGCCGACGCTGGTTGCCACGATGACCACGTTGCGGTGGTCGTGGAAGTCGACCTTGCTGAGCGTCTGGAAGCCGACCACCGCGACGGTCGCGAACATGGCCAGGGCGGCGCCGCCGAGGACCGGGTGCGGGATGCCGGCGACGATCGCGCCGACCTTGGGGAGCAGCCCGATCAGGACCATGATCAGGCCGGCGGCCGCGACGACCCAGCGGCTCTTGACCCGGGTCAGCCGGACGAGTCCGACGTTCTCGGCGAAGCAGGTGTAGGGGAAGGAGTTGAAGACGCCGCCGATGGTGGTGGCCAGACCGTCTGCGCGCAGGGCCCGGGCGATGTCCCTGCGGCCGATCCGCTTCTCGACGATCTCGCCGGTGGCGAAGACGTCACCGGTGGTCTCGACGGCGGTGATCAGCATGACGACGATCATCGACACGATCGCGGCGGCGGAGAACTGTGGCCAGCCGAAGTGGAACGGGGTGGTCACCCCGACCCAGTCGGAGCCGGCGACCGCGTCGAAGTGGGCATCCCCGAGGGCCCAGGCGACCAGGGTGCCGACGACCAGGCCGACGAGCACGGCGACGGTGGCCATGAAGCCCTTGAAGACCCGCTGGATGATCACGATCAGGGCCAGGGTGCCCAGCGCGTACGCCATGTTGCGGCCGCTCGTGGGGTCCGAGGTCGGGCCGGCGCCGCCGGTGGCGTCCGCGGCCGCGATCGGCAGCAGGGCGATGCCGATGATGGTGATCACCGAGCCGGTCACGACCGGCGGGAAGAACCGGATCAGCCGGCTGAAGTAGGGGGCGATGAAGAAGGTCGCCAGACCTGCGACGATCACCGCGCCGTAGATGACGAGCAGCCCGTCGGTGCCGCCGCCGGCCGCGAGTCCGATCGCGATCATCGGCGAGACGGCGGTGAAGGTGACGCCCTGCAGCAGCGGCAGGCGTACGCCGACCTTCCAGAAGCCGACCGACTGGATGATCGAGGCGATGCCGCAGGTGAACAGGTCGGCGTTGATCAGGTGGATCAGCTCCTGCTGGCTCAACCCGATCGAGTTGGCGAGCAGGATGGGGACGATCACCGCCCCGGCGTAGAACGCGAGCACGTGCTGGAGGCCGTAGACGGCGAGCTTGCCCGCCGGGAGGACCTCGTCGACGGGGTGGACGGGGCGGCCACCGTCCTTCTTCTGGGGCCTCATCGACCTCAGGACTGCTCTCGCGTTCATCCTCACACCTTTCTCGGGGGCGCCCTCGGTGGGCAGGTGAGCTGTGACTTACCCCACAGCCTGGTCTCTCGGGGCCCCGAGCGGCACCCGCCGATCATCCGAAGATGACGTCACCGCGGATGCGGGCTTTGTGTGATGCTCCAGAATGACGTGCGGCCGGTTGCAGGGTGGTTTCGAACCGGTTTCGGAGGCTGTTTCTTACAGTGATCTGAGGGCGAGGAAGACGTCGACCCGGTCCTCCATCGTGGTCAGATCACGGCCGGTCAGCTCCTCGACCCGGGAGATCCGGTAGCGCACGCTGTTGACGTGGAGATGGAGCGATTCAGCCGTACGCGTCCACGACCCGGCGTACGTCAGGAACCGGTCGAGCGTCGGCACCAGATCGCTGCCGGTGCGCTGGTCATGATCGAGGACGGGGCCGAGGACGCGCTGCGCGTAGGTGCGGCGGATGTCGTCGGGGACGGTGGCGAGCAGCAGTACGTGCGAGGTGACCTCCTCCGAGCTGGACAGCGCCACCGCGCCGCCGCCGGAGCGGGCGACCCGGTGCGCGAACCGGGCCTCCTCGAGTGCCCCGGCCAGAGCGTCGACGCCGCTCTCGCCGCTCAGCCCGACCGACAGCGAGCCGCGGACCAGTGCCGGCGCCAGCCGGGTCAGCGAGCGGCGCAGCTGATCGGTGAGGTCAGGGCGGGACGGGAGGAAGGCGACGGCACAGCCGTCCCGCGCGCTCGCGACGACGGACGGCCCCAGGCCGAGAGCCACATCCTCGAGCACCGCGGCCACCGCGTCCGGCGGGCCACCTGGCCCGAGCTCGGCCACGGCGAGCACGAGCGGACGCTCGGGATCGAGCCCGGACTGGCGTAGCCCGGTCGCGATCTCGGCAGGTGAGGCACCAGCCTCCAGGTGGGCGAGGGTCGCGGCCGCGAGTGGTCGCCGAACGCGAAATCCCTCGTCGCGCCGGGATCGGTCCAGTGCTGTGATGGCACCGAACTCGTGGACCATGTCGAGGTCCTCCCGCGGCCAGGTGGTGTGGTCGCCCTCGACCGCCACGGTCCATCCGGTGAGGCGGTCGGCCAGACCCGATCCGATGGGGAACAGGGAGTAGCTGCGGTCGCCCACTTCGGCCACGGCGGGCAGCAGGTCGGCGGTCAGGAAGCGGCGGGTCAGCGCGTCGACCGTCTCCGGATCGAGCTCGCCCGGTCCGGGTACGACATGGCGCCCGCTCGCGGTGAGCACCCGGCACGCGTGGCCGATCTCGGAGGCGACCCGGGCGGCCAGCTCGTCGAGGCTGCGGCCCGAGGCGATGGCGGAGAGCAGCTGGCGCTGGCGGGCCAGACTGGCCGACATCCGGGCGCTCGCACCCGCGGCACCGGCAGCCGCGACGTACTCGGTGACGTCGGCGAACGCCACGTCACCGGGCACCTCCACCAGGGCGACCTGATGGCGGCGGCAGGCGTCGACGAGGTCGTCGGGAACCGCGCCGAGCAGGGCGGCTCCGGCCAGCAGACAGGTCGCGCCACCCTCCGCGATCGAGGACACGAACGTCTCGCTGTCCTCCGGCCCGCGGCGCCAGACGAGTCCGGTGAGCACGAGCTCGCCGCCGTTCAGATAGCGCCCCGGCTCGAGCAGGTCGATCGTGATCGTGCGCCCCACCGGACGCTCCAGCGACCCCTCGGGTGCGTGCAGGAGTCGCAGGCCCAGGCTGGGCGTCTCCAACAGCTCTGCAAGTAGCACGGTGCCTCCACCGGTCGCCGGTCCATATCGGCCGCGTCTTGGAGGAACGTACAACGCCCGCACATGTACGCGGGAGGCCCGTTGTCGTTTCTTCACCACTTTGCGGCCGAGTCCTGCTCGGGGTTGACGTGACTCCGCTCACATCCTTATATTTCGAATGTCAGAAATCAAATTCCGCAATACGGAAGGAACGGTGTGATGAACCACCAGCTCCGGTACGAGGTGAACTGCTCGATCCTGTTCACCGAGCTCCCGCTGCTCGAGCGCCCCGCGGCGGTGAAGGCCGCCGGCTTCGACGCGGTGGAGTTCTGGTGGCCGTTCGCCGAGGCGGTGCCGTCCGACAAGGACGTGGACGCCTTCGTCGCCGCCGTGCAGGACGCCGGGGTGCACCTGGTCGGCCTCAACTTCTTCGCCGGCGACATGCCGGGCGGCGACCGCGGCCTGGTCTCGTGGCCGGCTCGTTCGGCGGAGTTCCGCGACAACATCGAGGTCACGATCGGCATCGGTGGGCGGCTCGGCTGCACGGCGTTCAACGCCCTCTACGGCAACCGCGTCGACGGCGTCGCCGCCGAGGCGCAGGACGAGCTCGGCGCCGAGAACCTCGCGCTGGCCGCCCGCGCTGCCGCCCGCATCGGCGGCACCGTGCTGGTCGAGCCGGTCAGCGGTGCCGACCGCTATCCGCTGCTCACCGCCGCCGACGCGATCTCCGCGATCGACCGCGCCGGGGAGGCCAACATCGGCCTGCTCGCCGACCTCTACCACCTCGCCGTGAACGGCGACGACGTCGATGCGGTGATCGCTGCGTACGCCGCTCGTATCGCCCACGTCCAGATCGCCGACGCCCCGGGCCGCAACGAGCCCGGCACCGGCGAGCTTCCCCTCGAGCGGCAGCTCGCCGCGCTCGAGGCGGCTGGGTACGCCGGCTGGGTCGGGTTGGAGTACAAGCCCGCCACGACCTCGGCCGAGAGCTTCGACTGGCTGCCGCGAGAGCGCCGCAGCGCCGCCACGTCCACCCACTGACCACCCCGTAGGAGGGAACATCATGACCAACATCGCCTTCATCGGACTCGGCATCATGGGCAGCCCGATGGCCGCCCACCTCGTCGAGGCCGGTCACACCGTCGCCGGTTTCGACCACAGCCCCGAGCGCACCCAAGCCCTGGCTGCAGCGGGCGGCCGCGCGGCCACCTCGACCGCCGATGCCTGCCGCGACACCGACGTCGTCTGCGTCATGGTCCCGGACTCACCCCACGTCGAGGAGGTCCTCGCCGCTGAGGGCGGCGTCTTCGAGACCGCCCCCGCCGGCGCGCTGATCATCGACTTCTCCAGCATCCGCCCCGACGTGAGCGCAGCGCTCGCCGAGCAGGCCACGGCGCGTGGCTTCCGCATCCTCGACGCCCCGGTCTCCGGTGGCGAGGCGGGCGCGAAGAACGCGGCCCTCTCGATCATGGTCGGCGGCGCGGCTGACGACTTCGCCACCGCGAAGCCGCTCTTCGACGCCGTCGGCAAGACCATCGTCCACGTCGGCCCGAGCGGCGCCGGCCAGACGGTCAAGGCGGCCAACCAGCTCATCGTCGCCGCCAACATCCAGGCGCTCTCGGAGGCGGTCGTCTTCCTCGAGGCGTACGGCGTGGACACGAAGGCCGCCCTCGAGGTGCTCGGTGGCGGGCTCGCTGGGTCGAGCGTGCTCAACCAGAAGAAGGAGAACATGCTCACCCGTTCCTTCCAGCCCGGCTTCCGGATCGACCTGCACCACAAGGACATGGGGATCGTCACCGCCGCCGCCCGCGAGGCCGGCGTCGTGGTCCCGCTCGGCTCGCTGGTCGCCCAGCTGATGGCGAGCGCGCGGGCCAATGGCGACGGCGGCCTGGACCACTCCGCCTTGCTGCGTGGCGTCGAGCGCTTCAGCGGCTCTGGCATCAAGGGAGGGAACTGACATGGCACGCATGCGCGCGGTCGACGCCGCCGTCCTGATCCTGGAGAAGGAGGGTGCGACCCAGCTGTTCGGCCTCCCCGGTGCCGCGATCAACCCGTTCTACAGCGCGATGCGCAAGCACGGCGGGCTCCAGCACGTGCTCGCCCGCCACGTCGAGGCAGCCTCGCACATGGCCGAGGGCTACACCCGGGCGAAGGCCGGCAACATCGGCGTCTGCATCGGCACCTCCGGCCCGGCCGGCACCGACATGATCACCGGGCTCTACTCGGCCTCCGCCGACTCGATCCCGATCCTCTGCATCACGGGGCAGGCCCCGGTCGCGAAGCTCCACAAGGAGGACTTCCAAGCGGTCGACATCGCCTCCATCGCCGGATCGCTCACCAAGATGGCGGTCACCGTGATGGAGCCCGCCCAGGTCCCGGGCACCTTCCAGAAGGCCTTCCGGCTGATGCGCGAGGGACGTCCCGGCCCGGTCCTGATCGACCTGCCGCTCGACGTCCAGCAGGCCGAGATCGACTTCGACATCGAGACGTACGAGCCCTTGCCGATCGCCAGGCCGGCGGCCAGCCGTGCCCAGGCGGAGAAGGCCCTGGCGATGATGCTCGGCGCGGAGCGCCCGCTGATCGTCGCGGGCGGTGGCGTCATCAACGCCGACGCCTCCGACCTGCTCGTCGAGCTCGCCGAGGTCACCGGGGTCCCTGTTGTCCCCACGCTGATGGGCTGGGGGAGCATCGCGGACGACCACCGGCTCAACGCGGGCATGGTCGGGCTGCAGACGTCCCACCGCTACGGCAACGCGACCATGCTGGCCAGCGACTTCGTGCTCGGTATCGGTAATCGGTGGGCCAACCGCCACACCGGCTCGGTCGAGACCTACACCCACGGACGTACGTTCGTGCACATCGACATCGAGCCGACCCAGATCGGCCGGGTCTTCGCTGCTGACTACTCGATCGTCTCCGACGCCCGCGCGGCGCTCGAGGTGCTCATCGAGGTCGCGAAGGAGTGGGCTGCGGACGGCCGCGTCGCAGACCGCACCGCCTGGGCAGAGGAGTGCGCCGAGCGCAAGCGGAGCCTGCAGCGCAAGACGCACTTCGACAACGTCCCGATCAAGCCGCAGCGGGTCTACGAGGAGATGAACCGGGCCTTCGGGTCCGGCACCCGCTACGTCACCACGATCGGTCTGTCCCAGATCCAGGCGGCCCAGCTGCTGCACGTCTACAAGCCGCGGCACTGGATCAACGCCGGCCAGGCCGGCCCGCTCGGCTGGACCCTGCCGGCCGCCCTGGGAGTCGCGACCGCGGTCCCCGACGGCCAGGTCGTCGCGCTGTCGGGCGACTACGACTTCCAGTTCCTGATCGAGGAGCTGGCGGTCGGCGCGCAGTTCAACATCCCCTACATCCACGTGGTCGTGAACAACTCCTACCTCGGCCTGATCCGCCAGGCTCAGCGCGGGTTCGAGATGGACTACTGCGTGGAGCTCGCCTTCGACAACGTCAACAGCCCCGAGCTCGACGGCTACGGCGTCGACCACCTCAAGGTCGCCGAGGGCCTGGGCTGCAAGGCGATCCGGGTGACCGATCCTGCCGATCTCGGTGCCGCCTTCGAGAAGGCCAAGGCCCTGATGGCCGAATACCGCGTGCCGGTGCTGGTCGAGGTCATCCTCGAGCGCGTCACCAACGTCTCGATGGGCGTCGAGATCGACGGCGTCGTCGAGTTCGAGGAGCTGGCCGAGCGTGGTGAGCACGCCCCGACCGCGCTCGTCCCGCTGGACTGATCACCCCATGGTCCGCGTGCTGGTCGCCTCCGACAAGTTCAAGAGATCGCTCACCGCCGCCGAGGTCGCGGCGGCGGTGAGTACCGGGATCCGCCGGGGGAGTCCCGGCGTGGTCGTCGACGCGATCCCGGTCGCCGACGGTGGCGACGGCACCCTGGCGGCGGCCGAGTCCGCCGGGTTCGTCCTCGTGCCGGTCCGCGTGACCGGTCCGACGGGTGAGCCGGTCGAGACGGCGTACGCCCGTCGCGACGGAGTCGCGGTCGTCGAGCTCGCCGACGCTTCCGGGTTGGCGCGGCTGCCGGGTGTGCCGGATCCGATGCGGGCCTCCAGCCTCGGCGCCGGGCAGGCGATGGCGGCCGCGATCGATGCGGGCTGTCGCCGGATCGTGCTCGGGATCGGCGGCAGCGCCAGCACCGACGGCGGAGCGGGTCTGCTCTGCGGGCTTGGCACCAGGCTGTTCACCGTTGCCGGGGACCCGGTGGGTCCGGGTGGAGCCGGGCTCGAGGAGGTCGCCCGGATCGAGGTCGACGAGCTGCGCCGGCGCCTCGAAGGGGTCTCGGTCACCGTCGCGTGCGACGTCGACAACCCGCTCACCGGTCCCGCCGGCGCCGCCGCGGTCTATGGCCCGCAGAAGGGCGCCGATGCGGACCAGGTCCGACGGCTGGACGCCGCGCTCAGCCGCTGGGCATCTCTGGTGGCGTCATTCACCGGGACCGATCTCCGTGGCCACCCCGGTGCCGGAGCGGCCGGCGGTGTCGGCTTCGCCGCACTCGCCCTGCTCGGCGCGGAGCTGCGATCGGGCATCGAGCTCGTGCTCGAGCTGGTCGACTTCGCCGCCGGGCTGGACGGCGCGCACCTCGTCGTCACCGGCGAGGGCGCGCTCGACGAGCAGACCCTCAACGGCAAGGCACCGGCCGGCGTCGCCGCCGCGGCCGCACGCGCCGGTGTCCCGGTCGTGGCGGTCTGTGGGGTCAACCATCTCGACCGCGACCGGCTGCATGCGGCCGGAATCGGCGCTGCGTACGCCTTGACGGACATCGAACCCGACCGGCAGCGCTGCCTGACCGAGGGCGCCGCCCTGCTCGAGCAGATCGCCGAGCAGATCGCTGCCGACCATCTCATCAAGGAGGACGCATGAGCGAGCGGCGGAATGCTCACCGAGGCGATGTCCTGAGCCTGTCGAAGGGTAACTCGGCGAGCGTCCACGTCCTTCGTGGAGTTCCGCGAGGGGACTGCAACGAGACCGAGGTAACTCGGTCGGCATCCCAGGAGGCCGCGGCATGAGACTGCTGAGTGTGGGGCCGCCGGGCCAGGAGCGCCCCGCGGCACTGGATTACCAGGACGTACTGCGCGATCTATCGGCCGTCGTGCCGGCGATCGACGGCGACCTGCTAGGCGACCCGGTGCGGCTCAGGTTGATCCAGGACTTGATCGCCTCGGGCAGTCTCCCCGTCGTCGCCGACGGCACCCGGATCGGACCGCCGGTGGCCCGGCCGGGCAAGGTCGTCGGGATCGGGCTCAACTACGAGGACCACGCGGAGGAGGCGGGCGTCGCGATCCCGGACGAGCCGGTGGTCTTCCTCAAGCCCTCGACATCGGTCGTGGGGCCTCACGACGCGATCGAGCTGCCGCCGGGGTCGACGATGACCGACTACGAGGTCGAGCTGGGGGTGGTGATCGGGCGCCGGCTGTCCCGGTGCAGAGACCCGCAGCAGGCCTTGGCCGCGGTCGGCGGCTATCTCACCGCCGACGACGTCAGCGAGCGGGCGCGGATCGCGGCCGGGCCGACGTGGGCGAAGGGGAAGTGTGCCGACACCTTCACGCCGATCGGCCCGTGGCTGGTCACGCCCGACGCCGTGGGCGACCCGCAGGCTCTCGGCCTTGAGCTGTGGGTCGACGGCGAGCGGCGACAGCGAGGGACGACGGCTCGGATGGCCTACGGCGTCGGTGAGCTCCTCGCTTTCCTCAGTACGCTGATGACACTCGAGCCCGGCGACCTGGTGCTGACCGGGACACCTGGCGGGGTCGCAGCGTTGCGGCCCGAGCCCCGGCCCTTCCTGCGGGAAGGGCACGTGGTGGAGGCCGAGGTGACCGGCCTCGGGCGCCAGCGGACGCGGGTGGTGGCAGTCGATGAGGCGGAGGTGAGGGTGTGAGTCGAGATCTCGATGTCGTCATCCGGGCGGCGCGAATGGTGACCCCCGAGGGCGAGCGAGCCGGAGCTGTCGGAGTTCGCGACGGCCAGATCGTCGCGATAGCACCGACCGCGGAGGACCTGACCGCGGCCCGGGTGGTCGAGCTCGCCGACGACGAGGTGCTGATGCCCGGCGTCGTCGACGCCCACGTGCACGTCAACGACCCGGGCCGGACGGAGTGGGAGGGCTTCGCCTCGGCGACCCGCGCCGCGGCCGCCGGCGGGGTCACCACGATCGTCGACATGCCACTCAACAGCATCCCGCCCACGTGCGACCTCCCGGCCCTCGATCTCAAGCGCAAGACCGCCGCGAGCCAGGCCTTCGTCGACGTCGGTTTCTGGGGCGGAGCCATCCCGGGCAACGTCGCAGAGCTGCGTACGCTGCACGAGGCCGGGGTCTCCGGCTTCAAGTGCTTCCTACTGCACTCGGGGGTCGACGAGTTCCCGCCGCTCGACGCCGAGGAGCTCGAGCAGGCGATGCGCGAGATCCGCTCCTTCGACGGTCTGCTGATCGTGCACGCCGAGGACGCCCACGCGATCGAGCACGCGCCCGCGGCGGGTGGTGGGGCGTACGAACGCTTCCTGCACAGCCGACCCCGCGGCGCGGAGAATCTCGCCATCGCCCAGGTGATCGAGCTCGCCCGGTGGACCGGCTGCCGCGTCCACATCCTGCACGTCTCCAGCTCCGACGTGCTCGCGATGCTGGCCTCGGCCCGTCGCGACGGGGTCCCGATCACGGCGGAGACCTGCCCCCACTACTTGACCTTCGCCGCGGAGGAGATCCCCGACGGCGCGACGCAGTACAAGTGCTGCCCGCCGATCCGAGAGGCGGCCAATCGCGAGCTGCTGTGGAATGGCCTGCGTGAAGGCGTCATCGACATGGTCGTCACCGACCACTCGCCCTCGACACCCGACCTGAAGGCCCTCGACACCGGGGACTTCGGGGTCGCCTGGGGCGGCATCTCCTCGCTCCAGCTCGGGCTGTCGGCGGTCTGGACCGAGGCAAGGAGCCGCGGCTTCACCCTCACCGACGTCGCCCGTTGGATGTCCCAGGCACCCGCTCGTCACGCCGGTCTCGAGCGCAAGGGCCGGATCGAGGTCGGCCACGACGCCGACTTCTGCATCCTCGCCCCCGGCGACTCCTACGTGGTCGATGCCGCGAAGCTCCATCACAAGAACGCCGTCACGCCCTACCACGGTCGATCGCTCGCGGGCGTCGTCCGCGAGACCTGGGTGCGTGGCGAGAAGATCGACATCGAGGCCGCGCCCCAGGGCCGGCTGCTCACCCGAGAAGGAGCCCGACCATGAGCGAACCCCGCTACTACGCCCCGACCGGCGGCCACCCGTCGCAGCGTGAGCTGACCACCGACCGGGCGGTCTTCACCGAGGCGTACGCCGTGCTCCCCCGTGGCACCATGCGCGACATCGTCACCAGCAAGCTCCCGTTCTGGGAGGGCACCCGACTGTGGGTGATCGCGCGCCCGCTCTCGGGGTTCGCCGAGACCTTCTCTCAGTACATCGTCGAGGTCTCGCCCGGCGGCGGCAGCGACAAGCCCGAGCTCGACGCGGGCGCGGAGGGTGTCCTGTTCGTGGTCGAGGGTGCGCTGACGCTCTCGGTCGAGGGCGAGAAGCACGGCCTCACCCCAGGCGGGTACGCCTTCCTCCCGCCCGGCTCCACCTGGACGCTGCACAACACGAGCGACCAGGTCGCCCGCTTCCACTGGATCCGCAAGGCGTACCAGCGGGTCGAGGGCATCGATGTCCCGGAGCCGTTCGTCACCAACGAGGTCGACGTGCCCGGCGGCGAGATGCCGGGCACCAACGGCGCCTGGAAGACCCAGCGCTTCGTCGACCCCGATGACGTACGCCACGACATGCACGTCAACATCGTCAGCTTCGAGCCGGGCGGCGCGATCCCGTTCCCGGAGACGCACGTGATGGAGCACGGGCTGTACGTCCTCGAGGGCAAGGCCGTCTACCTGCTCAACAAGGACTGGGTCGAGGTGCAGGAGGGCGACTTCATGTGGCTGCGCGCCTTCTGCCCGCAGGCCTGCTACGCCGGTGGTCCCGACCGGTTCCGCTACCTGCTCTACAAGGACGTCAACCGGCACGCCCAGCTGAGCCGGCAGTTCACCTGATGCCCGTCGCGGTCGTCACCGGGGCAGGCTCCGGACTGGGCAGGGTGATCTCGCAGGCGCTGGACGGCGCCGGCTTCCAGGTCGCCCTGCTGGGACGTACGCAGGGCTCGCTCGAGGAGACCGCGTCGGTGATGGCGCGGTCCCTCGTGCTGCCCACGGACGTCGCTTCTGCCCCTGAGGTGGAAGCGACGTTCGCCGCCGTCGTCGGGATGTGGGGCCGCGTGGACCTGCTGGTCAACAACGCCGGCACCTTCGGTCCGAGCGGCGAGGTCGACGAGGTCCCGCCCGAGGAGTTCGCCGCGACGTTGGCCGTCAACGTCACCGGCTCCTTCCTCTGCGCCCGCGAGGCCTTCGCCCAGATGAAGCGACAGGACCCGCGGGGCGGACGGATCATCAACAACGGCTCGATCTCCGCGCACGTCCCGCGACCGGGCAGCGCCGCCTACACGACTTCCAAGCACGCGATCACCGGCCTCACCCGCGCCCTGGCCCTCGACGGCCGCGCCCACGACATCGCCGTCGGCCAGATCGACATCGGCAACGCGGCCACCGAGATGACCGCCGGCATCGCTGTCGGCGCCCGCCAGGCCGACGGCACCGTACGCCCCGAGCCGACCTTCGACCCGCAGCACGTTGCCGACGCGGTCGTCGCCATGGCCCAGCTCCCGCTCGGCGTCAGCGTGCCCGCGATGACGATCCTCGCGACCGGGATGCCGTACGCCGGTCGCGGCTGACGCGGACCAATCCGATTCGCCCCGGTGACCGAAGACCGGGTGACAGCGCCTCTGCGCTGATCGCCCACTTCGACATCGAGGAGCCCGATGAGCAGTCCCGACCACGAACGCCGTCGGGTTGCGGTGGTGGGCAGCGGGGTGGCCGGCCTGACCGCGGCCTACGTCGCCTCCGGCGCCAGCACGGTCACGCTCTTCGAGGCCGATGACCGGTTGGGCGGCCATGCCGACACCCATCGCGTCACCGCGCCCGACGGGAGCGAGCTGGCGATCGACACCGGCTTCATCGTGCACAACCGGCGTACGTATCCGACCCTGCTCCGGCTCTTCGCCGAGCTCGACGTGCCGACGCAGGTCTCCGAGATGTCGATGTCGGTGCGGTCGGAGAGCGACGACGTGGAGTACGCAGGTGCGCGCGGGCTGCGCGGGGTGCTGCCCGACCGCCGTGCGCTCCGCCCGGCGCACCTGCGGATGCTCGCCGAGATCCCGCGGTTCCACCGGGCCGCCCGGGCACTGCTCGCAAGCGACGAGCCCGACGATCGCACCCTCGAGGCGTTCCTGGACGAGCACGGGTTCACCCCGCACTTCCGGCGCCACTTCATGGCCCCGCTGGTCGCCGCGGTGTGGTCCTGCGACCCGGCCACGGCGCTGAGCTACCCGGCTCGCTACCTCTTCGAGTTCCTCAGCCACCACGGGATGCTGCAGGTCTTCGGCTCGCCGCGCTGGCGCACAGTCACCGGCGGGTCGGCGACGTACGTCGAGAGGGTCGCCGCCGCGATCCGCGACCGCGGCGGCCGGGTGCTGACCTCGACGAAGGTCGTGAACGTGGTCGAGACCGGCAGGGGGGTCGAGATCACCGACGGCAACGGGCGCACCGAGCTCTTCGACGCGGTCGTGCTGGCGACCCATCCCGGACAGTCGCTGGCGATGCTCGGCGAGCCGACGGCGGCCCAGCGGGAGATCCTGGGTGGGTTCCCGTACTCCGCCAACCAGGCTCAGCTGCACACCGACACCAGCCTGCTGCCGGAGAGCGATCACGTCCGGGCCTCGTGGAACTACCTGGAGCGCCCGGGCAGCGGGCAGGTCACGGTGACCTATGACTTGACCCGGTTGATGCGGCTGCCGGCTCCCGGAGGCGTACGTCACCTGGTCACGCTCGGTGGGGCCGACCTGATCGATCCGGAGAAGGTCATCGCCACCATGGAGTACGAGCACCCGCTCTACACCCCGGAATCGGTGGCGGCCCAACAGCGGGCCGACGAGCTGGACTCCGACGCGTTGGTCTTCGCCGGCGCCTGGCGTGGCTGGGGGTTCCACGAGGACGGCGCCCGCTCCGGGGCCCGGGCGGCCGAGCGATTGGGGCTGGAGCGGCCCGGCGACGCGACAGGCGTGTATCGCACCACGATCAGCCACACCCGGCGTGGACCGCTGCCGAACCGGTTCGTGCACCGCTCCCACTGGCAGGTGGTCGACCTGGACCGGCTGCCCGATCGCGGCCCCCTCGGCCGCTTCGAGGCACGTGACCATCTGGGCGACCCCGAGCTCTCGATCCGGGAGAACCTCGCCGCGTTCCTGAAGCTCCACGACATCGACCTGGGCGATGCACGGGTGCTGATGGCGGCCCAGCCGAGGGCCTTCGGGTTCAGCTTCAACCCGATCAGCGTCTACTGGTGCACGGCCACCTCCGGGGAGGCATTGGCCACCGTCGTTGAGGTGCACAACACCTACGGAGACCGGCACGCCTACCTCGTCCAGCCCGACGAACGACATCGGGCACAGGTCGCGAAGGCGATGTACGTCTCGCCGTTCCACGGCGTCGACGGCCACTACGAGCTGACCGTGCCGCCACCCGATGGGCGACTCCGGGTCGCGGTCCGGCTGACCACCGAGGACGGGACCGTCTTCGACGCCTCCGTACGCGGCTCCCGGGTCGAAGGGCGGTTCGGGGAAACGCTCCGTTCTGCTCCCGCCGCGCTTCTCGGCGCGGTCTGGATCCGCCTCCACGGCGTAGCGCTGTGGCTACGACGCCTACCGGTCCAGAGAAGGCCACTGCATCACCAAGAAGGAGTCCGATGAAGACCATCGAAGCCCCCGCCGCCCAGACGCTGGTGGGTGAGCGCTGGCCGATGCTGCAGGAAGCACCCAGCGGCCTTGTGGCCCAAGGCACCGCAGCTGCTGCCGCGACCGTCTTCCGGGCCGCTACGAAACGGCTCGGGATCAGCGTGAGCCAGGACGGCAGCCCGGCCGACATCGTGCTGCACCGCCCCGAGGAGTTCTACGCCAGGCTCAGCCGGCACGGGTTGATCGGCTTCGGTGAGGCGTACATGACCGGTGCCTGGGACGCCCCGGAGCTGGGGGAGACCCTGACCGTGCTGTGTCGGGATCTCGACGGTCTCCTGCCCGGGTGGGCGCAACGGCTGCGTGGGGTCTACGAGCGGCGCCGCGGTGCGAAGGACCTGAACACGCCGGAGAACGCGCGCGAGCACATCGGGCACCACTACGACCTGTCGAACGAGTTCTTCGCGCTCTTCCTGGACCCGACGATGAGCTACTCGGCGGGCCTCTTCTCCTCGCTGCCCTCGACCGAGGACCTGGCGCTCGCCCAACACCGCAAGATCGACCGGATCCTCGACGAGGCGGGAGTCGGACCTGGCACCCGACTCCTCGAAATCGGCACCGGCTGGGGAGAGCTCGCCCTGCGGGCCGCCGCTCGGGGCGCCCAGGTCACCTCGGTGACCCTCTCCGTCGAGCAGGCCGCGCTGGCCCGGCGCCGGATCGGCGCGGCCGGTCTGGACCATCGGGTGGACGTCGAGCTGCGCGACTACCGGGCCGTGGAAGGGACGTACGACGCGGTGGTCTCGGTCGAGATGATCGAGGCGGTCGGTGAACGGTTCTGGCCGGTCTACTTCGCGAAGATCGACGAGGTCCTGGCTCCGGGCGGCACCGCGGTGATCCAGGCGATCACCATGCCGCACGACCGGATGATCGCCACCCGGAGCACCGAGACCTGGATCACCAAGTACATCTTCCCCGGCGGACTGCTCCCCTCGACCGAGGCGATCACCGACGTCACCGAGGCCCACACCCGGCTCCGCCTGCGGAGCCGACTTTCGTTCGGCGCCCACTACGCGGAGACCCTGCGACGGTGGGACGCCTCGCTGCGTGATCACGCCGAGGAGGTTCGGGGGCTCGGGTTCGACGAGACCTTCCTGCGGATGTGGCACTTCTACCTGGAGTACTCCCGGGCCGGGTTCGCCGCCGACTACATCGACGTCCAACAGCTCACGTTCACCCGGGACGAGGTGGTTGCTCGCTGACGGTGCCTGGGTCAGACGGTCGGGACGGTGCCGCCGTCGATCACGTACTCGGCGCCTACGATCGCCGAGGCGCGGTCCGAGACGAGGAACCCGACCAGGTCCGCGATCTCCTCGGTGTTCGCGAACCGTCCCAGGGGCACTCCTCCGAGGGAGTCGTAGATCGTCTGCTTGGCTGCTTCACGGGTGAGTCCGTTGCCCTCGGCGATCCGGTCCACGAACCGCTCGTAGGCTTCGGTCTCGATCCCGCCGGGGCTGATCGCGTTGACCCGGACGCCGCGCGGTGCGAGCTCGTTGGCAAGCCCCTTGCTGTACGTGCGCAGCGCGGCCTTCGCTGCCGCATAAGCCAAGGACGCGTCGTACAGGGGCAGCTCACGCTGGATCGAGGTGAAGTGCAGCACCACGCCCGACCCAGCCCCGATCATCGCCGGGAGAAGGGCTCGATCCAGCCGTACTGCTCCAAGGAAGTTGAGGTTCAGCTCGGTGAGCCACTGGTCATCGGTGATGACCGCGAATCCACCGGACGGCGTCGACGCCCCTCCGACGACGTGCACCAGGATGTCGAGTGCGCCGAACTCCGCGATACGAGCGGCCACGGTGTCGGTGCCTTCTGCCGTCAGGATGTCTGCTTCGATGAACCGGTCAGGGTGCTCGTACCCGTCGGGCATGGTGCGCGCCGTCACGTACACGTCGGCACCCATCTCTCGCAGTCTCTCCACGACGGCCTTGCCCGAGCCCTTCGAGCCGCCCGTGACCAACGCCCGGCGACCATCGAGACGATCGCGATCTGAGATGGACATTTCTCTCCTTTGAAGGTCGAGGTGGTGCGGGTTCGGTCAGGCTGGGTGGTTGGCGATGACGAGCTCAGCGACGAGGCCATCCCGAAGCGTGAACCGGTAGTCGAGCTCGGCGACGCCACCTGGGAAGGTGCCCTCGAGCCGCACGGTGACCACCCAGTGAGCGTCATCGACGCGGCGAGCGCCGATCTGCTCGGTCACGTACTCGAACTCGGACCCGGCGTCCCGCAGGAACGCGTGGGCTTCCTCTCGGCCGCGGAAGGTCTCGTTCTGGTCGACGACCACCGCATCCTCGACGAGGAACGACGAGGCGGTGTCGGCGTCGCGGGCGACGTGGGCGGCGAGGAACTCGCGCACGGTGGTCGGGAGCAGGTCGGACGGAAGATCGGTGTGCTGTGTCATGAGCCCACCATCTGGCCTCTCGGCGTGGGAGGGTCAAGCGGTGGACTCTCCCCCAGGGGGAGCGTTCACAATGAGGGGGTGCTGACCATCGGGGAGTTCTCGCGGTTGACCCACTTGAGCGTGCGGACCCTGCGTCGCTATCACGAGGCGGCCCTGCTGGATCCCGCTGTGGTGGACGAGATCACCGGTTACCGCTACTACGGCGTCGACCAGATTCCGACCGCGCAGGTCATCCACCGACTCCGCGAGCTCGACGTCCCCCTGAGCGATGTGCAACGGATCCTGCGGACCCCCGACCCCGGTGTCCGGGCCGCCCTGGTGGCGGACCATCTGCAACGCCTCGAGGACGAGCTCGACCGCACCCGCGCCGCGGTCGTGTCGCTGCGCCGCCTGCTCCAGCCTGACCCCGCGCCGATCGACGTCGAGCTGCGTGCCGAGCCCGCCCGGACGGTCGCCGCGGTGGAGGCCGTCGTCGGTCATCGCGACGTCGAGACCTGGTACGCAGGCGCGATGGCCGAGCTGGAGGCGGCCGTCGGCACCGCCGTGACCGGACCGCCGGGCGGCAGCTACGACAACGCCCTCTTCGAGCAGGAGCGCGGTCACGCGCTCGTCTACCTGCCGACCGCTGCGCCACCTCGCACCGGGCGCGTGCACCCCGCGACCCTTCCTGCCGCGGAGCTGGCCGTCACCACCCACGTCGGCGAGCACGACGGCATCGAGGTGACGTACGGCGAGCTCGGAACCTGGGTCGTTGAGAACGCGATGTCGGTGGCCGGTCCGGTGCGGGAGGCCTACGTTGTCGGCCCTCGTGACACAAGCGATCCCGCTGCGTGGCGCACCGAGATCGGGTGGCCGGTCTTTCGTGTCACCTGAGACGAACGGGACGAACGAGGCCCCGACCGGCGGGGGAACCGGTCAGGGCCTCGGGCTCTGAGGCGGCGGCTGATCAGCCGCCGTGCTGCTCGAGGATCCGGGCGATCTCGGTGAACCCGCGGCTACGGGCATGCTCGAGCGGGGTCACGCCGTCGCGGTCGGCGATGCGCGGGTCGGCACCGTTCTCGAGCAGGCTGCGTACGACCCGCTGCCAGCGGTCGGAGCCCTCGCCCAGGATCACGGCCTCGAGGAGGGCGGTCCAGCCGAGGTCGTTGACGTGGTCGATGTCGATCTCGGTGCGAGCGACGCGCTCCACGTAGTCAGCGTGGCCGCGCTCGCTGGCGGGGATGATCGACAGGCCGCCGTAGCGGTTGCGTACGGTCAGGTCCGGGTCGACGCTGAGCAGCAGCTCGGCCATCGGGACGCTCCCGGTGACGCCGGTGACCAGCCAGGGGGTGTCGTGCTGGCCGTCGAGGGCGTCCGGGTCGGCACCCAGGTACACGAGCAGACGGGCCGTCTCGAGGTGGTCGTCGGTGACCGCTAGCAGCAGCGGCGTACGCCGGTTGGCATCTCTGGTCTCCAGGTCGGCGCCGCCACGGAGCGCCGCCGCGGCCGAGTCCGTGTCACCCGACGACGCCGCCCGCAGGAGCTGCCGGTCACCGTCGGCGACCTCGGCCGAAGCCGTACGCAACGTCGAGACGATCGCGTCGAAACCGCGCTCCTCGGCGTGCTCCAGCGCGGTCTTCCCGTCCCGGCCCGCCTCGATCGAGATGTCCACGCCGGCCGCGACGAGCACCCGTACGGTGTCGGCCGCGTCCGGGCCGTCGTCACCCAGGACGACCGCCTCGTGCAGGGCGGTCCAGCCCAGGTTGTTGACGTGGTCGAGGTCGATCCCGGCCTGCACCAGACGCCCCACGATGTCGGCGTGCCCGCGCTCGGCGGCACGGATCAGCGCGGTGCCGTTGTAAGAGTCCTTGGCGTTGACCTTCGCGCCGTTGCGGAGGGTCAGGTCGAGCAGATCGACGTAGCCCTCGCTCGCGGCGATCAGGTAGGCGCTCTGCTGGGTGTCGTCCTCGTAGTTGACGTCCGCCCCGGCCTGGACCAGCTGACGGGCACGGGCCACGTCGTTGTCCCAGGCGGCCTTGATCAGCTCCTCGTTCATGCGCTGTCGCTCCTCGGGGTCAGGGGCGTCCCGCGCCGGCTCGGTGCCGGCGGAGGACGCGGACGATTCAGATGCGGACCGGGACGGCTGGGCCGCCTCCTCCGGCGCCGCGGCGCAGCCTGCCAGAAGCACGGCCAGCACCGCGGACGCCGTGACGGAGGCCGCCACCGACCGCCGCAGCGGAGTGGTGGTCATCGCGGCATCCTGGCGGTGACGATCTCGTACGGCCCCTGCGCGGTCTGCTCGTCGAAGTGGCTGTCGACCAGCAGCAGCCTGCCGTCGAGCAGCTTGCCGGTCGTGAAGACGCGGTCCGGGTCGGTGGCGCGCGACGAGACGAGCTGCGCGGAGGTCGCCGACGGGTTCAGCTCGAGGTGCACGAGCTGCTTGTCGAAGTTGCGGATCACGGCGAGGTCGCGGCCCTGCGCGATCAGGCCGTCGGCGTTGCGCAGGTTCGCGCCCTCGGTGTCGATCTCGCTGACCTCGCCGGTGGCGACGGAGAAGCGCCACAGCTGCCCGGTGGTGCCCTGGGCGACCACGAAGGCGGAGCGGTCCTGGCTCAGCACGATGCCGCCGAGGTTGAAGCCCTCGACCGTGGTGATCAGCGAGCTGCCGTCGGCCCACTCGGTGGCCTGCCAGCCGTCGTCACCCTCGGCGACGCGGATGATCGTCGGGTCGTTGGAGTTGGTGAAGTACGCAGCCCCGTCCGGCCCGATCGCGACATCGTTGAGGAAGGCGTTGTTGTCGGGGACGCGGAGGGCGGCGAGCAGCTCGCCCTCGGGGCTGTAGACCCACAGGTCGGGGCGGTCGTTGCCGGTGCCGTTCGGGCCACCGGCGATGTAGATGCGGCCCTCATCGTCGACGGTGATGCCGCGAGCGGTGTAGCGGCCGTCGGTGCCGTCGCCGGCCAGCCACTCCTCGGCCTGGGCACGGTCGGCGGAGCCGCGCTGGATCTCGCCGCCGGTGACCTCGCTGACGTAGAACTTCCCAGCCTCCTGGTCCACGCCGATGCCCTCGAACTTCGAGCCATCCTGCGCGGACGGGTCGCCCTCGAGCAGGTAGCTCGCCGGGCGGCCGTGGCCCTCGGCGGCGTTGGCCGCGGTGCCCATGCCGAGGGCGGTGAAGGACAGGGTGGCCGAGGCGGCGATGCCGGCCAGGCCGGCGAGGGCGGCGATTCGGGACGTACGCATGGTGGTGCTCCTCCGGTGTTCGGTGCTATTGGTCGAGCTGATGCATCAACCATCGCCGTCGGAGAGGGGTCGGGACATCGGGTGACCGGCGACGTCTGGATAGCCGTTCGGCGACACCCCGGATAGCCGATCGGATGATGCCAGGGCCCCGCGATCGGCCTAGCCTGGGACGACCATGACGACCGAAGCCGCGCCAGCTCCAGGGCCAGCTCCAGCAGCCAGCGCCGGTGGGATCCTGGCCGGCCAGACGCTGCTCGACCGCTGGCTCCACATCTCACTGGTGGTGCTCGTCATCGCTTCGGTCGCGCGCTATCTGCAGGGACACGGCCTCGGCGACCAGGCCGAGGTGGTCCTGCCCGGCGCCGCCGTCCTCCTGATCGCGTACGCCGCGGGCCGCCGCCTCGCCGGCACGGCCGCGGTCGTCTGGCTGGCCGCGGTGGTCGCCTGCTGGACGGTGCTCGCCCTGATCGCGCCGTCTTTCTCGTGGGCGGCGGTGCCGTTGGTCTTCCTGGCGCTGCGGGTGCTGCCGTTCCGCTGGGCCGTGGCCGTCACGGTGTTCCTCGTCGCGGTCGTCGCTGTCGCCTGGAGCCGGATGACCGGCCTGGCCGACCCGACCGTGCTGCTCGGCCCGGTCTGCGTCGCCGTGCTCGCGGTGACCACCTACCGCGCTCTCGAGCGCGACGCGGTCACCCGTCGGGCACTCCTCAACGAGCTCGAGGCGGCCCAGGACGAGGTCGCCGACGCCGAGCGCCGAGCCGGTGTCGTGGCCGAGCGCGCACGGCTGAGCCGGGAGATCCACGACAGCGTCGCCCAGGGCCTGACCAGCATCAACCTGCTGCTCCAGGCGGCCGACCAGGAGTGGGAGTCGCGCCCGGCCGACGCCCGCGGCCACGTCGACCAGGCGGCCACCATGGCCCGCTCCTCGCTCGACGAGGCCCGCCGGGTCGTACGCGACCTCGCGCCCACCGAGCTGACCGGCGGGTCGGCGCTGGCCACCGCCGTACGCCAGGTCGCCGACGACGTCGCCGCCACCACCGGGCTCAGCGTCCCGGTCCACGTCCACGGCGACCCGCACGAGGTCGGCGGGCGGGTGGCGACGGCCGTCGTACGCACCCTGCGGGGCGCCCTCGCCAACGTCGTCGAGCACGCCGGCGCGACCACGGCGGTCGTCTCGCTCACCTTCCACGAGGGCGGGGTCGCCCTGGACGTACGCGACGACGGAGCCGGGTTCGAGCCGGCCCAGCTCAAGGAGACGGACGGGCTGCGCGGACACGGCCTGGCCGGAATGCGGGCTCGCGCCCGTCTGCTGGGTGGAGACTTGGTCATCGAGAGCGCCCCGGGCGAGGGCACAGTGGTCGCGGCCTCGTTCGCGGCCGGACAGGCAGCATCTCAGGGGGAGGAACGTCGTGGCTGAGCAACGCATCCGGGTGGTGCTGGTGGACGACCATCCGGTCGTCCGGGCAGGCGTACGCGCCCTGGTCGACGCCCAGGACGACCTGGACGTGGTCGGCGAGGCGGCCGACTCGGCTCAGGCCGTCGCGGTCGTCGGCGAGACCCGGCCGGACGTCGTGCTGATGGACCTCAGCCTCGGCGACGGACCCGGCGGCGCGGAGACCACCCGGCTGGTCCGCGAGCTGCCGTCACCGCCGCACGTGCTCGTCCTGACGACCTATGACACTGAGGCCGACGTCCTCGAGGCCGTCGACGCCGGCGCGGCGGGATACCTGTTGAAGGACGCGCCGCCCGACGAGCTGTTCCGGGCCATCCGCGGCACCGCACGAGGCGAGACCGTGCTGGCCCCGTCGGTCGCGACCCGGCTGCTGCAGCGGGCCGCCTCCCCGGCGCCGAAGGTGAGCCCGCGCGAGGTCGAGATCCTGCGGCTGCTCGCCCGGGGTCTGGGCAACAAGGAGATGGCTCGCGAGCTCCTGGTCAGCGAGGCGACGGTCAAGTCACATCTCTCCCACATCTACACCAAGCTCGGCGTCGACACCCGCGCCGGCGCCGTCGCCACGGCCATCGAGCGTCGCATCCTGCGACCCTGACGGCTAGAACAGGATGGCATCATTTGTCATCGTCCCCCGAACAAATGCTGCACGGTCCCTGAGGCGACATACAACATTTGTCATCACCGATGATACGATTGTTGCGTGATCGACTCGACGCTAGGTCGACTGGGTGCCATCGCCGAGCAGCGATGGGGCATGGTCACCACCGCCCAGGCCGCCGCCGTCGGAGTCTCGCGACAGCAACTGGCCCGCATGGCTGCCTCCGGAGCGATGGAGCGGGTCGCCCAGGGCGTCTACCGCATGGCCGGTGCACCGCATCAGAACCACGAAGCGATCTACGCAACCTGGCTCGCTCTCGGCGGAGCGACGATGCTGAAGACCCAGTCCGGGACCCCTTCCCTGGTCGCCGCCGGGATCACCGCGGCCATCGCCCACGACCTGGGCGACTTCTTCCTCGACGGCTTCGACTTCATGGTCCCGACGCGCAAGGGAACGCGGCTGCCCGGCGTACGCCTGCGCATCCGACGACTGACCCGCGAGGAGGTCGGCTCAGCCAACGGACTCCCGGTCCTGTCGGTGGAGCGGACCATCGCCGACCTGGTCGAGCAGTGGGCCGACCTCTCTCTGGTTGCCGGTGTCGTACGCGACGCCGTGCTCGCCGGCCGACTCCTCGCCCCCGACCGCCTGGCGGCCTACCTCGAGCCCATCGCCCGGGCGCAGATGCGGCGCGACATCGGCAACGGTGACGGCCGCTCCGTGGCCGACGACCTGTTCAAGCTCGCCGGCATCGCTCCCGAAGGGTGGGCGGCATGAACAGCGAGACGCCTGACAGCTCCGAGGGCTACCGCGACTGGCGCTCGATCGAGCTTGCGATGAAGGAGGCCGCCAAGAAAGCCTCCCGAGAAGCCGGGTCGAACGTACGAGCAGCGACCGTTGACGCCCAGATCCGGCAAGCTCGGTTCGACCGGTTCCTCTCCCGGGTCTTCGCTGACGGCGGGGCTTCACAGTGGATGCTCAAGGGCGGGATGAGCATGCTCGCCCGAGTCCCACAGGCACGCACGACCAAGGACGTGGACCTCGCCGCCGAACGCGCCGGCGACCTGGCCGAGGCCGAGGCGGCACTGGCCCGTGCCGTCGACGTAGATCTCGGCGACCATCTCACCTTCCGGCTGCTCAGCAGCACGCCGACCGGGCTGGGGGAGAACCAGCCCGCCGTGCTCACCCGGCGCTACGTCTTCTCCTGCATCGACACCGGCGGCGCGGTCGGTGGCGAGCGCGAGATCGACCAGGTGAAGGTGGATCTGGTCGTGGGCCCCGCCCCGGTCGGCAGGCCCGAGGTCGTCGAGCCTGCGAACCGCCTGCATCTGCGCCGAAGGTTGGTCACCCACCCCTACCGGCTCTATCCGGTCGCCGACCAGATCGCCGACAAGGTGTGCGCGACGATGGACACTAACTACCCCACCGGGGCCTCCAGCCGCGTCAAGGATCTGGTCGACCTCGTGGTACTGGCCCGTACGCAACGAGTCGACCTCGAGGAGCTGCGAGCAGCGATCGCGACCAAGAGGACCCTGGGAAAGATCCCTCCGTTCGAGCACCTCCAGGTGCCTGACGAGTGGGCCACGGCGTACCCCAAAGAGGCTCGAGGAGTGCCCGGGGCACAAGACATCACCGCGGCCGCGGCCGAGGCGTACGCCGCCCAGCTCGTCGACCCCGCACTCACCGGCACCACCGCAGATGCGGCGGCCGTGTGGGTGCCCGGCGCCGGCTGGACCGCCCCCGACGACGTCGAGGCGATCAGCGCCGAGGTCGCCGACGACGTCGCGGCCGGAGGAGACGTCTACGAGCGCCACCGCACCCGCGGCGGGTGGCCGGTGCGTGAGCACTGGCGAGCAGCACGCGACACCGCCCGCGTACGGCCCAACGAGCGTCGCACCCTGCGACCTTGACCGCGGCTGTCAGCAGGTCGCCAGCAGCATGGGTTCGAGCAGAAGACCGAGGTCGTAGAGCGGGTCGGTGCTGTCCCAGTTGCGGCCGGTCCAGCCGAGCGTGATCTGGCGGGTGCCGTCCGGTGAGCCCCAGCTGATCGACTGTGCGCCCATGTGGGCGCCGTCGTGGCCGTAGAGGTACTCGCCGGGGTTGCACGGGTCGGCGACCCGGTAGATCCCGAACCCGTAGTCCGGGTCGGCGCTGCCCGCGATCGGAGGCAGCATCTTCTCGACCGAGGCCGGGCTGAGCAGCTGCCCGGTGAGGAGCGACTCGTTGAGGTCGGCGAGGTCCTCGGTGGTGCTCGTCGCGGCCCCGGCGGCGTGGAAGATGCTCGGGTGCAGGTCGGTCATCGGCCGCCAGGTGCCCTCGTAGTGGCCGGCGTCCTCGAGGAACGGGCCGCGGTTGCGGGCATCGGTCGGGTAGGCGCTCTGACGCATGCCTGCCGGTTTGAGCACCCGGTCGCGTACGAGATCCTCGATCCGCTCCCCGGTCTCCTTCTCGAGCATGACCCCGAGCGCGACGTAGCCGTAGTTGGAGTAGGAGAAGTCGGTGCCGGGCTCGAAGAGCCAGCCGGCGCCGCGCATGAAGGCGAGGTGCTCGGCCTCGGAGTAGTACTGCCCGAGTGCGTCGATCAGCTGGTCCCACGAGGTCGGGTCCTCGACGCGGTCGAAGAGGATCTCCTCGGGCCCGCGTGGGGCGCCGGAGGTGTGGTTGAGCAGGTGCTTGATCGTGACGCCGTCGGGGAAGGTGCCCGGGAGCAGGTCGTTGGCGGGCGTGTCCAGGGTCCAGCCGCCGCGTTCGACCTCCTGCATCACCAGGGTCGCGATCAGGGTCTTGGTGTTGCTGGCGATGTGGAACCGGTCGCCGGGCCTGACCTGCTTCTTCTTCCCGACCTCTCGTACGCCACCCGCCCCCGACCACTCCAGGCCGGGCGTCTCGACCCGGGCGGTCACGCCCACGGCACCATCGGCGATGAACGCGTCGACGGCACGGTCGAGGTCGGCGGCGGTGGGATTCGCTGACCGGGCCCTGAGCCCCTGCCGCTCGCTGGCGGCCCGCTCGGCGATCGCGGTCGCCTCCCGGGTCAGTGCGGTCGGGTCCGGCGCGACCGCTGCGGGTCCGGGATCAGGCTCGGCGTACGCGGCCGGCACGGCCGTCAGGGGGAGGAGCACCGCGGCGATCGCTGCGGTGCCCGTGCGGACGAGGGTCCGAGACATGGCTGCTCCTGTCGTCGTTGACGTTTCGCAGCCATCGTTCCGGGCCCGGACGTACGCCCGCATCAGCCTCGAGTCGGAGATCGAGGTCGTCCTTCGTCAGTCTCGAAGCTGACGCCGCAGGGCGCGGGCGGCCTTGCCCTTGCGCGAGAAGAGGTCGCGGCGCTCGGCCGGGGTCATCGGGCCGAGCTTCTCGAGGACCGCGGCGGGGAAGCCGGCGACCTCTGGGGCCTCGCCGATCGGCACGGTGGTGTGGACGACGGGGGCGCCGGGGACGCCGCCGACGCCCTCGTCGTAGAGGTGGACGAGCGAGATCGCCTGGTGGCCGTCGACCGAGGCGGAGTAGCGGTCGAGGGTCGCCGGCGCCGCGGTGTAGCAGCTCGCCGAGGCGACCGAGACCGGGATCCCGGCGAACGTGGTGCTGGTCGAGTAGTGCAGATGACCTGCGAGAACAGCGCGTACGTCCGTCCCCGCCAGCACCGAAGCGAGCCGGTCCTGGCCGTCGAGCTCGATGATCACGCTGGCCTCGTTGAGGGGGAGCGGGACCGGCGGGTGATGCATCGTGAGCAGGGTGCCGTGCGGCGCCGGCTCGGCCAGCACCTCGGCCAGCCAGTCCAGCTGGGGCTCGGTGATGTCACCGTGGTGCCAGCCCGGAACGGTCGTGTCCAGGGCGATGATCCGGAGCCCGTCGACGTCGTAGACCCGGTCCTGCGGCGCGTCCGAGGCCTCGCCGAAGAGCACCTCGGAGTAGACCTCGCGTTCGTCGTGGTTGCCCATCACCCAGATGATCTCGGCGCCGAGGTCCGCGGCGACCGGCTCGACCTGCTTCCGGAGACGTACGTAGGCGTCGCGCTCACCCAGGTCGGCGAGGTCGCCGGTGAAGACGATCGCCTGCGGCGGGATCGTCATCCCGCGCAGCCGGTCCAGCGCACGCTCGAACCCGGGCGTCGGGTCGACCTTGCCGAAAATCCGCCGGTCCCCTGCGTAGAGGTGAGGGTCGGAGAGGTGGGCGATCGTATGACGTGGAGAGGGATACTGGCCGAACTGCACGCTCCCCACACTAGGTTCAACTGCCGTGTCGCTCCACCCCGCCGCTCGGCAGCTCGTTGAACCGATGTAGCAGCGACACGAGCCGATCCAGGTCGTCCTCTGACCAGCCCTCGACACGCTGTTCCAGCTCGTCCTGACGCAGCGCGAGCGCTCGTTCGACCTGCGTGCGGCCCGCGTCCGTCAGGGACACGAGCACCGAGCGCCCGTCCTCCGGCGCGCGATCGCTCTGCACCAGACCGAGCGACGTCATGCGTCCGAAGAGGGCGCTCGCGGAGCTGCGATCCATCGCCACGGCTTCAGCCACGGCGCTCGGCTTGGCAGGGCCGTACGCATAGAGCCAGCGGGCGAGGTGGAAAGCGGCGGGGCGCAGCTCCTCGTGGAACGCCGCGGCGGACCGTTCGGTGAGCGCGCGCGAGGCACTGAGCAGAGCGTTGAGCTCGAGGCCGAGCCGTGTGGTCGCTGGGGTCATGCAGCACTCCAAAGTAATAGGCATTTGCACACCATCAATATAGTGGGCATATACACACTATATCGGCCGTTCGGTCGAAGAGAGGGAGTGCCGCATGAACGACGAGGCTCCGACGATCGTCCTCACTGGAGCGACGGGTGGCCTCGGTGCCCTCGCCGCGACCTCGCTGGCCGCGACGGGAGCGCACCTGGTCATCACGGCGCGGAGCGCGGAGCGCGCCCAGGCCACGATCTCGTCCGTACGCGAGGTGGCTCCGGCCTCGGACCCGGAGGTGTTCGTGGTGGACCTCGCCCGGCCGGGCGAGGTGCGCAAGGTGGGCGAGGAGATCCGGTCTCGGCACGGACGGATCGACGTACTCATCAACAACGCGGGGATCCACGCCTTCGAGCCGCGAGTCACGGCCGATGGGTTCCCGGAGATGATTGCGGTCAACTACCTCGCGCCCTTCGTGCTGACCCGCGAGCTGCTGCCGTCGCTGCAGCGATCTCCTGCCGGCCGAGTGGTGAACGTCGCGTCCGAGGCGTCGCGCAGACACGGCGACCTGCGCATCCCGCAGGTCCTGAGCGACACGACCCCGTTCACGGCCCGAGGGTCGTCGGAGCGCTACGGACAGAGCAAGCTGCTCGACATCATGTTCACGCTCGCGCTCGCTCGGCGGCTCGACGGATCCGCGGTCACTGCCAACTGCGTGGACCCGGGGTTCAACGTGACCGGCCTGGGTCGTGACCTCCGCTTCGCCGCCGGACTCGAGCGGGTGCTCCGGGCGTTGCGCATCGGCGACCCCGCTCGTGGCGCGGGCCTGATCGTCGATCTCGCCACCGAGGCGCGCTACGCCGGACGAAGCGGCCTGTACGTCACCGAGAAGCAGCGGCGCGAGCTCGTTCCCGCGGCTCCGGCCACTGACCTCTCGGCCCAGGACGAGCTCTGGCGAGCCACCGAGCACCTGCTCGACCGGGTCTGACTTGGAGGTTGGCGGGGAACTCCCAAGGCTCACTTGGAAGTTCCCGTCAACTTCCAACTCAAACTGCCTCTGAGTGGTAAGTTGACCGGTCATGGATCCGGAGAGGTACGACGCTCCGCAGTTCGGCAGGGCGACGCGGGAGCCGGGGAACAAGTGGGCCTACTGGTACTACCGACCCGCCCACATCCCGCGTGACCTGCCGTTACAGCCGCTCACCGTGAAGGCGCTCTCGGACGCCGACGCCGCGCTGGGGCGCCTCCAGGGGGTGAGTGCGCTGATCCAGGACCCCGAGCTGCTGATCGGGCCCTACCTGACCCAGGAGGCGGTCGCCTCCTCCCGGATCGAGGGCACCCAGACCTCTCTGGAGGAGGTCCTTCAGGACGAGGTCAGCGGCCAGGCGACCAGGAGCGAGGACGTCGCAGAGGTCAAGGCCTACCTCGCCGCGACCCGCCAGGGCTTCGAGCTCATCAAGAGCTGGCCGCTCAGCCAACGGCTCGTCCTCGAGCTCCACAAGACCCTCCTCGCCGGCGTCCGGGGCCAGGAGCGCCATCCCGGTGAGTTCCGGCGGACCCCGGTCTGGGTCGGCTCGCCGACCGACAACCCCACCACCGCCGCGTACGTCCCACCCCTCCCGCCCGACCTGCCGGAGCTGATCGCCGACTGGGAGGAGTACGTCAACGTCCCCGACCTCAGTCCGACGCTGGTGCGCTGCGCGCTGATGCACTACCAGTTCGAGACGATCCACCCGTTCCTCGACGGCAACGGGCGCATCGGGCGGCTGCTGATCAACCTGATGCTGATGGAGGAGGGGCGGATGACCACGCCGCTGCTCTATCTCTCCGGCTACATCGAGGCCCACCGCCAGACCTACTACCAGCGGCTGCAGAGCGTCCGGGAGCGCGGTGAGATGCAGGAGTGGCTGCAGTTCTTCCTCACCGCGGTGCGACGCTCGGCCGAGGACGCGTCGACCAGGTCCGAGCGTCTGGTCGCGCTCCGGGAGAGCTATCTCGACGAGGCCGCCACCTCGCGCGCCAACCTGTCCGGGCTGGTGACGCTGCTGTTCGCCAACCCCTACCTGACCGTCAAGCGCGTCGAGGACGCGACCGGCCTGACCAACCAGGGAGCGCGCAATCTGATCCAGGACGCAGAGCGGCGCGGGTGGATCGAGGCGGCCGGCCGGTCGGGCCGCGGCGGCCGGCACTACTGGATCGCCAGGGCTGTGATGAACGTGATCGAGGAGCCGCTGGCGTACGACTGAACCCGGCGGAAAACGTGCAGGTGGCCCCGGCTGTGCACGTGTGCACGCCCAGGGCCACCTGTGTGACGTTGCCGAGCAGTCGGTAGGGGGTGATCACCCGGCGATGGTCATGTTTCTCAGAAGGTGCCGAGCGCCAGCGGGTTCGGGACCTGGTCGACGGGGAGGCCGTCGAGGGCCGGGTTCTCCATGGGGAGCAGGAAGGAGACCTGGTCCATCTCGCTGTCGGACAGCTCGGACGGCATGGCGCCGCCCATGATCTTGTCCATCACGATGCCGGGCGCACCGACGTAGGCGCCGGAGACGACCATGGCGGCACCGTTGCCGACCTGGTGCGAGCCACCGTCCCAGTTCACCCAGGCCTTCTTCTGCGCCGGGCTCAGCTCGCCGCCGGTGGCGCCCATCAGGATGAGGCCCGGAGCGCCGACCCAGGCGCCGGAGACCATGCGGGCCGCGCCGCCGGTCGCCTGACCGGCGCCGCAGATGAAGCCGGCCCAGGCCTTCTGGCTCGAGGGCGAGAGGTCCGAGGCGCCGGCGGAGTTCTCCTTGATGCACTCGGCCTCGGTGCGGTTGTGGTGGGTGCCGTCGGCTGCGGTGGCGGTACCCGTGGTCAGTGCGACTGCGACACCCGAGAAGGCGGCGACGGCCGCGACGCGGCGGAGCAGCCCTGTCTTCATGTTCATTTCGTACCTTTCATCGATCAATTCGAATTGAAACATCACGCACGGACGCGACCCCCGGACCGATAACAGACGCATCGATACGTTCGCATCCGGGAAAAGATGCTAGGAGCATCGACGGCGATCAGTGCAAGCGACACGGCGGTTTTCGTGTCAACTAAGTGCCGAATGAAATGTAATGACGTAATTTTCGTCAAACTGCAACGTCGTTGTCTGGTCGCGCGTAAATGCGCAGATGGCCCGGGCGTGCACGAGTGCACGCCTAGGCCATCTGGGGACGGCGCCGATCACATCGTGGTGGGAGCTACGTGCGGTCGGCAGCTGTCATGTCGCCGCTCAGAAGGATCCGAGGGGAGCCATCGGGTTCGGGATCTGCTCGGTGGGAACACCGTCGAGTGCCGGGCTGTCCTGCGGGATGAGGAACGTGACCTGCTCGAGCTCGCTCGGCGACAGGTCGCTCGGGGTCGCCCCGCCCGCGATCTGGTCGAGGATGATGCCGGGGGCACCGACGTAGGCGCCCGCGACCATCATGGCGGCACCCTCACCGATCTTGTGGCCACCCTCGTCCCAGTTCTCCCAGGCAGCCAGCTGCTCCGGGGTGATCGGGGAGCCGGTGGCGCCGGCGAGGATCAGGCCCGGGGCGCCGACCCAGGCGCCGCTGACCATCTGGGAAGCACCGCCGGCGACGTAGGAGCCGCCGAGGATGAAGTCCTCCCACGCCTTCTGCGAGGAGGGCGAGAGGTCGGAGGAGGAGACGCTGGCGGTGGCCGGCGCCGGCGCGGCGACGGCGGTGCCGGTGGTCAGTGCGACGGCGACACCCGAGAAGGCGGCGATGGCCGCGGCGCGGCGGAGCAGCCCTGTCTTCTTGCTCATTTCATACCTTTCATCGTCAATTCGAATCGATCGCAGCGCGGCCGCCGAGCTGATAACACTCGCTTCGACACGTCCGCGTGCGGTTCATGACGCTAGGGATGCTCACCGTGCGATGTTTCGTCCGACACGGCTTCGTAATTACCAAGTGGACGTAAACGTTCCATACCGCCGGGTAATACCATGCCCGGTCGGGTTAATGGATTCCTGGAATTCGTCGAGCGCGCTAGATTGCCGCGTCCTCTTCTCGGGACCCCCCACCTAGAAGGCATCGATGAGCTCGGCAACGTACGCACCTGTGATCGCTGATTCCGGTCGGCCGAGGAAGGGCGGCAGGGTCGTCCTGTCGGTGCTCCTCGGACTGCTCGGCGCACCACTCCTGCTCGTCGGAACGGGTCTTGCCATTGCGGCCGGGCCCGACGATGTCGTGATGGGCAAGGAGACCCCGATCGAGCAGGGTGCGGCGTACTCCACGCCGGAGGCGTTCGCCTTCGACCGGCTCCCGGTCACCGTACGCGTCGAGGCGATGGGGGAGGCGTACGTCGGGGTCGGCAACCCGGTCGACGTCCTTGATGTCGTCAAGGACACCAGGGCCGTCGAGATCGCCAAGACCCCGCTGACCAGGGTCAGCGGCGCCGCAGGCTCGGGGAAGGAGGTGCCGGATACCTCGCAGGCGCCGTGGTGGCACGAGAAGGTCTCGGGCTCCGGAACCCAGGAGCTGAACGTGACGCTCACCGGCGAGTCGGTCTCGTTTCTGGCCGCGAGCCGGGACGGTGCGCCGATCAAGCTCGCCTTCGGATATCGGATCGATGGGATCTTCGCGGTCGCCCTGGGCATCGCCGGCTTCGGTGCGCTGCTGCTGGTCGGCGCGATCGTCCTGCTGGTGACCAGGAAGCGTGAGCGCCCGAACGAGTGGCAGCCGCCGCGGCCGCCGGTTTCGTACGCCCAACCGACCCACCCCGCTCAGCCGAGCTACCCGACCCAGCCGGCCCGCCCGGTCCTGACTGGGCCGACTGGGCCGACGGGGCCGACGGGGCCGGCGCCGACTCGCCCGGCCATGCCGCGCCCGCCGGCCGGCGGGCTCTATCGCCGCCTGGGCGTGGCGGCCGGGATCGGCGTCGTGACGTTCTCGCTCACGGGGTGCTCGATGCCCGCGTCCGTCGAGCTCGACGCGGCCAGCAAGGTCTCGCTGCACAAGGACGACGTCGCAGACCTGATGAAGGATTGGAACAAGCGCAACAACAAGGCGATCAAGGCCAACCAGCCTGGGAAGTGGAAGGCCGAGGCGTGGACCGAGGCCGACAGCGGCCCGGTCCTGGCCAAGGACCAGCTCACCTCCGCGGTGAACGAGGGCTTCGACGTCCGGGACCGCCCGCCCACGTGGACGGCGGTGCCGGGACGGGTGTGGTCGGTGCAGCTCAGCGAGTACCCGATGTGGGCCGTCGTGGAGGTCAACGTCAAGGGCATGAAGAAGGCGAAGCTGACCCGGCTGGCCGTCTATGAGCAGCAGGACGCCCTGTCCCCCTGGAAGGTACGCAGCAGCCTCGGCGTCAAGAAGAAGGCCGTTCCGCCCGAGGTCGAGGGCGCGGCCCCGGCGTCGGCAGCGGCGACGAAGCAGGTCGAGGAGGTCGCCGCCAAGATCGACGCCTACCTCGAGAAGCCGAAGAAGATCGACGGCCTCGACGGGTTCAAGAAGCTCGCCGAACCCGGCGACGAGATCGCGGCGTACGCCTCGGACATGGGTGTCGACATGGTCAAGACGACCGCCGAGCCCTTCGACAAGACGAGCACCCGCATGGTGCAGACCTCCGAGGGCGTCCTCGCGATGCTGGACTTCACGACAGACTCCATCGTCGGTGGCCAGGGCACCGAGTGGGAGTGGAACCCGCCCTTCGACGAGTTCCGCAGCCAGGCCGGTAAGAACCTGTCGATCCGGAGCGCGGTGACGGTAGCGGTGCTGGTGCCGGAGGACGGCGACCCGTCGGTCCTCGGCGTCGAGTACGGCGAGATCCTGGGCGCGAAGGTGAAGATCTGACCCTCAGGGTTCATCCGCTGATCGCACGTTGCTCGCGTGCGCGGCGGGTGGGCGTTCCTCTCGGGGTCTAGCGTCGAAGCATGGATCATGCTGCGGCCGTGAGCCTGGCCATCGGCGCATGCGTCCTGTTCTCGCTCTCCGCTGCGGTCCAGCAGCGCGCCAGCGCGCTCGCGCCCGGCCGCAGCGGCGGGATCGCCGGCGTCGAGCAGCTGATGCTGGCGCTGGTGCGCAACCCGCTGTGGGTCACCGGCGCGGTGATCAACGCGATCGGCTTCGGCGTGCAGGCGGTCGCACTCCACCTGGGGTCGGTATCGGTGGTGCAGTCGGTGATGCCCACGCAGCTGCTCTTCGCGCTCGTCTTCGCCTCGATCGCCGCGCGCCACTGGCCGACGGTCGCCGACTGGGTCAGCGGAGCCGCGATCTGCGGCGGCGTGATCCTGCTGGTCACCGACGACCATCGCGGCGGCACCTATGCCGACGTCGGACGCGTCGCGCTCTTCGCCGGGTGTGTGGCGGTCGTGATCTGCGTACTCCTGCTGGTGGCGCACCGGTTCCCGCCGCCGGTCGCGGCGGCGACCACGGCGGTCGCGGCCGGCTGCTCGTTCGCGACCACGTCGGTGCTGCTGAAGATCACCGCCGACCGTGCCGCAGCCGACGGCTTCCTCGGGCTGTTCACGCTGCCGGCGTTCTACGGCCTGCTGTGCACCTGCGGCCTCGGGATCGTGCTCACCCAGGCCGCCCTGGCCGCCGGCCCGCTGCCCTGGGCGATGGCGGCGATGACGATCACCAACCCCACCGTCTCGTACGTCGCCGCGGTGGTCGCCTTCGGCGCCTCCGCCCCCACGCTGTGGGTCGCGGTGAGCGCCGGGGCGTTGCTGGTCACCGGGATCGTCGGGCTCGCCCGGTCACGGTCGGCGGGGAAGTGGACGCCGGCGCAGCACGACCGAACCGCGGTCCGGGTGTCCTAGCGGTCCTGCATCGATCGCGGCCACGAACGCCGCCTGGTCGACCTGGGCTTGAGGTGTTCGGGCAGCGCGCTGATGTAGGGCGCAGCATGCCGGCATTCACCACAGGTGACGTCTCGATAGTCGTAGGAGGTCAGCGGATCTTCTCCGTACGCGCGACAAACCGGACCGAAGGAGTCGGCGAAGTGTGTCTGCTGCGGCGTCACCGGCTTCACCGCAGCCTGGGTCGTCAACTCGCTCATATGCCCCTCTTATGGTCATTGGCATGGAATACCAGGATGGCGACGAGACCTCTACGTCTTCGTGTTCTGAACGTGGCCAGAGAAGCGGCCCCTGTCGAATAACGACCACGGCAGAGTAACGTTATCCCCACAGAGAAACGCGGCCTCGACACTCTGGCGACCTCGCTCAGCGAGGGTTACGCGTAGCGCCGAGCCCGACGAGCCGCCTGCCGCTGCCGTGATCGCGCGAGGAGGTAGGTCGGCGCGGTCTCCTGCGCGAGGCTCTCGTGAAGCTCCAGCATGTCCTCGATCGTGCGCGACCAGGGGAACTGCTCGGCCCGCTCGCGGGCCGCGTGGCGGGTTGCTACCACCGGTCGCTCGGCGACGTCGATGACCGCGTCGGCCAGCGCGGCCGGATGGGCGGGTGCCCAGGCTCCGCACCGGGGGTCGATGAGCTCACGGGCGCCGCCGCGGTCGGCGGTCACCACCGGCGTACCGCTGGCGAGAGCCTCCAGGACCGCTAGCCCGAAGGTCTCGCGGGGGCAGACGGAGAGGGCCACGTCGGCCTCGGCCAGTGCCCGGGCGATCCGGTGGCGGTCGGAGACGTGCCCGTGGAAGACGACCGGCGCGCCGGCGGCGAGGGCCTCGATCTCGGCCCGGTGCGGCCCGTCGCCGTAGACGTCCATGCGTACGTCGAACCCGCGGCGATGGAGCTCGACGGCGGTGGCGACGGCGAGGTCGGGAGACTTCTCGCGGGAGAGGCGGCCGACGTGGATGAGCCTCAGGGTGTCGTCGCGGTGACCGAGCGAGGGCTGGAAGAAGTCGAGGTCGACGCCCAGCGGAACCTGCGCGATCGGGCAGCCGACGGTCGCGGCCAGCGGCTCGAACTCGTGCCGGGCGTAGTCGGAGGTCACCAGCACCTGGTCGAAGGAGCGCACCAGCATCCGGTTGAGCAGGGCGGTGGAGACCTTCGACGTGGTGTCCATGCCGGTGTAGGTGGGCATGTACTCGTCGAGCCGCTCGTGGGAGAAGAGCACCGTCCCGATGCCCTGGCGTCGGGCCCAGCGCGAGACCGGCAGCATCGTGAACTTGTCGCTGACCTCGAGGCTCGTCGGGTTGAAGCGGGTCAGGACGTCGGTTACCCGCCATGGCTCGATGATCAGCCGGTAGCCGCCACCCACGCGCGGCGCTCTCAGCTGCACCACCTCGCCGAGGTCGGTCGAGGTGACCGAGTCGTACGGGCCGGGGACGACGAGAAGCCGGTCGTGGCCCGCCTCGAGATAGCCACGGGCGAGGGCCTCCAGAGCCGTCTTCATCCCGCCGGAGGTGGGGCCGACGAAGTTCGCGAGCTGAGCGATGAGCACGGCCACATCGTGTGGCATCGAGGTAGCCCTTCGGCGACCTCGATGTGACGTCGGCATGGCGAGGCAACGTACGAGATATCGTTGAAGATATGACCAACCTGGACGCGCACCCCACCCCCGTCGAGTGCGTCGGTGGAAACGGGGACGAAGGCGTCGAGATCCAGATCATCACTCCGCGAGACGTCCCGCTGGGCGGTCCGCGAGCGATGAACGTACGCCGCACCCTGCCGGCTCGCGCCCGCTCGCTGATCGGCGCGTGGTGCTTCCTGGACCACTACGGTCCCGACGACGTCGTCGTCTCCGGCGGGATGGAGGTGCCGCCCCATCCGCACACCGGGCTGGCGACGGTCTCCTGGCTGTTCACCGGGGAGATCGAGCACCGCGACTCGGTCGGCACGGTGGCGATGGTGCGCCCGGGCGAGGTCAACCTGATGACCGCGGGGCGCGGGATCTCCCACTCGGAGAACTCCACCGCCGAGACCACCGTCCTGCACGGAGCGCAGCTGTGGGTCGCGCTGCCGGACGAGTTCCGCGACGTCGAGCCGGCCTTCCAGAACCACGCGCCCACGCCGATCGAGCGCGACGGGGCGACCGTGCGGGTCTTCATGGGGTCGCTCCTCGGTGTCACCTCGCCGGTGCGGACCCACTCCGAGATCCTCGGTGCCGAGATCCTGCTCGAGCCCGGCACCCGGCTCGAGATCCCGGTCGACGAGCGGTTCGAGCACGGCGTACTCGTGGACACCGGCGAGGTGTCGATGACCGGCCTGGGCGCGTCCGGCCCGGCCTCGGCCGAGGTGGAGAAGGACTCCCTCGCCTACGCCCCTCCGGGCGCCACCACGCTGATCCTGCAGGCCGGCGAGGCCTGGACCCGGCTGCTCCTCCTCGGCGGCACACCGTTCGGCGAGTCGATCATCATGTGGTGGAACTTCGTCGGTCGCACCCATGAGGAGGTCGTCGGCTACCGCGAGGAGTGGCAGGGCCAGATCACCCGCGGTGGCGGCGAGCTGGTCGAGGACTCCCAAGACCTGGCCGAGGGCCGTTTCGGCGTGGTCGAGGGCAACCACCAGCGGCCGATCCCAGCACCGCCGCTTCCCAACGCCCGGCTCCGCTCGCGGTCTTAGGTCGCGTCAGTGCTCGTGCTTAGACTGCAGTCGTGAGTGACGAATCCTCAGACCCAGGGGTCGTGCTGGCCGTGGCGGTGGGCCGCAGCCGCAGCCAGGCGGCGGTCTTCGACCTCGCCGGGCGCGAGCTGGCCGGCGACACCCGTGACCACGAGGTCGGCATCTCCGCCGAGGTGCTGATGCCCGAGGTCGTCGAGCGGATGACCAAGATGGTGACCTCGATCGACCTACCGGTGCTGGCGATAGGGATGAGCCTGCCCGGGGTGGTCAACCCCGATCTCGGGATGAGCATCGACACCCCGGCGATGGGCGGCTGGGACGGCGTCCAGCTGGCCCCCTACTTCACCGGGCTGACCGACGCGCCACTGATCCTCGCCCACGACGCTCACGCGCTGGCGCGCTCGGAGCTCTTCAACTCCGATCATCCCGTACGCAACGCCCTGGTCGTCAAGGCCTCGACCGGTCTCGGCATGGGCATCATCGTCGACGGCAAGCTGGTCACCGGCGCCCTCGGGGCGGCCGGCGAGATCGGCCACACCCGTATCGACGCGGCCGGAGACCGACCCTGCCGCTGTGGCTCCACCGGCTGCCTGGAGACGGTCGCGTCCGGCTGGGCGCTCGCCCAGAGGCTGACCGACTCCGGCGTCCCCGCCGGCCACGTACGCGATCTGGTGGCCGCCGCGCTCGCCGGCGACGCCGTCGCGCGCGGGCTGCTGCGCGAGGGCGGACGGCAGCTCGGCGAGGTCGTGGCCACGGCCGTCAACCTGCTCAACCCGGAGGTCGTCGTCATCGGCGGCGACATGGCCGGCGCCTTCGATCTCTACACCGCCGGGGTGCGCGAGAGCGTCTACGCCCGCTCCAACCCGATCGCCACCCGCGAGCTCACCTTCATGGCTCAGCTCCACGGTGACTCCTCGGGCCTGGTGGGCTGCGCCGCCATGGCTATCGAGTCCCTCTCCGACCCGCAGTGATCGTCGGCCTGCTCTGGCTGCTCGGATGCCAGCTGGCCGGAACCGCGATCGTCGAGCTGACCGGGATACCGCTGCCCGGACCCGTCGTGGGGATGCTGCTGCTCTTCGTCGTCCTGGTCCTGCGGCGCCGTGACGGCGAGGACGACCCGGTCATCCAGGTCGGCGACTACTTCCTGTCCCACCTGCAGCTCTTCTTCATCCCGGCAGGTGTCGGCGTGATCGCCTACCTCGCGATCATCCGCGACGCGGCGGTGCCGATCGTCGTCGCGCTGCTCGGTTCCTGGTTCCTCGGGCTGGCCACCGTCGGCTGGGTGCTCAGCCTGTTCCTCCGCCGCGTGCCCGAGGTGGCCGGCACCGAAGGTGCGCCGGGGGAGGAGATCGAGTGAGCGTCATCCTGTGGCTGTTCGTGACGGTGGCGGCGTACGAGTTCGGGCGGTGGCTGCGGGCGCGGACCCACTCGCCGCTCGCTCAGCCGGTGGCGGTGGCGATCGTGATCGTCGGCACCCTGCTGGCGGTCAGCGGCACGACCTACGACGACTACGCCGACGCCACCACGCTGATCAGCTTTCTGCTCGGCCCGGCGACGGTCGCGCTGGCGATCCCGCTCTACCACCAGGTCGCGCGGCTCAAGGGGATGGTGGTGCCCGTCCTGGTCGCCCTGACCGCCGGCGCGGTCGTGTCGATGGTCAGCGGCATCCTGCTGGTCCGCTGGCTCGGTGGCGGCGACCTGCTGGAGCGGACGATGGCCACGAAGGCCGTCACCGCCCCGGTGACGATCGCGCTGGCCGAGCGGCTGGGCGGCTACCCGGAGCTGTCGGCGTGCTTCGCGATCGTGATCGGCACCTTCGCCGCGATGGTCGCACCGCGCGTCCTGACCCTGCTTCGCATCCGCGACCCGCGGGCCCGCGGGATCGCCGTCGGCGCGGTCTCCCACGGCATCGGCACCGCCCGGATGCTGGAGGAGAGCCGGGTCGAGGGCGCCTTCTCCGGACTGGCGATGGGGCTCACCGCGGTTGTGACATGTCTCCTGGTTCCGCTGGTGGCGTACTTCCTCCTTTAGGCCTGCCACCGGCCTAACGTTGGTCTCATGGCCCGTGTGCACGCCTTCACCGACGACGTACTCGGCACTCTCGACGCGGTCGGGGTCGCCGAGGCCCTGCGGCGCGGTGACTTCAGCACTCTCGAGGCGGTCGAGGCGTCCATCGCCCGGATCGAGGCGGTCGACGCCACGCTCGGAGCGATGGCCTACCGCACCTTCGACCGGGCCCGGATCCAGGCGCGTGCTCCCCGGGCCGGCTTCTTCGCCGGTGTCCCCACCCTGATCAAGGACAACACCGACGTCGCCGGCGTGCCCACGAGGAACGGCACGGATTCGTACGTCATGCCGCCGGCCTCACGCAACGGCGAGATGACCAAGCTGCTCTTCAAGCTCGGCCTGCTGTCGCTGGGGAAGACCCAGCTCTCGGAGTTCGGATTCTCGGGCACCGCCGAGCACGCGCGGCTCGGCGCGGTGCGCAACCCTTGGGACACCGGCCGGGTGGCCGGCGCTTCCTCGGCGGGTTCGGGCGCGCTGGTGGCCGCCGGGGCCGTGCCGATCGCCCATGGCAACGACGGCGGTGGATCGATCCGCATCCCGGCCGGCGCCTGTGGGCTGGTCGGGCTCAAGCCGACCCGTGACCGCCTGCCCCAGGACCCGCTCTACGGCCTGCTGCCGCTCAAGATCGTCACCGACGGTGTGCTGACCCGCTCGGTGCGCGACACCGCCGCGTTCTTCCGGGAGGCCGAGAAGGCGCACCACACGTCGCTGCCGCCGATCGGGGACGTCACCGGGCCCGGGTCGAAGCGGCTGCGCTGCGCCGTCTTCACCGGCGCGCTCGGGCGCGACGCCAGCCCCGAGGTCGCCGAGCTGACGCTGAAGACGGCGGCGGTGCTGGAGGAGCTCGGGCACACCGTGGAGGCAGTGCCGCCGCCGGTGCCCGAGACCTTCGCCGACGACTTCGTTCTCTACTGGGGGACGTTGGCGGTCGCCCTGGTCAACGCCGGCCCGCTCCGCGGCAAGACCTGGGACCGCAGCCGGCTCGACAACCTCACGGTCGGTCTCGCTCAGCACACGATCAAGAACGCCAAGTACGTCCCGGCCGCCATCGTCCGGCTACGCAAGGCGCAGGCGATCGCGGAAGGGTTCCATGCGGCGTACGACGTCGTCCTGACGCCCACGGTTGCGCACGAGACCCCGGAGATCGGCCGGTTGGCACCGAGCCAGATCTACGAGCTGGTCATGAAGGGGCTGATGGACTGGGTCGCGTTCACGCCGTGGCAGAACGTCACCGGTGGGCCGGCAGTGTCGCTGCCGGTTCAGCAGACCCTCGCCGGGCTTCCCCAGGGGATGATGTTCGGGGCGGCGCCGGGGCGTGAGCGAATGCTGCTCGAGCTGTCATATGAGCTCGAGGAGGCGATGGGTTTCGCGCGCATCTGGGAGCCCGATCGAGGTGCAGAGGACCCCGCTGACCTGCGATGATGCAGTCGGCGGACGGGAGGGCCGTGTCGATTTGTTGAGCATGGCGCCCCTACCGTAATGTTCTCTCACGCAACGCCCCTTTAGCTCAGTCGGCAGAGCGTCTCCATGGTAAGGAGAAGGTCTACGGTTCGATTCCGTAAAGGGGCTCTGAGTCCATTAGGATTCTTGGGTTGAAGGTCCCGCAGTGGGAATACTGCGGGCCTGATTCCTGTTGAGGCGGGGTAGCTCAGGCGGTTAGAGCGCACGACTCATAATCGTGAGGTCGCGGGTTCGATCCCCGCCCCCGCTACCGCCAAAGACCGCATCACCTCGATCAGCACCGTAAGGAAACTCCTGTGGCCAGCAAGAGCAGCGACGTTCGCCCGAAGATCACCCTCGCTTGCACCGAGTGCAAGGAGCGGAACTACATCTCCAAGAAGAACCGTCGGAACGACCCCGACCGTATCGAGCTCAACAAGTACTGCCCGCGTTGCCGCAAGCACACCGCGCACCGCGAGACCCGCTGAATCCTCTCAGTAGAGCGCCACGCTGATCGGCGCTCCGAACGCCCCGCCCCCGCCACTGAATTCCAGATGGCCGGGAGGCGGGGCGTTCGTCATTTGCCGAGAAGTCACCCCGGTCGGCCGAGTTGGCACTGGCCTGCCAACTCGGCCAGCGTGGGCGACGCCTCGGCCGAAGCGGGCGCCCTCTCGGCTGGCCACTACAGTTGCCCGCATGGCAGTTGATGGGTCGCTCGTAGGGCGCGCGTTTCCTCCGACCAGGCCCTATCGGGTCACCGACGAGAAGGTGCGGGAGTTCGCTGCCGCCGCCGGCGTGAGCTGGGAGAGCGGGGACCCGGTTCCGGCGACGTTCCCGATCGTGCTCGCCTTCGACGCGATGAACGCTTTCCTGGACGACGTCCAGGTCGAGCTGTCGCGGATCGTGCACGGTGAGCAGAAGTTCTCGTACGCCCGGCCGATCGCGCCGGGGGACGTGCTGGTCGCGACCCTGAGCGTCGCCTCGCTGCGACAGATCGGCGGAAACGACATCATCGGTACGGTCTCGGAGATCACCGACGACTCCGGGGTGGTCGTGTGCACCACCTCGGCCACCCTGGTCCACCGAGCGGCGGAGGTCGCGTGATGGCACTCGAAGCAGGCGCCGAGCTGGCCGCGAAGACCTACCCCGTCACCCGGGCGTCCCTGGTGCGCTACGCCGGCGCGAGCGGCGACTTCAACCCGATCCACTGGTCCGACCGGATCGCCACCGCCGTCGGCCTCCCCGGCGTGATCGCCCACGGCATGTTCACCATGGCGCTGGTCGCCCGAGCGGTCTCGGAGTGGACCGACGGGGCCGAGGTCGTCGACTTCGGCTCCAAGTTCACCAACCCGGTCGTCGTGCCCGATGACGACGAGGGCACCTCGGTGACGATCAGCGGCACCGTGAAGTCGGTCGAGGACGGGCTGGCGACGATCGCCCTGACCGTCCTCTCCGGCGACCAGAAGGTCCTCGGCATGCCGAAGGTCTCCGTACGTGTCTGAGTCACTGTCTCGCCACACCACCTTCCATCTCGGCGGCCCAGCGGCGGAGTTCGTCAACGCGACCACCGAGGCGGAGATCATCGAGGCCGTGACCGCGGCCGACGCGGCCGGGAAGGACGTGCTCGTCCTCGGCGGCGGCAGCAACCTGGTCGTCGCCGACGCCGGCTTCCCAGGCACCGTCATCAAGCTGGCGACGACAGGTGTCGCGGCGGAGCCGGTCGAGGGTGGCGTACGAGTCACGGTGGCTGCCGGCGAGACCTGGGACGACTTCGTGACGACCGCCGTCGACAAGGGCTGGAGCGGCGTCGAGGCGCTCTCCGGCATCCCCGGCAGCGTCGGCGCGACTCCCATCCAGAACGTCGGGGCGTACGGCCAGGACGTCTCCCAGACGATCACCTCGGTCAAGGTGTTCGACCGCGAGCTTCGCGAGGTGCGGAGCTTCACCGCCGGGGAGTGCGCGTTCGGCTATCGGTGGTCGCGGTTCAAGGCGCGACCTGGCCGATACGTGGTCCTCGAGGTCACCTTCCGGCTCGGCATCGATGGCGAGACCGGCTCCCCGATCGCGTACGCCCAGCTCGCCGGCGCCCTCGGCGTCGAGCAGGGCACTCGGGTGCCGTCCAAGCAGATCCGCGAGGCCGTCCTGTCCCTGCGCCGCAGCAAGGGCATGGTCATCGACGAGGCCGACCACGACACCTGGTCGGCGGGCTCGTTCTTCACCAACCCCGTGGTCGCTCCCGAGGACGTGCCCGAGGGCGCTCCGGCCTACCCGCAGCCCGACGGCACGGTGAAGACCTCCGCCGCCTGGCTCATCGACCACGCCGGCTTCAAGAAGGGCCACGGCAACCGATGCGTGTCCCTCTCCACGAAGCACACCCTCGCCCTCACCAACCGCGGCGAGGGCACGACCGAGGACCTGCTCGCCCTGGCGAGAGAGGTACGCGACGGGGTCGAGGCGGCGTACGGGATCGTGCTCGTCAACGAGCCCGTCATGCTCGGCGTGGAGCTCTAGGAGCGACCAGCCCGGACTCGTAGGCGAACACGACGAGCTGAGCGCGGTCGCGCGCGTGCAGCTTGGTCATCGCCCGGTTGATATGGGTCTTGGCGGTCAGCACGCTGATCACCATGGCCTCGGCGACCTGGTCGTTGGTCATGCCCCGAGCGACCAGAGCGACCGCCTCGCGCTCCCGGTTGGTGAGCTCGGCGAGGCCGAGGGGAGCGTCGGCCGGGGAGGGCTGGCTGACGTAGTGGTCGATCAGCGCGCGGGTGACCGACGGCGCCAGCAGCGCGTCGCCTCGCGCCGCAACCCGCACCGCGTGCACGAAGTCCTCCGGCTGGACGTCCTTGACGAGGAACCCGGCAGCGCCGGCGCGCAGGGCTTCGAGGACGTACTCGTCCATGCCGTAGTTGGTCAGGATCACGACGTGCACGTCAGCCAGCGCCGGGTCGGCGGCGATCCGCCGGGTCGCCTCGAGACCGTCGGCCACGGGCATCTGGATGTCGACCATCGCCACGTCGGGCAGATGCTCGCGGGCGAGCGCGACCGCCTCGACGCCGTTGGCGGCCTCGGCGACCACCTCGATGTCGTCTTCGATGTCGAGAAGGGCGCGGAAACCGCTGCGGATGAGCGGCTGGTCGTCGACCAGGAGCACCCGGATCACGACGTACGCTCCACCGGCAGCCGCGCCTCGACCATGAAACCGCCCTCCTCGCGGGGCTGTGCCCGCAGCTGACCTCCGAGGGCGGAGACCCGCTCCCGCATCCCGAGCAACCCGATGCCGGGCACCGTCGTCGCCGGTGCACCGGTGCCGTTGTCCTCGACCCGGATCCCGAGGGAGTCGGGCCGGTGGTCGATGTGGACCGACGCGGTGGTAGCCGCGGCGTGGCGGGTCACGTTGGTCAATGCCTCCTGGACGATCCGGTAGGCCGTCCGACCCACCGCGACCGGCACCGCGCCGGGCTGCCCGTCGACGGTCAGGGTGACGTCCAGGCCGGTGGATCCGGCGGATCCCACCAGGTCGCGTACGTCCTCGAGCCCTCGCGGCGGGTTCGGATCGTCGTCACGCAGCGCAGTCAGTGTCGCCCGCAGCTCCCGGGCGGCCTCGCGCCCGGCCTCCCGGATCGCCAGCAGCGACTCGGGGACCTCCTCACCACGCCGCTGGGCCACGTGGACCGCGGCCTCGGACTGGATCTTGATGACCGAGATCTGGTGGGTGAGGGAGTCGTGCAGCTCGCGGGCGATGTGGAGGCGCTCGTCGTCGGCTCGGCGCTGGGCGGCGGCCTCGCGGGTGCGCTCGGCCTCGTCGGCACGCCGCTCGGCCTGCCGGAGCGCCTCGCCGGCGGCGCCCGCCGCGATCAGCCAGGCGATCTCCAGGGCCCCGCGCGCCTGCTCGGACGCGGCGCCGAAGTCACCCACGGAGGCGTACGCCACCAGGAACAGCCCGCTCTGCATCACCACCGCGGCCAGCACGGTGACCAGCCGGTGCCCCTCCCGCACGGCTGCGTAGACCGCGACCAGGAACGCGATCACCGCGACGTCGAACCCGAGCGCCTGGAACGCCAGCCCGCACGCACCGCAGGCGACCAGCACGGCCACCGGCGCCCGGCGCCGGAGGACCAGGACCAGGCCGCTCGCGACCAGCGCGGCGTAGCCGAGAAGCTCGTAGCCGGAGCCGGGTCGATCGCCGCTCAGCGCAGCAGCCAGCTGGGCCACGGCCACACCAGCGGCGATGACCCAGTCCCCGACCGTGATCCGCTGCCTGGCCATGCGAGCAGGATATGCCCGCTGCGGCGCCCGCGAGTCCCTCTGGCGTAGGACTTCCGGCTACCACGTACACAGTAGCGACGGCGCCGAAGAGTCCACGCAGGCAGGACGACTCCGGCGTGCGCCGACGGGAGGATCGAGTCATCAGATCGAACTCGAACGAAGGAGTCCTCAATGTCCCTCAATGACTTGCTCATCAGCGCTGCCGACCCTGAAGTCGGCGCCTACACACTCACCACCGGCCGGCTGTGGGCGACGCTCGCGGCGTTCGTCGGCCTGGCCGGAGCGGTGGCCGGCGCAGCGGCGCTGAGCCGTGCCGTACGCGGCATCGGCAACCATGGCCGCAACGGTGCCGTCGTGGCGCTCGGGTGCGGCACGATCTCCGTGGTCGTCGGCGTCGTCAACCTGCTCGTCGCCGACGGCGGACCTGGCACCGGCAACGGCGTGGTCGGCGGCGGGATGGCGGTCGTCCTCGGCCTCGCCGGCCTCGTCCTCGGTGCTCTAACCCTGACGAGATCACGCCGAGTCGGCGCGAAATGACGAGATTCAAGGTCGAGTCGGCGCGTTAGAACGAGCCGACTCGGCATCAGGTCCGCTGCAGGAGCAGGAGAACCTCGTGGTGATCGGTGTTCGGGAACATGTCGAGCAGTCGCGCCGACACCGGTCGCAACGAGGGCATCTCGCGCAGGTCGCGGGCGAGGGTGTCGACGTTGCACGAGGAGTAGACGACGTGCTCGACCCCCGACTGCTCCAACCACCCGGCGAGCGCGGAGCCGATCCCGCGCCGCGGCGGGTTGACGATGACCAGGTCGGGCGCGGAGCCGGCCGAGATGGCGTACACCGCCGCATCTCCGGCCACCCAGCTGGTGCCCGGCAGCCCCAGCTCCGCGGCGGTCGAGGCCGCGGCTTCGATGGCCTGCTCGCTGGACTCGACACCGAGCACCTCCCGCCCGGGTGCGGCGACGTGCAGCCCGAAGCCGCCGACGCCGCAGTAGAGGTCCCACACCGACCTCGGCGACGCCGCGGAGACCAGGTCGCGGGCATGGCGGTAGAGCGCCGCCGCGACATCGGTGTTGGTCTGGAAGAACGAGTGCGGGCGCAGCCGAAGGCCGATCCCGTTGACCTCCATCGTGAGCGCCTCGCGGGCGGTCAGGAAGATCTCCTCGGGGCCCTCGATGACGGCCTTGTGCTCCGGTTGGATGTTCACCGAGGCGACGCCGATCGGGAGCTCGTCCAGCAGCGCCGGAAGGTGCTTGCGCAGCCGGGCCAGCGCCTCGGTGGACCGCAGCACCCAGCGCACCATCAGCTCCCCGCCGGGCGCCTCGGTGACGATCACGTGCTTGAGCTCGCCGCGCCGCTCGGGCACCGAGTAGGGCGTCAGCTGCGCGGTCGTGACGAACCGGGACAGGACCGGCAGCGCGGCCTGCAGCCCCGGGGTGTGCAGCCCGCAGGCGAGCAGGTCCACTCCGAGACCGTCGTGCGACAGGATCCCCAGCATCGGTGCCTCCACCGAGCCGGCGACGACCATCTTCGCCTTGTTGCGGAAACCGGCCTCCGGGCTGGAGACCGGTTCCTCCCAACGTACGTCACCGAGAGCCGCCGCGACCCGCTGCTGCTTCTGCGCGAGCTGGTCGGCGTACGCCATCTCCAGCCAGCGGCAGGAGCGGCAGGCGCCGGAGGTGAAGTAGCCGCAGTCCATCCGTCAGATTCGGCTGATCAGCATCGCGTTGATGCTGTCGAACGTCGTGCTGTCGGTCTCGTTGGAGGCGACGACGATCATCACGATGATGAAGATGATGTAGGCGATCCAGAAGAGCATGTAGAGCGCCCCGAAGATCGTCCCGATGAGGCCGGTGATGAACCCGGCCTGAGCGTTGCCGCGCCCGCCGTAGGCAGCCGGGTTGGCGTCGATCTCGGCCATCACCCGCTTGCCCTTGACCCATCCGAACGGTGCGACGAAGACGCCGATCCCGCCGCACATGACCGACAGGCACAGCCCGACGATCCCGAGGACCATCGCCGAGTTGGCCTCGGGATGCGGAGGGGGCTGCGGGAAGCCGTAAGGCGCCGGTGCGGGCTGGTAGGGCGGGGGCGTGTCCGTCATCTCTCAGAACTCGCTGTCGTAGGTCTCGTAGCCGCTGTCGTAGCCCGGGTCGTCGAATCCGCCGCTGACTCCGATGATGATGACGACGACGATCAGAAGGATGCTCAGGGCCAGCAGGACGGTGCCGATGATGCCGAGGATGAAGCCCGCCTGCGCGTTGCCTCGGCCGGTCAGGGCGCCGGCCGACGCGTCGATCCGCTTCTTGGCGGAGAGACCCATGAACAGCGCGAACGGCGAGAGGACGATGGGGAGACCACAGAGGAAAGACCCCACCAGCCCGACGATGCCCAGGACCATCGCCGTGGTCGCGCCCGAGTCCGGGGTGCCGACCGGACCGGCGTACGCAGCAGGAGCACCGTAGGGCGCCTGGCCGTAGCCCGGCTGACCACCGTAGTTCGGCTGACCGCCGTAGGCCGGCGGCGGAGGCGTCTGCCCGTAGCCAGCCGTCGGCGGGGCCGGCGGCTTCTGGTCGAACGTCGCCCCGCCGTAGGGGTTCGACGGCTGCTCACCGTAGGTCTGGCCGTACATCGGCTGGGTCGGCGCAGGCGGCGTCGACGCAGGCGGAGTCGCCACCTGGGTCGCGTCGGAGTCGGCCGGCTCGGACGGGGTCGGCGGAGGCGGGGTGGAGGCGTCGGCCGGCTTGTTGGGGTCGGACTGATCGTCGGACGGGTTCGTCATGGCCGACATTCTGTCTTAACTTGCCGGATCCGTGGGTTGCGAGGGCGTGTTGATCCAGTCGTCGATCTCGGCGAGCAGACCCTTCTTGGTCGACTCGGGTGCGGTCGAGGCGGTGATCGACATCCGCGCCAGGTCGGCGAGGGTCTCGTCGGACAGCTCGTGAGCGGCCCGCATGGTGGCGTACTGCGCCGCCAGCCGGGACCCGAACAGCAGCGGGTCGTCGGCGCCCAGAGCCACGGTCGCACCCGCGTCGAGCAGCTGCGGCAGCGGCACCGAGGTCAGGTCGGAGTAGACGCCGAGCGACACGTTGGAGGTCGGGCAGACCTCCAACGCGACGCCCGCACGCACGATCTCCTCGAGCAGCGCCGGATCCTCGGCAGCGCGTACGCCGTGACCCAGCCGGGTCGCGTGCAGCGACCTCAGCACGGTGCGGATGTGCTCGGGCCCGCGCAGCTCACCGCCGTGCGGCATCAGCCGCAGACCGGCTCGCTCGGCGATCTGGAAGGCGTGGTCGAACTCCTCAGTCCGTCCACGCCGCTCGTCGTTGGAGAGCCCGAAGCCGACCACCCCCTGGTCGACGTACTGCCCGGCCAGGCGCGCCAGCGTGCGCGCGTCCATCGGGTGCCGGGTGCGGTTGGAGGCGATGATCACCGCGATCCCGAGCCCGGTCGCCCGCTCCGCCTCGCCGACGGCCGAGAGCACCAGGTCGGTGAAGGCCGTGATCCCGCCGAACTTCGCCGCATAGCCCGACGGGTCGACCTGGATCTCGAGCCACCTGCCGCCGTCGCGTACGTCGTCCTCGGCGACCTCCATGACCAGCCGCCGGATGTCCGCCTCGGTGCGCAGCACCGAGCGCGCCACGTCATAGAGACGCTGGAACCTGAACCAGCCCTTCTCGTCGGCCGCGCTCAGCGCCGGCGGCCACTCCGAGACCAGCTGGTCGGGCAGCCGGATCCCGTCGCGGGTGGCCAGCTCGAGCAGGGTCTCGTGGCGCATCGCACCCGTGAAGTGCAGGTGCAGATGCGCCTTCGGCAGCGTACGCAGGTCGCGTCGGTCCTCGGTCACGCGAGCAGCTTCTCCGCAGCGGCGAGCTTCACGCACACCGTGACGACCTCCATGGCCCCGCTGACCTGCTCCAACGGCGGAAACGACGGCGCCAGCCGGATGTTGGTGTCCTCCGGGTCGACCTTGCCGGGGAACGCCGAACCGGCCGGGGTCAGCGCGACGCCGGCGCCCTTGGCCAGCTCGATCACCCGGGTCGCGGTGCCCGGGAGCACGTCGAGGCTGACGAAGTAGCCGCCGGCGGGCTTGGTCCAGGTCGCCACGCCGAGCGCACCGAGCTCGTCGGTGAGCGCGTCCTCGACGGCCGCGAACCGCGGCGCGAGCAGGTCGCGGTGCTTGGCCATGTGCTCGCGTACGCCGGCCGCCGAGCCGAAGAACTCCGCGTGCCGCAGGTGGTTGACCTTGTCGGGCCCGATCGCGCCGTGGCTGAGGTGGTCGAGCCACCAGGCGACGTTCTCCTTCGAACCGCCGAAGAAACCGACGCCCGCACCCGCGTAGGTGACCTTGGAGGTCGAGGCGAAGACCAGCGGACGGTGGGGGTTGCCGGCGGCGTTGGCCAGCGAGACGACATCGGCGGTCTTGGTCTCGGCCGGGGTCAGGTGGTGCAGCGCGTAGGCGTTGTCCCAGAAGATCTTGAAGTCGGGGGCCGCGGTCGGCATCGAGGTGAGCCGCTCGGCGATCTCCTGCGAGGTGGTGTCACCGGTCGGGTTGGCGTAGGTCGGGACCAGCCACATGCCCTTGATCGTCGGGTCGTCCTTGACCAGGGCGGCGATGGCGTCGGCGTCGGGACCGTCGGCGTGCATCGGCACGGTCACCATCTCGATCCCGAACCACTCCAGGAGCGTGAAGTGACGGTCGTAGCCCGGCACCGGGCAGACGAACTTGACCGTCTCCTCCTGCCCCCACGGGCGCTCGCTGTCGACGGCACCGTGAAGCCACAGGTACATCAGCGTGTCGCGCATCATCGTGAGGCTCGAGTTGCCGCCGGCGATGAGCTGATCGGTGTCCAGGCCGAGCAGCTCGGCGTAGATCTCGCGGATCTCGATGCCGCCCGCCAGGCCGCCGTAGTTGCGCGTGTCGGTGCCGTCCGGGGCGGTCGTCGTCTTGGGGAGATGGAGCAGGCCGTCGGAGAGGTTGAGCTGGTCCGCGGAGGGCTTCCCCCGGGTCAGGTCCAGCTTCAGGCCCTTGGCCACCAAGTTGTCGTACGCCGTGCGCTGCTCCGTTGCGAACGCTTCGAGTTCCTCGCGCGAGAGCTCGGCGAGGGGACGGGGATCTGAGGTCATGTCAGCAATCCTATGGGTCGAGGGGTCCCGGTTTGGAACGCGTTGAGCCGCGTGCGTAGACTCACCGTTGGTGGTCTTCCCACATGGTCAGTTGCGCCCTCAACCGCGCCTCTGATGCAGACCTCCGTAGGGCACTAGCTCAACTGGCAGAGCATCGGTCTCCAAAACCGAAGGTTGGGGGTTCAAGTCCCTCGTGCCCTGCAAAGCCGGACCAGCGATGGAAACGTTTTCGAGAGAAGGTGGCGGCGTGACGGACAGCAAGGCAGTCCCGACTCCGAACGACAAGAAGACGGAGAAGCGCACCAGTCTCCCGACGTTCTACCGCCAGGTCGTGGCCGAGCTCCGCAAGGTCGTCTGGCCGACGCAGCAGCAGCTCACGACGTACTTCATCGTGGTTCTGGTCTTCGTCCTGGTCATGATGGCGATCACCGCGGGCCTTGACCTCGGGTTCGGCAAGTTGATGTTCTGGGTGTTCGGCGGCCGCGACGCGTGATCGCGTGGGCCCCGGCCCGCGGAACAACCCGATACACACAATCAACGGTTTGGAGCAGGACGTGTCTGAGCAGGACTACACCGAGGAGACCGAGGTCCTCGAGACGGCCGAGGCCGCCTCCGACGTGCCTGCAGAGGCCGAGTTCGACGAGGCTGACGAGTCCGGCGACGCCGGCGAGGCCGAGTCGTCCTTCGACGAGATCGTCGAGGGCGAGGCCCCCGAGGCTGCTGACGACGACCCGCTCGAGGCGTTCCGCCGTGAGCTGTGGGCCAAGCCGGGCGACTGGTTCGTGATCCACACCTACTCCGGCATGGAGAACCGGGTGAAGTCCAACCTGGAGAACCGCATCGTCTCCCTCAACATGGAGGACTACATCCACGAGATCGTGGTCCCCACCGAAGAGGTCCCGGAGATCAAGAACGGCCAGCGCAAGATGGTCAAGCGCACCGTTCTCCCGGGTTACGTGCTGGTCCGGATGGACCTCACCGACGAGTCCTGGGCGGCCGTACGCCACACCCCGTCGGTCACCGGTTTCGTCGGCCACAGCCACCAGCCGGTGCCGCTGTCGATGACCGAGGTCGAGAACATGCTCGCCCCCGCGGTCGTCGCCCAGGCCGAGGCCGAGGCTGCCGCCGCCGGTGAGGCCGCGTCCGCCAGCTCCGGTGCCACCGGCACCGCCAAGAAGCCCGTCGAGGTCGTCGACTTCGCCGAGGGCGACTCGGTCACCGTCGTCGACGGCCCCTTCGCCACCCTCCACGCGACCATCACCGAGCTCAACGCCGAGTCGCAGCGCGTCAAGGCGCTCGTCGAGATCTTCGGCCGCGAGACCCCGGTCGAGCTCAGCTTCAACCAGATTGAAAAGGTCTGAGCGGGTCGAGACCCACTTTCCCGTAGCAATCAGGCCCCTTGCCCGCATCCGCGAGCAAGGGGCCTGATGCCGTTTCGTCACTGAGCGCAGGTCAGGCAGGCGTCTGCAAGGCCGAGAGCTCCTGCGGATCGTCGGCAGCCGGCATCAGGACGAGAGTCTCCAAGTCCCGTACGACGGCGGCAGGCGTGAGAGGTGACGGCATCAGCAGAACGTCGATGAGGCCGTCGACCGAGTTGTCGACGGTGAACCGGGCGGCAGCGTTGAACCTGACGAGCTCGTCGACCTCGCCTTGGGCGGCGGCGGCGCGGACGCCTCGCGCCAGCGCAGCGGGGTCGTCGGGGGCGACCAGGGTGATCGAGCCGCAGTCCGTCTCGGGGAGCCCTCCGTCGTCAGAGGCGACGACGCGACAGCCGGAGTGCTGGGCCTCGATCGAGACGATGCCGAAGGTCTCGTGCCAGTACTGGCTGTTGGAGGGCATGACGATGATGTCGTGCTGGGCCATCAACGTGGCCATCGCGCGCGAAGTGGTCCGCCGGGGCACGAGCCGAACGCTGGGATGCGCTTCGAGGACCCGCTCGATGTTGCGGCCCTGCGGCTTGTCGGAGCCGGCGGTCGTGGCCGTGCAGGTGAAGGCCCGCTCCTGGCCGACCGGGTCCAGATCGAGCATCGCCAGCAATGTGTAGATCCCCTTCTCCGGGCTCAGCCGGCCCGCGTAGAGGATGCGAATCCCGGCCTCGTCGGCGGGCGGGCGTACCTCGGTGCTGAAGCACGCCTCGGCGTAGGGGTAGACGATGCTGATGGTGTCGATGTCGACGTCGAGGAACTCGGCCCACAACTGCGCCGAGAACCGGCTGGTCGCGATCAGCGATCGGTCCTGCATGGTGGCCGCGATGCGGGTCCGGTCGACGGCGCCTCCCGGTGGTGGCACATGCAGCATCTGGTACGCGGGTTGCCTGGTCGCCACGACGGGGAACTCGGCGACGAAGATGACCACCCCGTTCAGCTCGCCGACGTCCGCGACGCTCGCGATCGAGAGGAAGGGGATGTCCGCGAACTCGTCGCGCCCGTCCGTCATTCCGACGCCGATGGTGACGACGTGGGCGTTGATGCCGCGGCGATTGAGCTCGCGGACGTGGCCGATCGTGTAGTTCTCGGTGCCCCCGGTGCCTGCCGGCAGCGGCTGGTGCGGGTTCCAGACGAAGTAGATGTTTCCGACTGTCTTCGGACGATTGTCGAGATACGAAGGCATCTGCCCACTGTCTGCGGGTTGCTGCCGACACCGCTGCCATGTGCCCTTGCGATGTCCGCGTCGAGCGGCAGGTGTCCTGCAGTCTTGGCCCCAGCCTAACCGCCGGGCCCTTACCTCACGTAGACGTGGACTTCCCAGGGCTCCAGCCGATCGGGATCGATCCTGCTCCTGGGGTAGTTGGCCAGCACCAGCTCACGAGCCACCCGGTCGTCGCGGTCGACGGAGACCGGCAGGTCGGACAGATTCGCATCGACGGTGAGGGTCACGTCACCCAGCTGGCGCCTGAAGGCGTAGATCTGGTCACGGCCCGTGTCGATGGCGGCGAAGTGCCCGTCCACCACGACCGGCAGGCGGTGCCGCAGCGCGATCAGGGCGCGGTAGTACTCGTAGACCGAGCCCGGCGCGCCGCGCTGTGCGGCGACGTTCAACCAGCTGTGGTTGGGATTGACGCCGATCCAGGGGCTCCCGGTCGTGAAGCCGGTGCCGGACGCGGCGCTCCACTGCATCGGCGTACGCGCGTTGTCCCGGCTCCGGCGTCGCAAGGTGTCCAGCGCGACGGCGGCGTTCACGCGGTGCGTACCGACCGCTCTCGCGTAGTAGTCGAGCGACTCGATGTCCCGGAAGTCGTCGATGCCGGCGAACCGGGTGTTGGTCATCCCGATCTCCTCGCCCTGGAAGACGTACGGCGTGCCCCGGTGCAGATGCAGCACCGTGGCCAGGGCGGTCGCCGACTCGCGCCAGTACGTCGTGTCGTTGCCGTAGCGGGAGACGACCCTGGGCTGGTCGTGGTTGTTCCAGTAGAGGCTGTTCCATCCGCTCTCGCCGAGGGCCGTCTGCCACTTCGCGAGCGTGTGCCGCAGGTCGTTCACACTCATCCGCCGCTGGGTCCACTTGTCGCCGTCCGCGTCGAGGGTGACGTGCTCGTACTGGAACACCATGGCCAGCTGGCCGTGCACCTGGTCGGTGAACTCCCGGGCCTGCTCGGGCGTGACCCCTGGCATCTCGCCCACAGTGAGGTAGCTGCCCGGCCGCGAGTCGAAGACCCGGCTCTTCATCTCGGCCAGATAGTCGCGGATCCGGGGGCCATGGCTGAAGTACGGCATCCCGTCGCCGTATCCGTCACGGTTGAGTGGCGCGTCGGGGAGCCGGGGGTCCTTGGAGATGAAGTTGATGACGTCCATCCGGAAGCCGTCGATCCCGCGGTCGAGCCACCAGTTCATCATGGTGAAGACCGCTTCGCGGGTGTCCGGGTTGTCCCAGTTCAGGTCCGGCTGGGACCGTGCGAACAGGTGCAGGTAGTACTGGCCTCGCTCCGGCACCCACTCCCATGCGGACCCGCCGAAGGACGCACCCCAGTTGTTCGGCTCCGACCCGGGCTCACCGGGCACCGTCCCCGGCCGGGCATCCCGCCAGAAGTACCACTCGGAGGTGGCTGCCTCACGAGAGCCGCGCGAGGCGAGGAACCAAGGGTGCTGGTCCGAGGTGTGGTTGACGACGAGGTCCATGATCAGCCTCATGCCCCGCAGGTGGACCTCCGCGAGCAGCCGGTCGAGGTCCTCCAGGGTGCCGAAGAGCGGATCGACGTCCTGGTAGTCGCTGACGTCGTAGCCGTTGTCCTCCTGCGGCGAGCGGTAGACCGGGGACAGCCAGATGACATCGATCCCCAGTTCCTGGAGGTAGTCCAGGTGCTCCACGATGCCGAGTAGGTCACCGATGCCGTCGTCGTCGGAGTCGGCGAAGCTGCGGACGTAGATCTGGTAGACCACCGCCGACTTCCACCACGCCTCGTGGGCCGAGGCCGACCGAGACGCGGCGGGTGTGGCCATGTGCCACCGCCTCGGGTTTGCCACCATGCCAGTGTCGAGAATGACCTGGACGACTGTGGCCCTGCTTCGAGCCTATCCGGAATGCCAAGTGGGCATTCGGGGGTCGGAAGGAAGCGTCACGGCAGCGTCTTGATCAGCCACTCGACGTACCCGGTGATGTCGGTGACGACTCCGGGGACGGCGGCGTTGGCCTGGGGGACGGTCTTGCCGAGCAGCCGGATGCTGCAGGAGTCGACGGCGCGGTTCGTGTCCCAGCCGTCGGCGAGGTCGGGGAAGCGGGAGGACAGCTCGGCGGCACAGATGCCGCGCCGCTCGGAGATCGAGGCCCAGCTGCCGTCGTCGGTGGGAGTGGGGCTGGGGCTGGGGGCCGTCGAGGGGGTCGGGCTCGGTTCGTTCGAGGGCCGGGTGCCGGCGCTCGGCTTCGGCGTGGTGGTGCCGGGCTTCTTCTTGGCAGGCTTCTTGTCGGCCCTCTTCGCCGCATTCTGCCCCGGGCGGCCGGGGTTCGGCTCGGCGTGCGCGGGCGCGGCGGCGAGCTCGATGTCGTCGCCGCCGTAGGGGCTGTCGGAGTAGCCCTTGGCGATCTTCAGGACGGTGGAGACGTACGCCTCGCTGCGGTTGTAGCGCGTGAGCGCGGCCTTCTTGCCGGCATCGGTGGAGACGTCCTCGTCGCCGGAACAGAGGTAGACGGCGGCGGCGAGGGCGGCGTCGTCGATGTCCTGCGGGTCGCGTACGCCGTCGCCGTCTCCGTCGACGGCGACCAACGGCCAGGTCGAGGGGATGAACTGCATCGGCCCGACGGCCCGGTCGCCGCTGGTGAGCTTGTCGACGGCACCGGCGTCGGTGTCGGGTGCGGGGTCGCCGGCGGGAGCGGTCAGTGCGGGACCGTAGATCGGAGGCGTGGCCTTGCCCGAGTCATCGAGCCGGCTGCTCTTCAGGCGTCCGTGGTCGGACTCGACCATCCCGACAGCGGCGAGCAGCGTCCAGTCGAGGGCACAGGCCCGGTCGGCGGTGGTGACGACGGCGGCCGCACGCTGGTAGGCGGCCAGCGCCGACATCGGGATGTCGCTTCCCTGCGCCATCGCGACGGCGATCGTGCCCGTACGCGCGCCCTTGCGAGCCCCTTGTGCCGGCGCGGGCTTGGTGACGCTCGCGGGCTGGTCGATCACCGACGTCACCAGGGTCTCGCCGCCGGGCAGCGTCACGGGTTCGACAGGATCGAACCCGGTGCCGGTGGCTGCGGCGGTCCACGCGGCCGAGAGCGCGGCCAGCGGCACGAGGGCGGCGAACATGGACAGACGTCGATTGAACAATTCAGCTCCCTTTGTAAATCCCCGGGGGAGTATGCCAAGGGCAGTGGTGGCCGTCACTCAGGGGGTCCCACTGAGTGGGCCGCCTCCGCTGATTTCGTGAACCCGGACGGATCACGGACAATTGACCAGTTGCGAGAGCAACACCGCAGGTGGCAGAGGCCGAAACGTACAAGCGGCTTCGTCATGACCACGAGAAGGAAGAGATCTCAAGAATGCCTCCGAAGAAGAAGATCGCAGCGCTCGTCAAGGTGCAGCTGCAGGCCGGCTCCGCGACCCCGGCCCCGCCGGTCGGTACCGCGCTCGGTCCGCACGGCGTCAACATCATGGAGTTCTGCAAGGCGTACAACGCCCAGACCGAGTCCATGCGCGGCAACGTCGTCCCCGTCGAGATCACCATCTACGAGGACCGCTCGTTCACCTTCATCACGAAGACCCCGCCGGCCGCTGAGCTGATCAAGAAGGCCGCCGGCCTCAAGAAGGGCTCGTCCGTCCCGCACAAGGACAAGGTCGGCAAGCTGACCAAGGACCAGGTGCGCGAGATCGCGACCACCAAGCTGCCCGACCTCAACGCGGAGGACATCGACGCCGCGATGAAGATCGTCGAGGGCACCGCCCGCTCCATGGGCGTCACCACCGACTGACCGTGGGAGAGCCGCGCTGGCTCGCTAACCACATCTCCTCTTAACCCTTAAGGAATTCACCATGCAGCGCAGCAAGACCTACCGCGCGGCGGAAGAGACGTTCGACAAGAACGAGCTCTACGCCCCGCTGGCCGCGATCAAGATCGCCAAGTCCTCCAGCAAGAAGAAGTTCGACGAGACCGTTGACGTCGTCATGCGTCTCGGCGTCGACCCCCGCAAGGCCGACCAGATGGTGCGCGGCACCGTCAGCCTGCCCCACGGCACCGGTAAGACGATGCGCGTCATCGTCTTCGCCGCTGCTCCGGACAAGGCCGAGGCCGCTCGCGAGGCCGGCGCGGACGTCGTCGGTGGCGACGACCTCATCGAGAAGGTCTCCGGTGGCTGGCTCGACTTCGACGCCGTCGTCGCGACCCCCGACATGATGGGCAAGGTCGGCCGCCTCGGCCGCGTGCTCGGCCCCCGTGGCCTCATGCCGAACCCGAAGACCGGCACCGTCACCCCGGACCCCGGCAAGGCCGTGTCCGACATCAAGGGCGGCAAGATCGACTTCCGGGTCGACCGTCACGCCAACCTTCACTTCATCATCGGCAAGGCCTCCTTCTCCGAGGCCCAACTCGCTGAGAACTACGCCGCTGCTCTCGAGGAGGTGCTTCGTCTGAAGCCGTCCTCCTCCAAGGGCCGCTACCTGAAGAAGGTCACCCTCTCGACCACCATGGGCCCCGGTGTCCAGGTCGACCCCAACCGCGTCAAGAACGTGGCGGGTGAGGACGAGGCCTGAGCCTGTGACCCTGCGAGGAACGAGCAGGGTCACAACGCGAAGGGATCGAGCGAGCGCGCGGCTGAGCTTGCGACGCCGCGACTGCGGGTCGAGATCCACCCTTCACGTGTGACCTAAGCACCGAGCGCTGTCGCCCAGACCGGGCGGCGGCGCTCGATGCATTTGTGCGCTGCGTACGTCTTCTTTCTGTTCCTCTGTCACTGCCGGGCGAGGGTGCCAACCCCCTAGGTTCGGACGGTCGACGAAAGGAACATCGGTGCTCAGACTTCGTGCTCTCGTCCCGGTCCTTGCCGTAGCCCTGGTCGCGACGGCGGGCGTCACCGCCGCCGCGGCAGACCCGCCCGAACCGCCCGAACCAGTGGCCCGGACCGACAACGGAGCGGTCCGCGGCGTTGCCCACGACGGCTTCCGAACCTTCCAGGGAATCCCGTACGCCGCCCCGCCGGTCGGCCGGCTCCGCTGGCGCGCCCCGGCGCCGGCCGATTCGTGGACGGGGGTGCGGGACGCCACCGAACCGGGCGGCCAGTGTGCACAGCAGGCCCCGGCGTACGGAGGTGCGACGACCTACGACGAGGACTGTCTGTTCCTCAACGTGTTCGCCCCGGACCGGCCGGCGAAGCGGAAGCTGCCGGTGATGGTGTGGTTCCACGGCGGCGGTAACACCACCGGCTCCAGCTCCGGCTACGACGGAAGCAAGCTCGCCGTCGAGGGTGACGTGGTGGTCGTGACGGTCAACTATCGCCTCGGCGCGATCGGCTGGTTGGCGCATCCCGGGTTGGACGGGGCGTACGAGTCCGGCAACTACGGGTTGCTCGACCAGCAGGCCGCGCTGCGCTGGGTGCAGCGCAACATCGCTGCCTTCGGCGGCAATCGGGGCAACGTGACGATCTTCGGTGAGTCGGCCGGGTCGATCGACACCTGCGCCCAGATCGCCTCGCCTGCCGCCGCCGGACTTTTCCACAAGGCGATCCCGCAGAGCGGGAGCTGTGCGGCCGGCGCGCGCAGCGACGCGGGCTCCGAGGCCGAGGGCCAGCGGCTCGCCGCCGCGGTGGGCTGCGGCGAGGCGGCTGATGTGGCCGCCTGCCTGCGGGCCACCCCCGTCAAGGAACTGATCGAGGCCTTCGCAGCGGCCGGGCTCAACGCGGGACCGGTCGTCGGCGACCCGCGGGCGCTCCCGCGGACCTACCCCGATGCCATCGACTCCGGAAGGTTCAACCGAGTGCCGGTGATGCACGGCTCGACCCTGGACGAGATGCGGCTCTACGTCGGGCTCGAGTATCCGCAGCCGATCACGGTGGAGAACTACGAGCAGATCGTACGCAGCACCTACGGCCCCGCTGCCGAGGCCGTTCTCGGGCTCTACCCGGCGAGCGCCTACGACGAGCCGCGGCACGCCCTGGCCGCGATCCGTACCGACTCGGCCGGTGCACTGTCCACCTGCGCCCATCAGAAGGCGTTCGCGAAGCTCGAGGCCGCCGGGGTGCCCGTCTTCGCCTACCAGTTCGCCGACCGGGGCGCACCGCCGCTGATCGACCTGCCCGGCTACGAGGAGGGCGCGGAGCACACCACCGAGCTGACGTTCCTGTTCCCGGGGCTCCTCGGTGAGCTCGACAACGGACAACAGAAGCTGTCGGACACGATGGTCGCCTACTGGACCTCGTTCGCCCATCACGGTCGCCCGGTCGCACCCGGTTCGCCTCGTTGGCCGGCCTTCCGGGACTCCGGCGACGTACTTCAGCTGGCTCCTGGCCAGGCTGGGGTTCGCCCGGTGGACACGGCTGCGACGAGCCACTGTGAGTTCTGGGCCGCCGTTCTCGGTTGAGGCACGATCACACTACGATGGCCCGCCACCGCAAGGGGTAGCGGGCCATCGGTGTCCAAAGACACGTAGAGTGCCACGCATGAATCTGCGGAAGTTCGCTGCTGCCCTGACCGTTCCCGTCCTCGGCCTGGCGCTCGCCGCCTGCGGTGGCGGCGACGAGGGTGGCACCTCCCCGTCGGGTGCGAAGCTGGTCAAGGCCGACACCCTGACCATCTGCACGCACCTTCCCTACAAGCCGTTCGAGTTCAACGAGGGCGGCGAGGTCGTCGGCTTCGACATCGACGTGCTCAAGATCGCGGCCGACGCCGAGAAGCTCGAGACCGAGGTCGTCAACATCGGCTGGGAGACCATCGTCTCCGGTGAGGCCCTCAACTCCGGCAAGTGTGACGTCGCCGCCGGCGCGATGACGATCACCGAGGAGCGGGAGAAGGTCATGGACTTCTCCGAGCCCTACTTCGAGGCGACCCAGGCCCTGATGACCAAGAAGGGCGCGGGCTACACCGCGCTCGAGGACCTCGGCGGCAAGACCATCGCGGTCCAGGAGGCGACCACCGGCGCCGACTACGTCAAGGAGAACGCCCCCAAGGACACCAAGATCATCACGCTCGAGGACTCCGCGCTGATGATGCAGGCGGTCAAGTCCGGCAAGGCCGACGCCGGTGTCAACGACAACGGTCTGCTCTACGACTTCGTGAAGTCCAACACCGACATGGAGATCACCAGCGAGTTCCAGACTGGTGAGGCGTACGGCTTCACGGTCAAGAAGGGCGGCAACGACAAGCTGCTCGAGGTGCTCAACAAGGGCATCAACGACAAGGCCGCCTATGACAAGGTCTACAACAAGTGGTTCGGGGAGGCTGCCGCGCAGTGAGTAGCGCGGCCGTAGTTCCCAAGAAACGGATGTCGCCGCGCAAACGCGCGGCGCTCGTCCGTTACATCCAGTACGCCATCTTGGTGCTGCTGGTCGTCGTCATCGCGCTGATCGCCGACTGGGGCGAGATCAGACGGGCCTTCCTCGACCTCGACATCGCGGCGGCGCAGTTCCCCGATGTCATCGTGATCGCGCTCAAGAACACGATCATCTACACCGCCTGCGGGTTTGCGTTCGGACTGGCGTTGGGTCTCGTGCTCGCATTGATGAGGCTCTCGAGCGTGGGCCCCTACCGGTGGATCTCCACCGGAATCATCGAGCTCTTCCGCGGTCTGCCTGCTTTGGTCGTGTTCCTGGTGCTGGGCCTCGGCTACTCGCTCGCCTTCGGCCGGCAGCTCCCGGGCGGCAACCTAGGCACGGTGACGCTGGCGCTCGGTCTGGTCGGCGGCGCCTATATGGCCGAGACGATCCGGGCCGGCATCCAGGCGGTGCCGAAGGGTCAGTACGAGGCGGCACGCACCCTGGGCATGACGCACAGCCGGGCGATGGTCACCATCGTCCTGCCGCAGGCGTTCCGGGTGATCCTGCCGCCGCTGACCAACGAGCTGATCCTGCTCACCAAGGACTCCTCGCTGGTCTACATCCTCGGGCTGTCGCTGGATGAGTACGAGCTCACCGCGTTCGGGCGCGAGGCCATGAATGCCAACGCGAACCTGACTCCGATGGTCACGATCGCGCTGTGCTACCTGCTGATCACGGTGCCGCTCTCGATCGTCGTACGCCGCATGGAAGCCAAGTCCGGGAAGGCCCGCTGATGACCCAGACGACCTCCGATCGTGGCGCAGCCGCGATCGACGTACAGCAGCTGCACAAGTACTTCGGCGACAACGAGGTGCTCAAGGGCATCGACTTCCACATCGGCCGGGGCGAGGTGGTCTGCGTGGTCGGGCCCTCCGGGTCCGGCAAGTCGACGCTGCTGCGCTGCGTGAACATGCTCGAGGAGCCGACCAGCGGCACGATCCTGGTCGAGGGTGACGAGATCACCGATCCGGATGCCGACGTGGACGCGCTGCGCGCGCGGATCGGGATGGTCTTCCAGCAGTTCAACCTGTTCCCGCACATGACCGTGCTGCGCAACCTGACGGTCGCGCAGGAGAAGGTCCTGAAGCGCGGAAAGGCCGAGTCGCTGGAGATCGCCCGGGCCAACCTGGAGAAGGTCGGGCTCTCGGACAAGGCCGATGCCTACCCGGCTCACCTCTCCGGTGGCCAGCAGCAGCGCGTCGCCATCGCGCGGGCGCTGTCGATGAACCCCGACATGATGCTCTTCGACGAGCCGACGTCCGCGCTGGACCCCGAGCTCGTCGGGGACGTTCTGGCGGTCATGAAGGACCTGGCTGCCGAGGGCATGACCATGATGGTGGTGACTCACGAGATGAGCTTCGCCCGCGAGGTCGCCGACAAGGTGGTCTTCATGGACGGCGGCGTGATCGTCGAGGAGGGCCTCCCCGCCGACGTCCTCGGCAATCCCCAGCACGAACGCACCCAGGCGTTCCTCGCGCGGGTGCTCTGAGGCGCGGATGCTCACCGAGTTACCTCGGTGAGCATCCGGCCACAGTTGGCGGTGGTGGCGGCAAGGCCGAGGCAGAGCCCCGCGCCCGCGAGCCAGACCGTCGGGACCCCGTGCGACAGCAGACCGGTCGCGAGCACCGGCCCGATCGTCTGCGCGATCCCCCAGCAGGTCCCGTACGCCGCCAGGTAGCCCGCCCGCGAGCCGTCGGTGGCCGCCAGGCCGGCCACGAGCGCGATCGGTGGGCCGAGGAGAAGCACCTCACCGAGTGCCACGATCGCGGAGCCGACCGCGAGGAGCGGCAGCGGTGCTGCGTACGCGATGACGGCGAAGCCGACGGCCATCAGGACCAGTCCCGCGCGGATGAGCGTGAAGGGCCGAGCGGCGGCGCCGCGGAGCAGGCGCTGCCCGGCGATCGTGGTCAGCGCGGCGACCACGAGGAGCCAGCCGGTGGCCGCGGCGTCGTGCCCGCGGGCGGAGACGGTGAGCGGGAGAGCGATCGTGCACAGGATCCATGCGGTGGCGAACCCAGTTCCGAGCGCGAGCATCGTCAGGAGCCGGCGATCACGCCAAGGACTCGGCCCGGACCGCTGCCGGCGCCGACTCCGAGCCGTGGTGTCGCGTACGAGTGCGAGGACGAGCACCGCGGCGCACAGACAGGTGAGCGCGTCGGCGACGAAGAGCAGGCGCAGGTCGACGCCACCCACGAGAGCGGCCAGTGCTCCTGCCGCGACACCGGCGACGGCCATCGCGGCGCCATAGAGTCCGTACGCCTGCGGCCGCCGCTCGACGTCCACCGACTCCGCGATCAGCGCCTGCGAGGCGGGCTCGTAGATCTCGTACGCCAACCCGAGCAGCGTCGCGCCGATCAGCGCGCCGGTGATCCCGGCCGATGCGGCGATGACCAGTTGGGCCACTGCGCAGGCGACGAGTCCCACGACGATGGTCGGCCGGCGGCCCACCGTGTCGGCCATCCAGCCGCCGAGGAGACGCGAGGGGATGGTGGCAACACCGAAGGCCGTCACGACGGCGCCGGCCGTGGCGAGGGATGCGCCGTGCACCTCGACCAGGGCGACCGCCATGAATGCCATCGCGAACGAACCCAGCCGGTTGACCGCTCGGGCGATGACCAGCACGACGAGGGATCGTGGCCACCGTGTGCGTCCGTGACTGGTCAATGGTTGAATGACGGTCATGGCCGAGACAGTAGGACCCGAACTCGTGACTGGTCAAATACATTTCGACAGTCACGTACATACGGTGACCGAGCAAGCCTGCAAACTCGTCAACGCCCTGACCCCGGGGCACGACGGCACCCGCCCGGTGCAGCCGCCTCCCTCTGGCCGGCGGGCGAAGGTCGTCAGCGACCTGCTCGCCCGTCCCGACTACCAGCCCCAGGCAGAGGAAGCCGATGCGGACGGGATGGTCGCGCTCGCCGAGTCGCTGCGAGTCGTGTTCGAGGCAGCGGCGGGCGGCGACCTCGACACCGCCGCCACCGCGGTCAACGCGCTCATGCGCGAGATGGGCTCGGTACCGCAGCTCGACCGGGCCCGAGGGGGAGGCTGGGCCCTGCACTTCCACGGACGCGACCCCGGCCTCGTCATCGGCTGGGGTGCGGGAATCGCCGCCGGCCTCGCGCTGGCGATCGGCTCCGACCTGGCCGGCCGACTCGGCGTCTGCCAGGCAGACCCGTGCGACCGCGTCTTCGTGGACATCTCCAAGAACGCCGGCCGCCGATTCTGCTCCACCCGCTGCCAAAGCCGTGTGAAAGCGGCCGCCCACCGCGCCCGCCAGAAGTAGGTTTGCAGCGTGCGAACCGATCCCGGGGTTGACTGCTCTGCCGCGCTCGAGTGGGTCGAGGAAGTGCTGGGGGAGCAGATCGGTGAGGCGCGACGCCTCTCTGGTGGCTGGACGTCGACCATGCTGGCGATCACCCCGAGGCTGCACGAGGCAGTCGTGCTCCGGCTGATGACCAACGAGCCGTGGCGTACGCACGGCGAGCAGCTCACCACCCGGGAGAGCGAGACCCAGCGGATGCTCGCAACCACCGAAGTTCCTGCGCCGCGGTCGCTCGCGGTCGACGCCACGGGTGAGCGGTGCGGACACCCGGCGCACCTGATGACGCTGCTTCCGGGGGCGATCGAGCCGCAGCGGAGCGACGACGCCTCGCTCCTGCGGCTCGCCGAGCTGCTGGCGAGCATTCACGCGGTCGAGCCGACGATCGACGTACGCAGCTACCAGTCATGGGCGTGGGAGGCGAAGTTCGTCGTCCCGGCGTGGGCCGCGGACGCAGGTCTGTGGGAGGACGCCTTTGCGCTGCTGCGCGGCGAGCCACCGGCGTACGATCCCTGCTTCATCCACCGCGACTTCCAGCCGCGCAACGTGCTGTGGGATCGCGGCGAGGTCAGCGGTGTCGTCGACTGGGTCGAGACGTCGATCGGCCCGGCCTGGCTGGATGTGGCCCACTGTGCAACCAATCTTGCGATCACGCACGGGACCGAGGTCGCGGACCGGTTCGCCGATGCGTACGTCACGACGACCGGCCGTCCGTCGCAGCCGTACTTCGACGTGATGGACGTCGTCGGCTTCCTCCCACCGCCCGGCAAGACGTCGTTCATCACCGACCCCGCCGACCTGGTGCGCCTGGAAAGGCGGCTCGCCGCGGTCATGACGAGATGCGGCTGAGACCGACCCTCGCGGTCGGTAGGGTCTGCGACGTGCCAACGCCTGACGACTACTTCGTGACCCTCGGTGCGCTGCAGGCCGAGTTCGCGGCCGCGCTGAAGCAGGCCGACCCGGACGTGCCGGTTCCGTCCTGCGACGACTGGTCGATCGGAGACCTGGCCGATCATCTGGCGGGGGTGCACCACTGGGCTGCGGCGATGGCGCGCGACGAGGACGAGGAGCCGTTGCCGGTGCCGTTGGACCTGGTCGCGGCCTATGAGGCCCAGGCCGCCGAGTTGCGCGCGACGCTCTCGACGCTGGGGCCGGAGGCGACCGGCCGGATCCTCAACGGGCTGACCGAGGACGGCCGTGGGCCGGTCTCGTTCTGGTTCCGGCGTCAGGTGCACGAGACCCTGGTCCACCTCTGGGACATCCGCGCCGCGCTCGGGCTCTCCGCACCTGAGGCGACCCCGGAGCTCTGGGCCGACACGGTCGATGAGGTGCTGACCGTGATGTACCCGCGGCAGATCGCCCTGAAGCGTACGCGCAAGGTCGTCACCCGCATCGAGCTGACCGCGACCGACATCGAGCAGACCTGGGCGATCGGGGCTCCGAACGCGGTGCAGAAGGTCTCCGTGACCGGATCCGCGCGTGACCTGGCCCTACTTCTCTGGGGTCGTACGACGCCCCGGTCCGCCGACCTGACCGTCACCGGTGACGAGGCAGCGTTGGCGGAGGCACTCTCACGCGCGCTCGTTCCCTAGCCGGGCCTGTAGTCGGACACGGTCTGCGTGGCCGGTCCAGTAGCCGACCCAGACCGCCCCGGCGAGCGAGAAGAGACCGAGCGCGACCGGAGCGGCGGCGATCGAGAAGACCGCGGCCAGGCCGGAGACCAGGAGCGGTCCGCCGGTGCCGCCGAGGTCGCCGCACAGCCGCCAGCCGCCGAGGAACTGGGCGCGTCCATCGGCAGGTGCGGCATCGGCGCCGAGCGTCATCACGATCCCCGAGCCGAGGCCGTTGCCGATCGCGATCAGTGCCATCACCGCGCCCAGGCTGAGCGCGTCGTGGGTGAGGGGGAGCAGCAGGCAGCCGAGGCCGACGGCGAGCACCACCGGGATCGCCACGACCTGACGCCCGCGGTGATCGAGCAGCCAGCCGCCGGGAAGCGTGAGAGCGATGTCGACCAGCGCCGCCCCGGCGAAGAGCAGGGACACGACCGAGGCCTCGAGGTGGATGTGGTCGGCCCAGAGCGGGAGCAGGCCGGTGCGTACGGACCGCGAGATCCCGATGATCACCACCGCCACCCCGAGCGTGGCGAAGGTCCGGCGGTGGGTCCACAGCACGCTGCGTACGCTCAGATGCCCCTGCTCGCGCGAGCGGGTCCGGCCGAGCTCGGGCATCCAGCCGCCGATCACCGCTGAGCACAGTGACATCGCGGCCGCGAACAGGAAGACCGCGGGAAGACCGAAGAGGTGGATGAGCCCGGCGCCGAGCAGCGGTCCGACGAAGACCCCGAGCCGGAACGACCCGCCCAGGAGTGACATCGCCCGGGCTCGATGGGAGAGCGGGGTCGCGTCGATGAGGAAGCCCTGTCGCGCGATCAGGAACGCCGTCCAGCTCATCCCGCTCACGAACACGGCGATGGCGAGCACGGCGACCGAGCTGCTGAGGAACGCCACGGTCATCGCGACCGCGTCGAGAGCCCCGGCGCCCATCAGCGTCCGCCGCTCGCCTATCCGCGCCACCAGCGACCCCGCGGGCAACGAGGTGGCCAGCGACCCGATCCCGAGCAGTGCGACCACGAACGCGGCCATCGACGCGTCCGCGCCCAGGTCGGAGGCCCGTAGCGCCAGCACCGGCATCACCGCACCGTGCCCCATGGAGCTGACGATCGAGGGCGCGTACGCCACCAGCGCGATGTCTCGGAACCGGAACTCGGTCGTCGTCTCCGTCGTCACGCCTTTACTCTGCCCGATTCATTACCGAGGCTCACTATTTGTACGCCGGGCGAGACGTCAGGCCCGTCGGTCGAGACGTCACTCAGGTCGGCCGAGACGGCAGCACAGTGCCCACTCGGCCGACGCGAGTGACGCCTCGGCGGGGGATCGTCACCAGCGGGAGTGGACGGCCTCGCGGAAGTGGGTGTCGTAGATCCGGCGTACGCCGGTGAGCAGCTCCTCGGAGAGCGCGGGCAGCGAGCCGGCGGCGGAGTTGGCGTGGGCCTGGGTGGTGTTGCGGGCGCCGGGGATGACGGTGGTGACGCCGGGCTGCTGGGCGACCCAGGCGAGCGCGACCTGGGCGGGCGTAGCGCCCTCGGGACCGTGCTCGGAGACCAGAGCGGAGAACTCCTGCGCGGCCTTGACGCCGGTGGCGAAGTCGACGCCGGAGAAGGTCTCGCCGACGTCGAAGGCCTCGCCATGGCGGTTGTAGGTGCGGTGGTCGTCTGCGGCGAACGTCGTCGACTCCGAGTAGCGGCCCGACAGCAGCCCCGATGCGAGCGGCACCCGAGCGATGATCCCGACCCCTGCCTCCGCGGCCGCCGGAAGCACGCGGTCCAGCGGCTTGAGCCGGAACGCGTTCAGGATGATCTGGACGGAGGCCACGTTGGGCCTCGCGATCGCGGCCAGGGCCTGGTCGCACGTCTCCACGCTGACGCCGTACGCAGCGATCACCCCCTCCGAGACGAGGGTGTCCAGCGCGTCATAGGTCGCCGAGGACTCGATCGTCTCCGACGGCGGGCAGTGCAGCTGCACCAGGTCGATCGTGTCGACCCCGAGGTTGGTGCGCGAGCGATCGAGCCACTCGCGGAAGGCGGCGAGCGTGTAGTTCGAGGGCACCTGGTCCACCCGGCGCCCCATCTTCGTCGCCACGAAGATCCCTTCGTGCGACCGCAGGAACCGCCCGATCACCTGCTCGCTGCGGCCGTCCCCATAGACGTCGGCGGTGTCCAGGAAGGTCACCCCGTCGCCCACCGCGGCCTCGAGCACCGCCAGCGCATCCGACTCGCTGACCTCGCCCCAGTCGGCGCCGAGCTGCCAGGTGCCGAGACCGATGACCGACGCCGAGCGACCGATCCTTCCGAAGGTATGGCTCTCCATGCCGCCAAGGTACTGCCCGCCGATTTGGCCGCACCCCGCGGCGTACGCATAATTGTTGTCTGAAACCAGAGACCGCCGGTTGTCAGGTGCGCATGCACTCGATCGAAGGTTCCGCAGGATGCGGACGGCCAGCGTAGGGGAAGAGCAAGACGAGATCGTACGTCACGCCCTGAGCCTGCGCTCGGGGCGTTTGTCATGCAGGGCCCTCACCGGTGGAATCGATTCCCGGAAGAAGGAGACCCATGGCGCGGGCTGACAAGCAGGCTGCCGTTGCCGAGATCGCTGACGAGTTCAGCGCCTCGACCGGCGCCGTGCTGACCGAGTACCGCGGTCTCACCGTGGGCGAGCTGAAGACTCTTCGTCGCTCGCTCGGTGAGCACGCAAACTACGCCGTGGTCAAGAACACGCTGGCCAAGATCGCTGCCACCCAGAGCGGCATCGAAGGCTTCGACGACCTGCTGACCGGCCCGACCGCGATCGCCTTCATCAAGGGTGACGTCGTCGAGGCGGCCAAGGGTCTGCGTGACTTTGCCAAGGCCAACCCCAACCTTGTCATCAAGGGCGGGTACCTCGACGGCAAGGCCATCGACGCTGCTGAGGTTGGCAAGCTTGCCGACCTCGAGTCGCGCGAGGTCCTGCTCGCCAAGCTTGCGGGCGCGTTCACCGCGTCGCTGTCGCAGGCTCTGTACGCCTTCAACGCTCTGCCCTCGAAGACCGCGCAGCTCGCTGCCGCTCTCGAGGCCAAGGCCGCGGAGGACCCCTCGATCCTCGCAGGTGGTGCCGCTGAGCCGGCTGCCGCCGAGGAGGCTCCGGCCGAGGCCTGATGGCCCCGGTCGTAACTAACCACCACCTGTAACCCGGCCCCGCTGCGTACTCACAGAAAAACGCACAGGGTCAACACGAAAGGAAATGCCATCATGGCGAAGCTCTCCACCGACGAGCTGCTCGACGCTTTCAAGGAGCTCACCCTCATCGAGCTCTCCGAGTTCGTCAAGGCCTTCGAGGACACCTTCGGTGTCACCGCTGCCGCTCCGGTCGCCGTTGCCGCCGCTGGCGCCCCGGGCGCCCCCGCCGCTGCCGCTGAGGAGGCCAAGGACGAGTTCGACGTCATCCTCGAGGCCGCTGGCGACAAGAAGATCAACGTCATCAAGGAGGTGCGCGCTCTGACCTCCCTCGGTCTGAAGGAGGCCAAGGAGCTCGTCGAGGGCGCCCCCAAGGCTGTCCTCGAGGCCGCCAACAAGGAGACCGCTGACAAGGCGAAGGAGGCCCTCGAGGCCGCCGGCGCCACGGTCACCGTCAAGTGATCTGAGGGCTTCGGCCCTTGAGCCCGGGTTCGGCGGATTCCGCCGGGCCCGGGCTTTCTACATCGCGGACACAGTTCCGCAACAGATCGGTCAGGTTGCAGCGTAGTGCTGCGATCGTTCAAACCGCGGGTTGCTACTCCTGAGTAGCCTCTCGCGGTTTGTTTCGTTATCTTGAACACACACCGAGCGCGAAGGGTCGCAATCCGACCGTCGACGTGTTGGCTGGGGGAGTTCGTCTCGGGTGGTGATCACCGTCATCGTTCGCAGGCCGCCATGGTTTACAAAAGTGTGACGCGTGTCGCAGGAAGTGCGTAACCTCCGTCACACTCTGCCGTTAGTCGGGCAGTGGGGGACTTGAGGGAGAACCCCGCGAACAGGAAGGGAGCCGGCCCGGATGGGTGTAGACGTAAAGATCGAAGGGCTGACCAAGAGCTTTGGTAAGCAGCTCATCTGGAAGGATGTCACGCTGACGCTGCCTGCGGGCGAGATCAGCGTGATGCTGGGTCCGTCCGGCACGGGTAAGTCGGTGCTCCTCAAGACTCTGATCGGTCTGATCAAGCCCGACACGGGCTCTGTGGTCATCGAGGGTGTCGACATCGCCAGCTGCTCGGAGCGTGACCTCTACGAGGTTCGCAAGCTGTTCGGTGTGCTGTTCCAGGACGGCGCCATGTTCGGTTCGATGGATCTCTTCGACAATGTCGCGTTCCCGCTTCGTGAGCACACGAAGAAGAGCGAGTCCGAGATCCGCAACATCGTCATGGAGAAGATGGACCTGGTTGGTCTCATCGGCGCCGAGAACAAGCTTCCCGGCGAGATCTCCGGTGGTATGCGCAAGCGTGCCGGCTTGGCGCGTGCGCTGGTCCTCGACCCCGAGATCCTGCTGATCGACGAGCCCGACTCGGGTCTTGACCCGGTGCGTACGGCGTTCATCAACCAGCTCTTCATCGATCTGAACGCGCAGATCGACGCGACGTTCCTGATCGTGACCCACGACATCAACTCGACGCGTACGGTTCCGGACAACATCGGCCTGCTCTACCACAAGCACCTGGCGATGTACGGGCCCCGCGAGATGCTGCTGAGCTCCGAGGAGCCGGTGGTGCGGCAGTTCCTCAACGCCCAGACGATCGGCCCGATCGGTATGTCGGAGGAGAAGGACGCCGACGAGCTGGCCGCGGAGAAGGACATGGGCCTACCGCCGCTGCCGCCGATCCCGATGCAGCTCGAGCCGTCCAACGGCATCCCGCGCAAGTACCAGCGGCCGCCGGGCGCCTGGTGCCGAGAGAACGGTGTCACCCCGCCCCCGGGCTCCTTCCGGGCAGATGCGGCCATGGCCCCCGGCGGCGTGAAAGCAGACCCCACAGAGGCTCCTTACTGATGTCATCCCTGACCGCCGCCAGGGTCCTGAAACCGATCGGGACCGCTGGCTCACTCTTCGCGTTCGGTCTGGACGTGGGGCGAGCCGTGTTCCGGCGCCCCTTCCAGTTCCGAGAGTTCATCCAGCAGGCGTGGTTCATCGCGTCGGTGACGATCGTCCCGACCGCGCTGGTCGCAATCCCCTTCGGTGCGGTCATCGCGCTGCAGGTGGGTGGCCTGGTGGCGCAGTTCGGCGCGCAGTCCTTCGTCGGATCGGCCGCGGTCCTCGCGGTCGTCCAGCAGGCTGCCCCGATCGCGACCGCACTGCTGGTCGCCGGTGCCGGTGGCTCGGCCATCGCCGCCGACCTGGGCGCTCGGAAGATCCGCGAAGAGCTCGACGCGATGATGGTTCTGGGCATCGACCCGATCCAGCGGCTGGTGGTCCCGCGCGTTCTCGCCTGCATGATGATCGCGGTCTTCCTCAACGGCCTGGTCTCGATCGTCGGCGTCATGGGCGGGTACGTCTTCAACGTCATCATCCAGGGCGGCACCCCCGGTGCCTACCTGGCCAGCTTCACCGCGCTCGCGCAGATGGCCGACCTGTGGCAGGGCCTCGCGAAGGCGCTGGTGTTCGGTCTGATCGCGGCGATTGTGGCTTCGTACATGGGCATGAACGCCGGCGGTGGCCCGAAGGGCGTCGGCGACGCCGTCAACCAGTCGGTCGTCATCACGTTCCTGCTGCTGTTCATCGTCAACTTCGTGATGTCTGCGATCTTCCTGCAGATCATCCCGAGCAAGTCCGGATAGGAGGCGAGACGGATGGCGAACATCAAGGCGATCTACGAGAAGCCTGCCAAGAGCCTCGACCACCTCGGTGACGAGCTCGGCTTCTACCTGCGCGCGATCTCGTGGTTCCCGCGCACACTGCGGCGCTACAAGAAGGAGATCCTCCGGATCCTCGCCGAGGTCACCCTCGGGTCGGGGGCGCTGGCCGTCATCGGCGGCACCGTCGGCGTGATCCTGGCGATGACCTTCTTCACCGGGGCTCAGGTCGGCCTCTCGGGCTACACCGCGCTCGACCAGCTCGGCACCTCTGCGTTCTCCGGCTTCGTGTCGGCCTACTTCAACACCCGTGAGATCGCGCCGCTGGTGGCGGGCATCGCGCTCGCGGCGACGGTCGGGTGCGGCTTCACGGCCCAGCTCGGCGCGATGCGCATCTCCGAAGAGGTGGATGCCCTCGAGGTCATGGCGATCCCGTCGCTGCCATTCCTCGTCACCACGCGGATGATCGGCGGCCTGATCGCGATCGTGCCGCTCTACGTGGTCGGCCTGCTCTCCTCCTACGTCGCCACTCGGTTCACGGTGATCCTCTTCTACGGCCAGAGCGCGGGCACGTACGACCACTACTTCAACACGTTCCTGCCGCCCATCGACGTGCTGTGGTCCTTCGGCAAGGTCCTGATCTTCGCGGTCGTGGTGATCCTGATCCACTGCTACCACGGCTACAACGCCTCCGGCGGCCCCGCAGGGGTCGGTGTCGCGGTCGGCAAGGCGGTGCGAACGAGCATCGTCGCCGTCTCCGTGCTCGACCTGATGCTCTCGATGGCGATCTGGGGCAGCACGACGACAGTGAGGTTGGCGGGATGACTCAGACACTCGCACCTGACGAGACCCAGCACCATCTGCCCACGCCCCACAAGAGGAGCGCCGCGGCGCTGGCCTGGGGCAGGCAGAAGGGCAAGATCCTCGGGATCGTCTTCATCGCGCTGGTCCTGGCCGCGCTCGGGCTGACCTGGGCGCAGTTCACCAACAAGTTCGGGAACTTCGAGGAGATCACGCTCAAGGCCGACCGCATCGGTCTGCAGCTCCCCGACCGTGCCGACGTCAAGGTCCGCGGCCTGATCGTGGGCGAGGTCCTCGAGATGAAGCCGACCGACGAGGGCGCCGAGCTGACCCTGGGGCTGTTCCCCGAGGAGATCAGCAAGGTCCACCCGGACGTGACCGGCGCGATCCTCCCCAAGACCCTCTTCGGCCAGAAGTACGTCTCGCTGGTCCCGCCCGACACCGACTTCACCGAGCCGATTCAGGCCGGTGCCGTCATCGAGAAGACCAAGATGGCCACCGAGGTCCAGGCCGTGCTGCGTGACCTCTACCCGCTGCTGCGGACGATCCAGCCGGCCGACCTCAACAACACGCTCAACGCGCTCGCCACCGCCCTCGAGGGTCGCGGCGACAAGCTGGGGGAGTCGCTCGACACACTCGACTCCTACCTGAAGCGGCTGAATCCCGAGATCCCGGCGCTGATCGAGGACCTCGAGCTCGCCACCGAGGTCTCCGGCACCTACCAGGCCGTGCTCCCGGAGATCGGTCAGATCCTGCGCAACACCATCGTCACCGCGACCACGCTCGAGGACCGCGAGGTGGAGCTCAAGAAGATGCTGACCGACGTCACCGCGTTCTCCAACACCGCCGACCAGTTCCTCGACGACAACGGCGACACGCTGATCCAGGTCGGCGAGGTCGGCCGGCCGGTCACCCAGGCGCTGGCCCGTTACGCCCCGATGCTTCCCTGCCTCATCGGCGGCATGGACATCCTGACTGACGAGTTCACCGAAGTGTTCCGCAACAACACCGTCCACATCACGCTGGAGACGCTGCCGCACCAGGCGCGTCCCTACTCGACCAAGGACAAGCCGCGCTACGGCGAGGACAGCGGACCCTACTGCGGTGAGATGCCGAACGCGTCCTGGAGCCAGAAGAAGCCGTTCGCGCCATTCCCCAATAAGAACGACGGTGTCGACGAGCCCACCGGAAAGGGCGTCATGCGCTCCGCCGCAGGCACGACCGACTACTCGGCCCTGTCCTATGTCGGTACGTCGGCCGAGGCCGATGTCATCAACGAGCTGTTCGCCCCCGGCATGGGCATGACCGCCAGTGAGGTCCCGGACCTCGGCGGGCTGCTGCTCGGTCCGGCCGCGCGTGGAGCGGAGGTGAGCTACGAATGAGCGCAGTGAAGCTCTTCGACGCCAAGACCTTCCAGGACTTCTGGAAGCTGGTCATCTTCGTGATCGTCACGACGCTGGCCACCGCACTGCTCGCCATCACCATCGGCAACGTCACCTTCGGTCAGACCGATGAATACAAGGCGGTCTTCACCGACGTCACCGGTGTGAACAAGGGCGACGACGTACGCATCTCCGGCGTCAAGGTCGGCTCGGTCAAGGGCATCGAGATCTCGGACGACGCCCGCAGCGCGGTGGTCACCTTCACGGTCGACAGCGCGCAGCAGATCGCGACCACGACCGAGGCGACGATCAAGTACCGCAACCTGATCGGCCAGCGCTACCTCGCGCTGACCAACCAGCTGGTCGGCGACGCCTCCGCGATGCAGGAGGGCCAGACCATCCCGGTCGGGCGGACCCACCCGGCGCTCGATCTGACGGTGCTCTTCAACGGGTTCAAGCCGCTCTTCCAGGCGCTTTCACCCAACGACGTCAACACCCTGTCGTACGAGATCGTCCAGGTCTTCCAGGGCGAGGGCGGCACGCTGGAGAGCCTGCTCTCCCACACGGCCTCGTTGACCTCGACGCTGGCCGAGAAGGACCAGGTCATCAACGCCCTGATCGACAACCTCACCGAGGTGCTCGAGCACGTGGGCGATCGCGAGAAGGAGCTCTCCAGCCTGATCGTGACCTTCCGTGACTTCGTCGGCGGTCTCAACAACGACCGCGAGGCGATCCTCGGCTCCCTGGACCAGATCTCGGCGCTCTCCGTGGAGACCGCCGGCCTGGTGCACGAGGCGAAGGACCCGCTCTTGGAGGACCTGCGCCAGGCCCGGAGGTTCTCCGACGAGGTGGCCAAGGACAAGCGACAGCTCGACGACGCCCTCGAGCTCCAGCCGATCAAGCTGGACAAGATCGGTGCGACGGCCAGCTACGGCGGTTGGTTCAACTTCTACCTGTGCGGTCTGCGGGGCACGATCCGCGACCCTGAGGGCAAGGACCTCGAGATTCCGCTCTACGAGCCCGGTCAAGCGAGGTGCAACCTCGGATGATTCCCTTCCGCGAACGTAACCCAGTCAAGATCGGCATCGTCTCGATCGCCGTCCTCGTCATGCTGATGGTGATGGCGTTCAAGGCCGACAGCCTGCCGCTGATCGGTGGTGGCACCACCTACTACGCCAACTTCTCCGAGGCCGGTGGCCTGAAGACCGGCGACGAGGTCCGGGTGGCCGGTGTCCGGGTGGGCAAGGTCAACTCGATCGAGCTCGACGGCAACCAGGTCAAGGTCGGCTTCAAGATCCGCGAGAAGGTCAACTTCGGGGAGAACTCCGGAGCCGGCGTACGCGTGAAGACGCTGCTCGGCGACATGTTCCTCGAGCTGCAGCCGGCCGGAGAGGGCCAGATGAAGGCGGGAGCCACCATCCCGGTGGACCGCACGGAGTCTCCCTACGACGTGGTCGAGGCCTTCGAGGGCCTGGCCGACACCTCCGCCAACATCGACAAGGACCAGCTCGCCGCGGCGCTCACCACGCTCGCCGACCTGACCCGGTCGACGCCCGAGGAGTTCCAGGCAGCCCTCACCGGCGTCTCCGACCTCTCCCGCAACCTGGCCGCCAAGGACGAGCGCATCGAGTCGCTGCTCACCCAGCTCGACCGGGTGACGAAGGTGCTCGACGAGCGCGATGAGGACCTGATCACGCTGATGAACGACGCCAACCAGCTCTTCGCGGCGCTGGTCGAGCGGCGCGAGGCGGTCCACAACCTGCTCATCTCGACCCAGCAGCTCTCGAAGGAGCTCTCCCAGCTGGTCGATGACAGCCGCGCTGACCTCAAGCCGGCGCTGGAGAGCCTCGACGTGATCCTCGACGTCTTCACGAAGAACGAGGAGAACCTCGAGAAGTCCCTGCGGCTGATGGCGCCGTTCTACAAGGTCTTCAACAACACTCTGGGCAACGGTCCCTGGTGGGACACCTACATCCAGAACATGCCTCCCGTCCCGGCTCTCACTGGGAGGACCCCGTGAACAAGATCATCGTTCCGATCATCGTCGGTGCTCTCATCCTTGGGGTCGGCGCCTGGGCGCTGGTCCGCGACACCGGTGAGAAGACGCTCGTGGCGCACTTCCCGCGCACGGTCTCGCTCTACGAGGGCAGCGACCTGCGCGTGCTCGGCGTCGCCGTCGGCAAGGTGACCGCGGTCGAGCCGAACGGCACCGACGTGAAGGTCACCCTGGAATACAAGAGCGACGTCGACCTGCCCGCGGACGCCAAGGCCGTGATCATCTCGCCGTCGATCGTCGGCGACCGCTACGTCCAGGTCACGCCCGCCTACGACGGCGGCAAGAAGCTGGCCGACGGTGCGGTGCTCAGCACCGACAAGACCTCCGTCCCGGTCGAGCTCGACCAGATCTACTCCAGCGTCGACGACCTCGTCGTCGCGATCGGTCCCGACGGAGCCAACAAGAACGGCGCCCTCACCGACCTGCTGCAGCAGACCGCGAAGAACCTCGGCGGCCAGGGCGAGAAGATCAACTCGACCGTCGGCGACCTAGGCAAGCTGACCAAGGTGCTCGACAACCGTGATGAGCAGTTCTTCGACTCCGCCGAGCAGCTCGAAGGCTTCATCGGCACGCTCGCCGAGAACGACAAGACCGTACGCGACTTCGCCCAGGCGCTCGCCGAAGTCTCCTCGATGCTGGAGGGCGAGCGCGAAGAGCTCGCCGCGTCCATGAAGAACCTCTCGATCGCGCTGAGCAAGGTGACCCAGTTCGTCCGTGACAACAAGTCGATCCTGCGCGAGGACATCCAGGGCCTCAACCGGATCGGCAAGGTCCTGGTGAAGCAGCGCAAGGCTCTCGACGAGAGCCTCCGGACCGCTCCGCTGGCGCTCAACAACCTGGGCCTGGCCTACAACCCGGAGACGGCCACGCTCGACACCAACGCCAACATCACCATGGTCCTCGACGAGATCATCGAGAACCCGGCTTCGTTCCTGTGCAGCCTCGTGGACCAGGCGACCAACGGCAGCAGCGCCGAGATCTGCTCGCAGATCCGGCAGATGCCGGGCCTGAACCGCTCCGCGGCGATCGGTCTCGGCACCGGTTCGTCCTACGGAGTGCCCTATGACATGTCGCTCGGCGGCCTCGTGGAGGTGAAGTAATGCTGAAACGGAGCCCGAAGCCAAACGTGATGACCACGAAGACCACGATGAAGCGCACCCTCCAGGCGTTCGTCGGCGTGATCGCCGGCGCCCTGATGCTGACCGGCTGCGGCACCTTCTCCGTCTACGACCTCCCGCTCCCGGGCGGCGTCGACGCCGGTGACGACGCGATCTCGGTCACCGCGCAGTTCCAGGACACTCTCGACCTGGTGCCCCAGTCGACCGTCAAGCTCGAGGACATCGACGTCGGCAAGATCAACAAGATCTGGCTCGACGACGGTGTCGCGACCGTCGAGATGCTGCTGAAGAAGGATGTCAGCCTTCCGAGCAACGCCCGCGCGTCGATCCAGCAGACCTCCCTGCTGGGCGAGAAGTTCGTCTCGCTGGAGCGGCCGGCAGAGCCCGATTCCGCCAAGCTCACCGATGGCTCGACCATCCCGCTGTCGCAGACCGGCCGCAACCCGGAGATCGAAGAGGTCTTCAGTGCGCTGAGCCTGCTGCTCAACGGTGGTGGCGTCGCCCAGCTGAAGACGATCTCGACCGAGCTCAACAAGGCCCTCGCGGGCCGCGAGGACTCCGCCCGCTCCGTACTCCACCAGGTGGAGAAGCTGGCGCGCGACCTCGACAACAACAAGGAGAAGATCGTCGCGGCCATCGAGGCGCTCGACGCGCTGGCGAAGGCCACCAACGCGCAGATGGGCTCCATCGACGCCGCCCTCGACGAGCTGCCCTCGGCGCTCTCCAGCCTCGACAAGCAGCGCGCCGACCTGGTCAAGATGCTCAAGGCCCTGGAGCGGCTCGGAGACACCGGCGTACGCGTCATCCGGGCGTCCAAGGACAACACGATCGGCATCATCAAGGACCTCAAGCCGCTCCTGTCGAACCTGGCCGACTCCGGCGACGACTTCGTCCGGGCGATGAACACGATCCTGACCTACCCGTTCGTCGACGCGGCGGTCGGTGGTTCGCCGCAGGCTGCGCGCAACCTGCACATGGGTGACTTCGTCAACCTCGACGTCACCGTCGACCTCAACCTCGACACGCTGCTCCAGAACGCGCCTCGGGTCGGCGACACCGTCTGCTGGGGTCTCGAGGAGATCAACCGGAAGCTGAAGACGTATCCCGACGAGGAGACGGCTCTCGACTGGCTCAACAACCTCACGAACGTCTGCAAGGACGGCGGGCTGGCCAGCGCCATCGACACCTGCCAGGAGGTGCTGACCGGACAGTCCTCCTCGGCGCCCCAGGCGTGTGTGACGGGCGTGCTGGGTTCGATCGGTAAGACCCTCGACGGTCTGCTCGGGATCGGGGCGCCCTCGTCCAACGGCGGAAGCACCACCGATGACGGCTCCGGGTGCGTGCTGATCCTGTTCTGTCGCGCCGGCGCGACGCCAGGGACGCATGCGGTGACGTACGACGAGCTGAGCAAGGAGCTCGACCCCGGTCTGACCTCGTTGATGATCCCGGCGCTGAGCACCTCGAGCAACACTCACCAGGAGGGCGTCTCATGATCACCCGCCGTACGAAGATGCAGCTGATGATCTTCTTGCTGATCACCCTCGTCGGGGTCAGCTTCGTCGGTGCGCGCTACGCCCGTCTGGGGTCGCTGTTCGTCAAGGACCACTACGTCGTGATGGCCCACTTCGAGCAGTCCGGCGGCATCTACGAGGACGCCGAGGTCGACTACCGAGGCGTCAAGATCGGCCAGGTCGGCGAGCTGGTGCTCAACCGCAGCGGTGTCGACGTGACCCTGAAGATCGACAAGGACTGGCAGGAGAAGATCCCGGCCGACAGCCTCGCCGTGGTCGGCAACCGCTCCGCCGTCGGTGAGCAGTACGTCGAGCTGCAGCCGCAGTCGAAGGGCGGGCCCTACCTCGAGGACGGCTCCGAGATCGCCCGCGCCGCGACGACCACGCCGCTGCCGACCGAGAAGCTCCTCGAGGACGTCACCACGACGGTGAACTCGGTCGACCAGAAGGCGCTCACGACGACCATCGACGAGCTCGGCAAGGGCTTCGCCGGCACCGGTCAGGACCTGCAGACCATCATCGACACCGGCACCGCCTTCGTCGAGACCGCCGACCAGAACTTCGCCCTCACCACCCAGCTGATCCGGGACAGCAACACGGTCCTCCAGGGCCAGCTGGACAGCAGCTCGGCGATCAAGTCGTTCGCGACCGACCTGGAGCTGTTCACCGGCACCCTGGCCGGCTCCAACAAGGACCTGATCAGGCTGATCGAGAGCGGTTCGGCCAGCTCGGTCGAGCTGCGCCAGTTCCTGGAGCAGAACGGCGTGGAGATCGGCGAGCTCCTCAACGAGGTGCTGGTGACCGGCAAGGTCGTGCGGAAGAACCTGCCCGGCGTCAAGCACCTGCTCTCCATCTTCCCGGTCGTCGTCGAGGGCAGCTTCGCGGTCGTCGACGTCGGCCACCCCGGCCTGGCGCAGGCCCACTTCGGGATGGCGCTGACCAGCCAGGCGCCGTGCAAGCAGGGCTACGAGAGCACGAAGAAGCGCAGCCCGCTGGACCTGCAGAGCCGTCCCTTCAACACCGAGGTCTCCTGCACCGAGGACCCGAGCAAATCGAACCCGCGCGGCTCCAGCCAGATCCCGCGTGCCGCCGTCGGTGGCACCGACTCGATCGCCAGCTTCGACCCGGAGACCGGCGAGCTGACCTGGGGCGAGGCCGAGGATGCCACCGTGTCGACCGCGGCTCCGTCCGCCTACGGCGACGACGCCTGGAAGTGGCTCTACCTGCAGCCGATGGAGACCGAGTAGCCGACCCCTGACCACCAAGCAGCCGACCGGGGTCGGGGCCCGGAGCGCTGCCGCATCGACCGATTCGCCCGCGGCGTACGGTGTTGATGCTTGGAAATGGCTCCTGGAGCCGCTGACCACAGAGAGTGATCCGTTTTGAGCACCACGACCGACCCCGGCCCCGATACGGAGACCGGCTCAGAGACCGACCAGACGACCGCGAGGCGGGGCGCACTGCTCCGCTGGGGCGTCCTGGCCCTGCTGATCGCCGTGATCCTGGCTGCCGTCGGCTACGTCGGCTGGCAGCTGACCCGCGGGGCGGATGAGTCGGTGGTGAGCCAGCGCGAGCAGGTGATGTCGGCGGCCGACAAGTTCGTCGGCCGGGTCAACACCTACGGTCCCGAGGACGTCGGCAGCGACAAGAAGACGATGCCGAAGTACCGCGAGCGGGTGGGTGAGCTGCTGACCCCGAAGTTCGAGAAGAGCTTCCTGGGCAACGTCGCGTTCGCCGAGGCCACCGTCGTCCAGCAGGGCGTCGGTCGCACCACGAGCGTGCACAGCACGGGCGTCGCCGGCCTCGACGAGGACAGCGCGACCGTGCTCGTCGTCGCCGAGCTCGCGATCAGCTACCCGAAGGCCGAGGGCTCCGAGGAGCGCGTCGAGGCCGCCCGCCAGCTCTCGCGGACGGAGGTGGAGCTCGTGAAGCAGAACGGGAAGTGGCTGGTCGACGACTGGTACCCCGCCGAGGAAGCTCCTACTTCGGAAAGCAGCGAAGGGGTGACACCATGAGTTCCACGATGACTAGTCCGACCTGGTACGACCTGCTCGACGTCGAGCCCGATGCCGCCACCGACGACATCCGCGCGGCGTGGAAGTCCGCGATCGCCGACCTGGACCCCACCGACCGCCGCTTCCGCACCCTCAACGAAGCCGCCGCGGTCCTGCTGGACGAGAAGAAGCGGGCTGCGTACGACGCGGAGCTGGCCGCTCTCGAGGAGGCTGCGGTCGAGGAGGACGACCTCGAGGCTGACGAGGCCGCCGACGTCAAGGACGAGGCGGCAGTCGTCGCCTCTGGCGAGGACGAGCCCGCCGACGAGGAGCCCGACGCCGCGGAGAGTGCGGCCGCCGGCCGTACGCTGCCGCTGCTGCCGACGTGGGCGCTGATCGCTGCCGGCGCCCTCGCCCTGGCCGCGGTCATCGCTGCCGGCGTCGTCTTCTTCGGGCAGGAGAAGGTCGCCACCGTCTCCAACAACAACGTCACGACCAGCACCGTCGAGGGCGCGGTGGGCAAGCAGATCACCCGCAACCACAAGCTCCTCGTCGAGGAGCAGGGCGGCGAGGCGCTTGAGGCGGCGAAGAAGGCAGCCGTTCCGCTGCTCTCCTACGACTACAGCAAGATGGATGAGTCGAAGAGCAAGGCTCACGACGTGATGACGAAGGACTACCGGGAGGACTACGACCGGCTCTTCGCGGTCCTCGTCGACAACGTCCCCGAGACGAAGACCGTGGTGAAGACGCTCGCCCCGGTCGACGCCGGCGTCATCCGGGTCGCCGAGGACACCGTGCAGATCCTCGTGCTGGTCGACCGTCAGGTCACCAACGCCCAGCGGAGCACCCCGATCGGCTACCAGGAGTACGCGATGCTCACGATGGCCAAGGTCGGCGACGAGTGGCTGGTGGACAAGGTCGAGACGCAGCCGAGCCAGGACTAGGCCCGAGCTGACCTGGCCTTCCAGGCTTTTGCGCTACCTGTCAAGTGATTGGAATAACTTTTCCGTGGGTCGGACCGATTGGCGCGGATGCTTGACCCGGGGTGCCGATGGGGCGCATGATCATCCGCGATGCTCGACAATGGCACTGCACCGACAACGCCGAGGTTCGAGCGCCGCAGGTGTGAATGAAGGTACTCCGGACTTTTAATTAGGCCCGGTGTTGTGAAGTGCGCTTTTGTGCCGTACTATGGCGCTTTGCGCATGCCTTCATATGCCCCTCAGCCTGCCCGGTGGCTGTTCGGTGGTCGGCAGCGCGAATCCACCTGCGAACCTTGTCGAAGGATTCCTCTTGGCCGCGCGCACCTCGTCGGGTGACTCCACCCCTCGCCGCATCTCTTTCGCTAAGATCTCAGAGCCTCTCGAGCTTCCCAAGCTCCTCGCCCTCCAGACTGACAGCTTCGACTGGCTGATCGGTAACGAGCGCTGGCAGGAGCAGGTTGCCGCCCGCGAAGCAGCGGGCGAGGACGTGTCTCACAAGTCCGGTCTACAGGAGATCTTCGAGGAGATCTCCCCGATCGAGGACTTCTCGGAGACGATGTCCCTCTCGTTCGAGAGCCCTGTCTTCTACGACCCCAAGTACACCGTCGAGGAGTGCAAGGAGAAGGACTTCACCTACTCCGCGCCTCTCTATGTCTCGGCGGAGTTCACCAACAACGACACCGGTGAGATCAAGGGCCAGACGGTCTTCATGGGCGACTTCCCGCTCATGACCGAACAGGGCACCTTCGTCATCAACGGCACCGAGCGTGTTGTCGTCTCGCAGCTCGTCCGGTCCCCGGGCGTCTACTTCGAGCGCACCGCCGACAAGACGTCCGACAAGGACATCTACACCGCCAAGCTGATCCCGAGCCGCGGCGCCTGGCTCGAGTTCGAGATCGACAAGCGCGACCTGGTCGGCGTCCGCCTCGACCGCAAGCGCAAGCAGAACGTCACGGTGCTGCTCAAGGCCCTCGGCTGGACCAACGAGCAGATCCGCGAGGAGTTCGGCGAGTACGAGTCGATGATGCTGACCCTCGAGAAGGACAGCACCACCGCTCAGGACGACGCGCTGCTCGACATCTACCGCAAGCTGCGCCCGGGCGAGCCCCCGACGCGTGAGGCCGCGCAGACGCTGCTGAACAACTACTACTTCAACCCGAAGCGCTACGACACCGCCAAGGTCGGTCGCTACAAGGTCAACAAGAAGCTCGGTCTGACCGAGGCCTTCGACCAGCAGACCCTGACCGTCGACGACATCGTCGCGACGATCAAGTACGTCGTGGCGCTCCACGACGGGCGTGCGCAGCTCGACATGCCGCAGGGCACGATCGACATCGCTGCTGACGACATCGACCACTTCGGCAACCGCCGGATGCGTACGGTCGGCGAGCTGATCCAGAACCAGCTGCGTACGGGCCTTGCTCGTATGGAGCGCGTGGTGCGCGAGCGGATGACGACCCAGGACGTCGAGGCGATCACGCCGCAGTCCCTGATCAACATCCGTCCCGTGGTCGCTGCGCTGAAGGAGTTCTTCGGCACCTCGCAGCTGTCGCAGTTCATGGACCAGAACAACCCGCTCGCGGGCCTGACGCACAAGCGGCGTCTGTCGGCTCTCGGCCCGGGTGGTCTCTCTCGTGACCGCGCCGGCATGGAGGTCCGAGACGTCCACCCGTCGCACTACGGCCGGATGTGTCCGATCGAGACCCCTGAAGGTCCCAACATCGGTCTGATCGGTTCGCTGGCCTCCTTCGGCCGGATCAACCCGTTCGGTTTCGTCGAGACGCCCTACCGCAAGGTGGAGAACGGCGTCGTCACCGACAAGATCGACTACCTGACCGCCGACGACGAGGACCGCTACGTCATCGCGCAGGCCAACGCGGCTGTCGACGAGAACATGAAGTTCGCGACCGAGCGCGTGCTGGTCCGCCAGCGCGACGGTGAGGTCTCCGAGCTCCTGGCCGACGAGGTCGACTACATCGACGTCTCGCCGCGCCAGATGGTGTCGGTCGCGACCGCGCTAATCCCGTTCCTCGAGCACGACGACGCCAACCGTGCGCTCATGGGCGCCAACATGCAGCGTCAGGCGGTGCCGCTGGTCCGCAGCGACTCGCCGCTGGTCGGCACGGGCATCGAGTACCGCGCGGCTGTCGACGCCGGTGACGTGCTCGTCGCGAAGAAGGCCGGTGTGGTCAAGGAGGTCTCCTCCGACCTGATCGAGACCCTCAACGACGACGGCACCTACACCTCGTACAAGCTCGCGAAGTTCGAGCGCTCCAACCAGGGCAACTGCGTCAACCAGCAGCCGCTGGTCGACGAGGGCGCCCGGGTCGAGGTCGGCTCCCCGCTGGCCGACGGTCCGGCGACCCAGGGTGCCGAGATGGCGCTGGGTGCCAACCTCCTGGTCGCCTTCCAGTCGTGGCAGGGCCACAACTACGAGGACGCGATCATCCTCTCCCAGCGTCTGGTGCAGCAGGACTACCTCACCTCGATCCACATCGAGGAGCACGAGGTCGACGCTCGCGACACCAAGCTGGGTCCGGAGGAGATCACCCGGGACATCCCGAACGTCTCCGAGGAGATGCTGGCCGACCTCGACGAGCGCGGCATCATCCGCATCGGCGCCGAGGTCACCACCGGTGACATCCTGGTCGGCAAGGTCACCCCGAAGGGCGAGACCGAGCTGACCCCGGAGGAGCGCCTGCTCCGCGCGATCTTCGGTGAGAAGGCGCGCGAGGTCCGCGACACCTCGATGAAGGTTCCGCACGGCGAGGAGGGCACCGTCATCGGTGTCCGCGTCTTCGACCGTGAGGAGGGCGACGAGCTGCCCCCGGGCGTGAACCAGCTGGTTCGGGTCTACGTGGCGCAGAAGCGCAAGATCTCCGTGGGTGACAAGCTCGCCGGCCGTCACGGCAACAAGGGCGTCATCGCGAAGATCCTGCCGGTCGAGGACATGCCGTTCATGGAGGACGGCACCCCGGTCGACGTTCTGCTCAACCCGCTCGGTGTTCCGCGTCGTATGAACATCGGGCAGGTCCTGGAGCTCCACCTCGGCTGGCTCGCCAAGCAGGGCTGGGACCTCAACCTCTCCGAGGACCCCGAGGACAGCGCCTGGAAGCAGCGCCTCATCAAGATCCACGCCGACAAGGCCGACCCGGGCACCAAGGTGGCCACCCCGGTCTTCGACGGTGCGCGTGAGGACGAGATCACCGGTCTGCTCAGCGCGACCCTCCCGAACCGGGACGGTCGACGCGTGGTCGGCACCGACGGCAAGGCCCGCCTCTTCGACGGTCGCTCCGGCGAGCCGTTCCCGGAGCCGGTGGCCGTGGGCTACATGTACATCCTCAAGCTGCACCACCTGGTCGACGACAAGATCCACGCGCGTTCGACCGGTCCGTACTCGATGATCACCCAGCAGCCGCTCGGCGGTAAGGCCCAGTTCGGTGGCCAGCGCTTCGGTGAGATGGAGGTCTGGGCGATGGAGGCGTACGGCGCCGCCTACGCCCTGCAGGAGCTCCTCACCATCAAGTCGGACGACGTGCCCGGCCGCGTGAAGGTGTACGAGGCGATCGTCAAGGGCGAGAACATCCCCGACTCGGGCATCCCGGAGTCGTTCAAGGTTCTCGTCAAGGAGATGCAGTCGCTGTGCCTGAACGTCGAGGTGCTGAGCCAGGACGGTTCGGCGATCGAGCTTCGTGACGCGGAGGAAGACGTCTTCCGCGCCGCCGAGGAGCTCGGCATCGACCTCTCCCGTCGCGAGCCCTCTTCCGTAGAGGAAGTCTGACGAGCGGGAGGTACGCCCCCGGGCGTACCTCCCCTCCCTCAGTCCCCTTTGAACTTTCCAAGAACTAACGAAGGAACTGGAAGCCACCGTGCTCGACGTCAACTTCTTCGATCAGCTCAAGATCGGCCTGGCCACCGCGGACGAGATCCGCGCGTGGAGCCACGGCGAGGTCAAGAAGCCTGAGACCATCAACTACCGCACGCTCAAGCCCGAGCGTGACGGCCTCTTCTGCGAGAAGATCTTCGGTCCCACCCGGGACTGGGAGTGCTACTGCGGCAAGTACAAGCGCGTGCGCTTCAAGGGCATCATCTGTGAGCGCTGTGGCGTCGAGGTCACCCGCTCGAAGGTACGCCGCGAGCGGATGGGCCACATCGAGCTCGCCGCTCCGGTGACCCACATCTGGTACTTCAAGGGCGTTCCGTCGCGGCTGGGCTACCTGCTCGACCTCGCTCCGAAGGACCTGGAGAAGGTCATCTACTTCGCTGCGTACATGATCACCTCGGTCGACGAGGACTCGCGTCACCGCGACCTGTCCTCGCTCGAGGCCAAGGTCGACCAGCAGCGCAAGATGCTGACCGGCCGGCTCGACGTGGCGATCAACGACCGCGCCAAGAAGCTCGAGACCGACCTGGCCGCGCTTGAGGCCGAGGGCGCCAAGTCCGACGCCAAGCGCAAGGTCAAGGACGGCGCCGAGCGCGAGATGAAGCAGCTGCGCGACCGCACCGAGCGTGAGGTCAACCGTCTCGACGAGGTCTGGGACACCTTCAAGAACCTGAAGGTCCAGGACCTCATGGGCGACGAGCTGCTCTACCGCGAGATGAAGACCTGGTTCGGGAAGTACTTCGAGGGCCACATGGGCGCCACGGCGATCCAGAAGCGCCTCGAGAACTTCGACATCGAGGCCGAGGTCGAGAACCTGCGCGAGACCATCGCCACCGGCAAGGGTCAGCGCAAGGTCCGCGCGCTCAAGCGCCTCAAGGTCGTCGACGCCTTCCGCAAGACCGGCAACAAGCCGACCGGCATGGTGCTCGACGCCGTCCCGGTCATCCCGCCGGACCTGCGCCCGATGGTGCAGCTCGACGGTGGCCGCTTCGCGACCTCCGACCTCAACGACCTCTACCGTCGTGTGATCAACCGCAACAACCGCCTCAAGCGTCTCCTCGACCTCGGTGCCCCCGAGATCATCGTGAACAACGAGAAGCGGATGCTGCAGGAGGCCGTCGACTCACTGTTCGACAACGGTCGTCGTGGCCGCCCGGTCACCGGGCCGGGCAACCGTCCGCTGAAGTCGCTCTCCGACATGCTCAAGGGCAAGCAGGGTCGCTTCCGTCAGAACCTCCTCGGTAAGCGCGTCGACTACTCCGGCCGTTCGGTCATCGTGTCGGGTCCGCAGCTCAAGCTGCACCAGTGCGGTCTGCCGAAGCAGATGGCCCTGGAGCTGTTCAAGCCGTTCGTGATGAAGCGCCTGGTGGACCTGAGCCACGCTCAGAACATCAAGTCCGCCAAGCGGATGGTCGAGCGTGCTCGCCCGGTCGTGTGGGACGTCCTCGAAGAGGTCATCACCGAGCACCCGGTTCTGCTGAACCGTGCGCCCACCCTGCACCGCCTCGGCATCCAGGCCTTCGAGCCGCAGCTCATCGAGGGTAAGGCCATCCAGCTGCACCCGCTCGTCTGCACCGCGTTCAACGCGGACTTCGACGGTGACCAGATGGCTGTCCACCTGCCGCTGTCGGCAGAGGCCCAGGCCGAGGCTCGCATCCTGATGCTCTCGACCAACAACATCCTCAAGCCGTCCGACGGTCGTCCGGTCACCATGCCGACCCAGGACATGATCATCGGTCTCTACTTCATCACCTCCGACCGCGAGGGTGAGACCGGCGAGGGCCGTGCGTTCTCGTCCCCGGCCGAGGCCATCATGGCCTTCGACCACCTCGAGATCACGCTGCAGTCGAAGGTCAAGATCCGCCTCGACGACATCGTCCCGCCGATCGGCTACGACGTGCCGGAGGGCTGGACCGAAGGCAACCCGCTCGTGCTCGAGACCACGCTGGGCCGGGTGATCTTCAACGACACCCTCCCCGCCGACTACCCCTTCGTGAACTACGAGGTCGGTAAGAAGCAGCTCGGCGCGATCATCAACGACCTGGCCGAGCGCTACACCAAGGTCGAGGTCGCGGCGTCGCTGGACGCGCTCAAGGACAACGGCTTCCACTGGGCCACCCGTTCGGGTGTCACGGTCTCCATCGACGACGTCACCACGCCGCCGAACAAGGCCGAGATCCTGGAGACGTTCGAGGCGCAGGCTGCCAAGGTGCAGAAGCAGTTCGAGCGTGGTCTGGTCACCGACGAGGAGCGCCGTCAGGAGCTCGTCGAGATCTGGACCGAGGCTGCCAAGGTCGTCGGTGCTGCCATGGAGGCGGCGTTCGACAAGAAGAACCCGATCTTCATGCAGGTCACCTCGGGTGCTTCGGGTAACTTCAACCAGATCCGCCAGGTCGGCGCCATGCGAGGCCTGGTGGCCAACCCGAAGGGCGAGATCATCCCGCGGCCGATCAAGTCGAACTTCCGCGAGGGTCTCTCCGTCCTGGAGTACTTCATCTCCACCCACGGTGCTCGTAAGGGTCTGGCCGACACCGCGCTGCGTACCGCCGACTCGGGTTACCTGACCCGTCGTCTGGTGGACGTCTCGCAGGACGTCATCATCCGTGAGGACGACTGTGGCACCGAGCGCGGTCTGCCCAAGGTCATCGGTGTCGACCAGGGCGGCGTCGTCGTCAAGGACGACAACGCCGAGACCGCTGCGTACGCTCGCACGGCTGCTGTCGACATCGAGCACCCGTCGACCGGCGAGGTTCTCGCGGTCGCCGGCGAGGACCTGGGCGACGTCAAGATCGAGGAGCTGGTTCGCGCCGGCATCACCGAGGTCAAGGTCCGTTCGGTCCTCACCTGTGAGGCCCGCACGGGTACGTGTGCCAAGTGCTACGGCCGCTCGCTGGCCACCGGCAAGCTCGTCGACATCGGTGAGGCGGTCGGCATCATCGCCGCCCAGTCCATCGGTGAGCCCGGCACCCAGCTGACCATGCGTACGTTCCACACCGGTGGTGTGGCCTCGGCCGACGACATCACGCAGGGTCTGCCGCGTGTCGTCGAGCTCTTCGAGGCGCGTACGCCGAAGGGTGTCACGCCGATCTCCGAGGTCGCCGGTCGCATCGAGATCGAGGAGACCGACAAGGCCCGCAAGGTCCTGGTCACCCCGGACGACGGTTCCGAGGTCAAGGAGTACGTGGTGTCGCGCCGCTCGCGTCTGCGCGTCGGCGACGGCGACCACATCGAGGTCGGCGCGCCGCTGACCATCGGTACGCCGGACCCCAAGGAGGTCCTCCGTATCCTCGGTGTCCGCAAGACCCAGCAGCACCTCGTCGACGAGGTTCAGCAGGTCTACCGGTCGCAGGGTGTGTCCATCCACGACAAGCACATCGAGATCATCGTGCGGCAGATGCTGCGCCGGATCACGGTGCTCGAGTCCGGTGACACCAACCTGCTGCCGTCCGACCTGGCCGACCGCATCGACTTCGAGTCGGAGAACCGGCGCGTGGTCTCCGAGGGCGGCAAGCCGGCCTCGGGTCGTCCGGAGCTGATGGGCATCACCAAGGCCTCGCTGGCCACCGAGTCCTGGCTGTCGGCGGCCTCCTTCCAGGAGACCACCCGCGTCCTCACCGACGCTGCCATCAACGGCCGCTCGGACTCGCTGCGCGGTCTGAAGGAGAACGTCATCATCGGTAAGCTCATCCCGGCCGGCACCGGCCTGGAGCGCTACCGGAACATCAAGGTCGAGCCGACCGATGAGGCTCGTGCCGCGGCGTACTCCGTGACCGGTTACGACAACTACGACTACGAGTTCGGCAACACCGGCGGCCAGGCCGTCGCGCTGGACGACTTCGACTTTGGTTCGTACCAGAGCTGAGACGACTGAGCGAGGTCGGAGGTCGAGCTTGCTCGTGCCTCCGCGCCGAGCGAAGGAGTAAGCCGCCGTAGGCGGCATCGAGTGGTCTAGAAGGCCCCGCCTCCCTCGGGAGGCGGGGCCTTCGCACTTTTGTCAGGGCTCAGTCAGGGCACGAGGAGCCAGCGACCGTCCGAGCCCGGCGCCGCCAGGGCCTCCTGGTAGGCCTCGGCGGCCTTGCTCAGCGGGCGGGTCGCGGCGATCCGGGTCGGCACCGAGCCGGCGGCCGCGAACCGGAGGAGGTCGGCGAGGACCGCTCCGTCGGGATTGTTCAGCGCGGTCGAGACCTCGATGCCGCGCTCGGACGCCGGCGCGCGGCCGGGCTTGACGCTGACGTAGCGGCCGCCGTCGCGTACGCCTGCCAGGGCCGGTTCGTTGAGTGCCGCCAGATCGAGGACGGCGTCGTGGGCGTTCGGCTCGATCTCGGTGACGGCGCGGTCGGCGCCGGTGGCGAGGTGCTCGGTGCCGGGGCGTACCAGGGCGTCGACGGTCCAACCGTCGGCTTTCGCCAGCCCCAGTGCCCACAGGCCGACGCCGCCGGCGGCACCGGTGACGAGGAGGCTGCCGCGTTCGGGGCCGAGCAGGTCGAGCGCCTGGCGAGCGGTGAGCGCGTTGAGCGGAGCCGCGGCCGCCGCCTCGAGGGTGAGTCCGTCGGGTACGGCCGCTGCGTCGGCGGCGGCGAGCACGATCTCGGTCGCGTGGGCTCGCGCGCCTGCGGCCGGGTTGCCGTGGAGGCCTGCGACGCGGTCGCCGACGGCGAATCCGGTGACCTCCTCGCCGATCTCGGTGACCACGCCACTGAAGTCGAAGCCGAGGCCGATCACGTCGGGGAGGCCGATGGCTGCGTGGTCGCTGGCGACGAAGGCGTCGAAGAGGGTGAAGCCGGCAGCGGCCACCTCGACCCGGATCTCGTCGGCGCCGAGCTGCTGGGCCGGGAGCTCCTCGAGGCGCGGGGTCGGGTCGCCGGCGCGGGAGATGAGTGCGTACATGGTGTTCGTCCTTTTGCTGTGGTCGAATGGTTGTAAGTACTACTTTCGGTGCCCTACTCTCTTTTGGGAAGAAGGCACTTTGAAGTGACGTACGCACCTGGAGGTTTGCCATGGGGACGACGACGGCCGAGCGGCCGAGCGGATTCGACGCATTCTCGGCGCTGTGTCCGAGCCGGCGGCTGCTGGACACGATCGGTGACAAGTGGGTGAGCCTGGCGATCGTGGCGATCGGTCTGCGTGGACCGCTGCGGTATTCGGAGCTGGCCTCGCAGATCGAAGGGGTGAGCCAGAAGATGCTGACCCAGTCGCTGCGGAGGATGGAGCGCGACGGTCTGCTGACCCGCACGGTGACGCCGTCGGTGCCGATGCGGACCGACTACGAGCTAACCCCGCTCGGGCAGACGCTGCTGCCGGTCATCGGCCACCTCAAGGCCTGGGCCGAGGAGCACATGCCGGAGGTGGACGCGGCCCGGACGGCGTACGACAGCAGGGTCTGAGATTTTCTCGGGATCCGACGCAACGAAGCGAACGGTCCGCGCGTCTCAGGGTTGGGACGATGAGTTAACTGGCTGGATCTATCTAGCTGGCATCTGCTACTCGAGGAGCGAAGATGCGGCACCTGCGACTGATGGTGGTCGGAATCGGGGTCCTCGGCGTGCTCGCGGTGGGAGGTTGTGGGTCGACGAAAGACGGGGCGGTCGACTCGTCACCATCTGCCGCCGGGACCGCGGATCCCGCCCAAGCGAGCAGCACACCATCGTCCCCGACTCAGTCCTCACCGGCGGCCACGGGGGGTTCGCCGGTGAGGACTGAGTCCTCTGCTCCCTCTGACCCTGCGCCGATGGATCCGGAGACGCCGAAGTGCACCAATGCCGATCTGAAGGCCGGCTATCGCGCGACCGACGCGGGCGCGGGATCGCGGTTCGGCGAGATCACGCTGACCAACGTCTCCGATCGTGCCTGTGCTCTTGGGGGCTTCGGTGGGCTGTCGTACGTCGGGGGTGGCGACGGCACCCAGATCGGCGCGCCGGCGGCGCGTGAGGGCAAGTGGCGCAAGGTGATCATGAAGCCGGGGCAGGTGGCGGTGAGCGAGGTCGCCGAGTCGACCGCCGAGAACTACCCGGCCTCGGCCTGCAAGCCGGCCAAGGTGGATGGGTTCCGGGTCTACGTGCCCGACTCCTACGACTCGCAGTTCGTCCGTCACGAGACGACCGGGTGTGCGGACAAGAACGTGTCGCTCCTGTCTCATCACGCGTTCCACTAGCGGCCATCCGCCTGCGCGATCCTGTCGGGCATGAGACGTGTCCGAGCAGGCCTCCTCGTGTCCGCGGCGCTCCTGGCGAGCTCCGCCATCATCCCGGCTCACGCCGGGAACGATCCGCGTACGTTCGACCTCCAGGCGCACCGTGGCGGCATCGCGCTGACGGTCGAGAACACGCTCCCGGCCTTCGAGCGGGCGCTCCAGCTGGGCGTGAGCACTCTCGAGCTCGATGTGCAGATCACCGAGGACGGCCATGCGATCGTGACGCACGACCGGGACCCGAACCCGGCCAAGTGCGTCGACACCTCGCCGGCGTTCCCCGATGACCCGGAGTTCCCGTACGTCCCGAGCCGGACCTACATCAAGGACCTGACGCTCGCGCAGGTGCGGACGATCGACTGCGGGTCGCTGCGACAGCCGCAGTTCCCTGACCAGGTGCTCTCGCCGGGCGAGCGGATGCCGTTGCTCTCGGAGGTGTTTGCGCTGGTCAACAGCTACCACGCCGGGCAGGTCGAGCTGAACGTGGAGACGAAGGTCGAGGCTGGAGCGCCGGAGCAGACCGCGCCGCGCGAGCAGTTCGTACGCGTCGTCCTGGCCGAGATCAGGCGGGCGCACATCCGCAACCAGGTCACGATCCAGAGCTTCGACTGGGGTGCGCTGAAGCGGTTCCGTGAGGTCGAGCCGCGGCTGCCGATCGTCGCGCTGACCAATGGGCAGCAGTTCCTCCAGCAGGGACGGCCGGGCGCCTCGCCGTGGCTGGGCGGGATCGACATCGACGACTTCGAGGGGTCGCTGCAGGAAAGGTACGTCGCGGCCGCGGACTCGTTCGGGGCGGATGCCGTCTCGCCGGTCCACGGTGACCCGCAGGGCGGCTCGGTGTCGGACCCGGGCTACGTGCCGTTCACGACCCAGGAGCTGGTCGACGCGGCGCACGCGCGCGGCATCGCGGTCGTGCCGTGGACGGTGGACGACGTCGCCACGATGGAGCACCTGATCGGGCTCGGCGTCGACGGGCTGATCACCGACAGGCCGGACGTGCTGCGCGAGGTGCTGGCCGAGCACGGCTACAAGCTGCCGCGCATATACCGAGGTCACCGCTAAGAAAGTCGTTTACCCTCTGGGGTATGGCAGCTGATCTGGACAGACACGTCCGCGGGATCGTCGACGGCGTCGCCTACCTGGTGCTCGCGACCTCGGATCCCGATGGCCGGCCGCGTACGTCGCCGGTCTACTTCTCCCACGACGGCTACCGGGACCTCTACTGGGTCTCGGCGCCCGACGCGCAGCACTCCCGCAACCTCATCCGCGACCCGCGCGTGGCCGGGGTCATCTTCGACTCCTCGGTGCTGCCGGGGTACGGGGCGAGCGCTGCGTACGTCACCGGGATGGCGCGCCAGGTGCCCGACTTCGAGCTCGAGAGGCGCTGCGAGGTGGCGTTCCACCGGCTGGTCGGGACGGCCCGGGCGTTCAAGCCCGAGCAGCTGCGCGGCGAGGCGTCGCTCCGGCTCTACGTGATGGACGTCGAGCTCTGGGAGGCGCACCTTCCGGGCGTCGACCCGGACGACGAGGCCGTGCCCGAGACCAGGGTCGAGGCCGCCCCGGAGATCTGAGGTCCGGCTCAGGCCGACGGACGGAAGAGGAGGTGGATCTCCTCGCGGAGCTCGAGCCGCTCGATGCCGATGTCGTAGACCGGCTCCAGGATCTCGGGGCGGAGCACCTCGTCGACGGTGCCGCGGGCGGCGACGCGGCGCTGGTCGAGCAGGACCAGGTCGTCGCAGTAGCGGGCCGCCAAGTTGAGGTCGTGGAGCACGACGATCGCCGTCGTCCCCAGCTTCCGGACCAGGGAGAGGATCTCGTGCTGGTAGCGGATGTCTAGGTGGTTGGTCGGCTCGTCGAGGAGCAGGTGGGTCGCCTCCTGGGCCAGCGCCCTTGCGATGAGCACCCGTTGTCTCTCGCCCCCGGAGAGAGCAGCGAACGAGCGCGGACCGAGGTGGGTTCCGCCGACCCGCTCCAGGCACTCCGCCGCGACGGCCAGGTCGTGCTCACCGGCTCTGGCGAAGGCGGACAGGTGCGGGGTACGTCCCAGCAGGACCATCTCACCGGCGGTCAACGTGGTGTCGGTGCCGGACTCCTGGACCACCACTGCCAGGCGCCGGGCGACCTGCTTGGCGGGGAGCCCGGCGAGGTCGTCGCCGTCGATCTCGACGGTGCCGCTGCCCCGCAGCGCGCCGTAGAGCAGCCGGAGCAGCGTCGTCTTGCCGCTCCCGTTCGGGCCGATCAGACCGAGCACCCGGCCCTCGTGGGAGGCGACATCGACGTCCTCGAGGATCGTCGTGGTGCCGTACGTCCAGGACAGGCCCGCTGCCTCGATCACCGGCCGAACCTGTCGATGATCCGCTCGAGGCCGTCGACGGAGAGGGCTGAAGGCGGCTCGGTGAAGTTGAACAGCTGCGCCATCACGTCGCCGTTCTTGATCGCGGTGAGGTCCTCCGCGCCGGCGAGCTGGGTGATCGACTCCTCGACCTTCGCAGGGTCGCCGGCGTTGTGGAGCAGGATGATGACGTCGGGGTCGCGCTCCAGGAGTTCCTCGGTCGAGACCTCGAAGACGCGCTCGTCGACGTCGGCGAAGACGTCCTCGAACCCGGCCGCCTCCAGCTGCGGATGGGCCATCGACCTGGTGCCGTAGGCGTAGGTCACACCGCCGCCGACGGTGGGGTAGAGCACCGCCGCCGTACGTCCCTCGCCGACCTTCTCCTTCGCCAGATCCGTGACGCGTTTGCGCAGGTCAGCGACAGCCTTGGCGGCTTCGTCCTTGCGGTCGAAGACCTTGCCGTAGGCCTCCAGTTGGCGGTAGACGTCGTCGAAGCCGGGGTCGTCGACGCCGTCGGGGCACATCGCCGGCTCCTCGAGGAGGTCGATGTCGACGGCGTCGAGGGTGTCCCGGGAGAGGTTGTCGACCTCGCCGAGGACCAGGTCGGGCTCCTCGGCGATCACGATCTCCTTGGAGATCTGCAGGTGACCGCCGGTGTCCATCTCGTCAGTGAGCAGCGGGATGTCGTCGAGCTCCGCCTGGGTCTCGGCGTCGTAGTAGTCGGCCGGATAATCGCCGGCCCTGGCCACGACCTGGTCCATCACGCCGAGCGCGTGCAGGTAGGGCACCGCCGAGCTCTTCAGCATCACGACGCGTTCCGGCGGAGCGTCGAAGGTGACCTCGGCGCCGCAATTCTCGATGGTGACCGGGAAGCCGGCGGTTGCGGGCCCGTCGCCGGCCGCGTCGGCGCCGCACGCGGTCGTCGTGGCCAGCACGAGGGCGGCGGTGGCGAGCATGGGGCGGATCATTTCGGCTCCTTGATGGTCAGACGTCGCGCGCCGAGAAGCGCCGGATGAGGACGATGAGGAACGGGGCGCCCAGGAGCGCGGTGACGATCCCGATCGGGATCTCCTGGGGCTGGAGGAGCACCCGGGCGAGCACGTCGGCCCAGACCAGCAGGACCGCGCCCATGAGGGCGGCGGCCGGGATCGCCACGGAGTGGGCGGAGCCGACCGCACGGCGGGCCAGGTGGGGCACGACTAGGCCGACGAAGCCGATGCTGCCTGCGGCGGAGACGACCACTCCCACGGTCAGCGCCACGAGGACCAGCAGCAGGGTGCGGAAGCGGTCGGGGGAGATGCCGAGGGTGTGCGCGGTCTCGTCGCCGATCGCGAGCGCGTCGAGGCCGCGTCCGGACAGGGTCAGCAAGACGGTGGTGGCGAGCACGGCGACGGCGACGACGGCCAGCAGGCCGTCCCACTGGGCCAGGCCGAGCGAGCCGAGCAGCCAGAACATCACCGACCGCGCCCCCTCGGCCGAGCCCGAGGCGAAGATCAGGAAGCTGGTCAGGCCGTAGAGGAGGTAGCCGACCGCGACACCGGAGAGCAGCAGCCGCAGCGAGGTGACCCGGCCACCGCTGCGAGCGAGGGCGAACACCAGGAACGAGGCTGCGAGGGCGCCGAGGAAGGCGGAGCCGGGCAGGGCGTACGCCCCCAGGCCGGTGCCCGCGCCGAAGAGGATCGCCGCCGCGGCGCCGCTGGAGGCGCCGGAGTTGATCCCGAGCAGGTAGGGGTCGGCGAGCATGTTGCGGACCATCGCCTGCAATGCCATGCCGGTGATGGCCAGGCCCGCGCCGACCAGGGCGCCGAGGAGCACGCGGGGGAGGCGTACCTTCCACACGATCGCCTCCTCGGTGGCCTTCCAGCCGGCCTCGGGCAGGCCGAGGAGGTGGTGGCCGAGGATCCGGGCGACCGTCCCCGGAGAGACGTACGCAGCACCCAGCCCGACCGCGACGACGACCGTCACCATGGCGGCTGCGAGGAGGCCCAGGAGCCAGATGACGGCGCGCCGGCGACGGCGGCGTACGCCGAGAGGGTCGTGCACGTGGGGGCCTTCCGAGACTGCTTCGGGACTAATGCGAAGAACTTGCAATAACGTAGCAGAGGCTGGCTTCGACCGGAGGTGAGGGTTCTTTCGCGGGCCGCTGGCCGGTTCTGGGAAGATATGCGCATGACATCGTCCCTTCCGCAGTCAGCTGACGTGCTCGTCGTGGGGGCAGGGCCTGCGGGCTCGGCCGCGGCGGCCTGGCTGGCGCGCGCCGGGGTCGATGTCCTGCTGACCGACGCGGCCGTCTTCCCGCGCGACAAGACCTGCGGCGACGGGCTGACCCCGCGTGCGACGCACGAGCTGGTCCGGCTCGGGCTGGAGGACTGGCTGCGTGCGCACCCGGTCTCGAAGGGCCTGCGTGCGCACGGCTTCGGGCAGACGCTGCACCTGCCGTGGCCCGGCGGAACGCTGCCGTCGTGGGGCTCGGCTGTGCCGCGGACCGAGCTCGACGATCACCTGCGCACGGTTGCCATCAAGTCGGGCGCGATCGCTGTCGACGGCGTACGCGCGGTTGATGTGCGATGGGATGGGGAACGGATCGCCGCTGTCGTCTTCGAGGGCGGCCACGAGGTCGTCTGCCGGTCGGTCGTGGTCGCCGACGGCGTGCGCTCGCCGCTCGGCAAGGTGCTGGGCCGGGAGTGGCACCGCGACACCGTCTACGGCGTCGCCGGGCGGGCCTACATCGCCTCCGACCAGGCCGATGACGAGTGGATCTCCTCCCACCTCGAGCTGCGTGACGAGTCCGGTGAGGCGCTGCCGGGATACGGCTGGATCTTCCCGCTGGGATCGGGCGAGGTGAACATCGGCGCGGGTGCGCTGGCCACCTCGAAGCGGCCGGCTGATGTCGCGATCAAGCCACTGATGAGGCACTACACCGAGCAGTGCCGCGAGCAGTTCGGGCTCACCGGCGAGCTGCGGGCGGAGAAGTCCGCCCTGCTGCCGATGGGTGGTGCGGTCTCCGGTGTCGCCGGCGCCAACTGGGCGCTGATCGGCGATGCCGCCGGGTGCGTGAACCCGCTCAACGGTGAAGGGATCGACTACGGCCTCGAGACCGGACGGATGGTCGCCGACGCACTGATCGCAGGTGAGGACCTGGCCACCGCCTGGCCGGCGACCCTGCGTGAGCACTACGGCGAGGCGTTCTCCATCGCCCGCCGTCTGGCCGGGATCGCGACCCGTCCGCGCCTGGTAGCCACCCTCGGACCTGCGGGAATGCGCTCCGACTGGCTGATGACGCTGGCCCTGCGGTGGATGGGCAACCTGGTCACCGACGACGACCGCGACCGGGCCGCCAAGGTGTGGCGCTGGGCCGGTCGCCGCTCGCTGGCTCTCGACTCCCGACCCCCGTTCAGCTGATGGCGACGCGGAATCGGGGCCGCAGTGGGCGGCGACGCAAGCTTCCGAAGGTGCAGCGGGTGGGGGCGTACGCCGTCATCATCCGGGCGGGTGCGGCCGCTGAGCCGGAGATCCTGCTCAGCCGGCTCTCGGAGAAGGTCACGCCGGAGGAGCGGTGGACGCTGCCCGGAGGCGGGATCGACCACGGCGAGGACCCGCGCGACGCGGTCGTGCGCGAGGTCTACGAGGAGGCCGGGGTGCCGGTCGAGGTCGGCATCGAGGCGCGGGTCTACTCCGTCCATCAGGCCAAGGCCTGGCGGCTGGGCCGTCGGGTCAACTCCCACGCGATCCGGATCGTCTACGACGGCTGGGTGCCTCATGACGCTCCGGAGCCGCAGACGATGGAGGTCGACGGGTCCACCGCGGAGGCGGCCTGGCTGCCCCTGGCCGCGGTGACGAGCGGCGAGATCCCGACGTCTCCGCTGGTCACCGATGCCCTCGAGGTGCACAAGCCGTCGCGGATGCAGCGGTTGGCGGCGTACGCCTTCATCACCCGCCCCTCCGACGACGCGATCCTGCTCACCCGGATCTCACCGCTCGGCTACCACTCGGGCACGTGGACGCTGCCTGGTGGCGGGGTCGACTTCGGCGAGCAGCCGCGGGAGGCGCTGATCCGCGAGGTGGTCGAGGAGTGCGGTCTCACCTGCGAGGTCGGTGCCCTGCTCGACGTGCACGACGTGAACATCACCGGCACGGCCCCCAGCGGTCGTCACGAGGAGTTCCACGGCGTCCACCTGATCTTCGCGGCGACAGTCCCCAACGGCGCCAGCCCCACGGTGGTCGAGCAGAACGGCACCACCGACGACGTCCGCTGGGTGACCCGTGACGAACTGACGAGCCTCCCCCTCCTGGACGTGGTGCAGGCAGCCCTAGTCGCCGAAGCGTCGAAATCTGGCGCCGAGTAGTCGATGTCTGACGCCGAGGCGTCGATTTCTGGCGGTGAAAGGTCAATCCTTGCCGCCGAGTGGCATGGGAAAATCGACTTATCGACGGCATAAATCGACATCTCGACGCCAAGAACTGACGTCTCGGCGTCAGATTCTGACTTCTCGACGGGGTTAATCCAGGGCGGCCTGGGTGCCTACGTTCTGCTTCTCGGCTGTGGTCAGGATTACCTCGGCGGCGGCTGCGTCTTGGACGCCTACGCCTACAGAGAGGTAGGTGACGACGTTCGCCGGGCTGCGGTCGAGGGCGGCGTTGCCGGTCAGGAGCGAGCCGAGGTCGGTGATCCGGTCCGGGTCGACCAAACCCGAGGCGACGGCCTCGACCACGGGGCCGGAGTCGGTCAGTGCCGAGGGGCGGTAGTCGACGACGACGGTGGAGCGGCCCAGCAGCGATGGTGGCAGCTCGACGCGGTCGGGGGCGAAGGAGCCGACGCTGGCAACGGTGGTGCCCTCGGCGATCCAGGCGTCCTCGATCACCGGGGTGAGGGATGAGGTGCAGAGGACGACGATGTCGGCGCTGCGTACGGCCTGTTCCAGGTCTGGCTTCGCGGTGGCGCCGTGCTCGGCGGCGATCTCGGTGGCGGCGGCCGGGTTCCGGCCGAAGACCCAGAGCTCGGCTTCGGGATGGGTCACGGCGAAGGCTGCGAGGTGGGCCCGGGCCTGGGCGCCGGTGCCGACGACGAGCATGCTCTGGGCCTCGGGGGCGACCTGCTGCATCGCGAGGGTTGTCGCGGCCGAGGTACGCAAGCCGGTGACGCTGTCGCCGTTGATGATCGCGCGCGGCGCGCCGGTCTCGGCGTCGAGGACCGTGATGACCGAGTGCACAGCGCCGAGGCCGCGGGCGGCGTTGGCCGGGTTGACGCTGCCGAACTTGCTCACCGCCGGGGCGTCGGGGGCGATCCGGGACGAGTAGCAGAAGGAGACCGACTCGTCCGGTCCAGATACCAGGAGCCGGGGAGGCTGGACGGCCTCCCCGGCTCCTAGTCGGGTGAACGCCTCGCGCTGGGACTCCAGCGCGAGGCGGGGCGTGAAGATGCTGCGTACGTCTGTGGCGGAGAGGATTCTGACGGTCACCCCGCCACGGTAGACGGTCAGACGGTGGTCTTCTCCGGGGTCTCCTCGAGCGCCACGTCCTTGGTCTCCTTGCCGATGACCAGCGAGATCAGGGTGATCACGGCCATCACGGAGAGGTAGACGCCGACCAGGACGGGCGAGCCGTCGGCCTGCTTCCACAGCGCGACCGCGATGAACGGCGCGACCGCGGCGCCGAGGATCGAGGCGACGTTGTAGGAGATGCCGGAGCCGGTGTAGCGCACGCTGGTCGGGAAGAGCTCCGGCAGCAGCGCGCCCATCGGGCCGAAGGTGAGGCCCATCAGGGAGAAGCCGAGGACGAGCCAGAGGAGTACGCCGACGGTGCCGGCGTTGACCAGCGGCACCCAGGCCAGGCCGAAGACGATGATCCCGAGGGTGACCGCGATCAGCAGCCGGCGGCGGCCGTAGCGCTCGGCCAGCGGCCCGGAGACCGTGGTGAAGATGCCGAAGAAGATCACGCCGAAGATCAGCATCAGCACGAAGGTCGTGTAGCCGTAGCCCAGGCCGGGCACCGGGAGGTCCTTGGCGGCGGTGCCGAACGACAGCGAGAACGCGGTCATCAGATAGAAGAGGACGTACGTCGCCAGCATGAAGAAGGTGCCGAGGACCAGCTGCTTGCCCTGGTTGCGCACGACCGAGGCCAGCGGGACCTTGCGGACCAGGCCGGCGTCCTGGCTCTTGGTGAACACGTCGCTCTCGACCAGGCGCAGTCGGACCCACAGGCCGACGATGACCATGACCGCGGAGAAGAGGAACGGCACCCGCCAGCCCCACGCCAGGAAGGCGTCGGAGGGCTTGGTCGGGTCGGCGCCCTCGGCGGAGAGCAGCGCCGCGATGGCCAGGAACAGGCCGTTGGAGAGGATGAAGCCCAGCGGGGCGCCGAGCTGCGGGAACGTACCGAAGATCGCGCGCTTGCCCTCGGGGGCGTTCTCGGTCGCGACCAGCGCGGCACCGCTCCACTCGCCGCCGAGCGCGAAGCCCTGGGCCAGTCGCATCAGCACGAGCAGCGCGGTGGCGACCCAGCCGACGGTCTCGTACGTCGGGAGCGCGCCGATCAGGAAGGTCGCGATGCCCATGGTGAGCAGCGAGATGACCAAGGTCGTCTTGCGGCCGAGCCGGTCGCCGAGGTGGCCGAAGAAGATCGCGCCGACGGGGCGGGCGACCATCGCGGCGCCGAAGACCGCGAAGCTCGCCAGGAGCGCGGTGGTCGGGTCGCCGGCCGGGAAGAAGAGGGCGGGGAAGACGAGGACGGCTGCCGTCGCGTACGCGTAGAAGTCGTAGAACTCGATCGTCGTCCCGATGAGACTGGCGACGAGCACGCGCGAGCGCGGGTTGGCCGGTGCGGGGGTGGCGGACATGGTCTCTCTCCGAGGTCTGGAAGTGCCCGCGCTCTCGCGGGCTGTCCCATTATATGAGAGTCGAATATCGCTCACTGAGACGGGTTCGCGTTGTGGTCGTCGACGGTGGGCGCTGACCGGTGACCGCGCCGAGGTCTGTGACAATGTGCAGGTGAATGCGACTGCCTCGGATCTGGCGAATGAGCTGCGCAACCAGGGGATCAGCAGGGTCGACGACTCGCCGCTGGCCCGGGCGCTCTACTCCAGCGACGCGAGCCTCTACCGGGTCGTGCCCTCCGTCGTCGTTCGGCCGCAGTCCCGCGACGAGCTGCTCGCGGTGCACGCGGTGTCCCGTTCGACCGGGGCGCCGGTGACGATGCGAGGTGCGGGCACCTCGATCGCCGGCAATGCCGTCGGGTCCGGGATCGTCGTGGACACGCGCGACCTGCGAACCATCTACGAGATCGACCCGGAGGCGCGGACCGCGCGGATCGACCCCGGTGTCGTGCACGCCGACCTGCAGCGGGCGGCGGCGCCGCACGGGTTGCGCTTCGGGCCCGACCCGTCCACCCACACCCGCTGCACCATCGGCGGAATGATCGGCAACAACGCATGCGGCAACCGCGCGCTGGGGTACGGCCGTACCGTCGACAACATCGAGGCGCTGACCGTGCTCTTCGGCAACGGCGAGCAGGCGAGCTATGCGGATGGCGTCTCCACGGGGGAGACCGCAGAGCGGCTCCAGGCGCTCGTCGGCGCCAACCTCGGGCACGTGCGGACCGAGTTCGGCCGGTTCGGGCGCCAGGTCTCCGGCTACTCGCTCGAGCACCTGCTGCCCGAGAAGGGCGGTCGGGTCGACCGGTTCCTGGCCGGCACCGAGGGCACCCTGGCGACCATCCTGGAGACGACGGTGCGGCTCGTTGAGGACTCGCCCGGTCGGCTGCTGCTGGTGCTCGGCTACCCGACGATGGCAGACGCCGCCGACGCGGTGCCTGCGCTCCTGCAGGTGGCGCCGGGGCGACTGATCGCGTGCGAGGGGATGGACGCCCGGATCGCCGACCTGGTCCGCGCCAAGGGCCGCGCGGTCCCGGAACTCCCCAAGGGAGCCGGCTGGCTGATGGTCGAGGTCGCCGGACAGGACGCTCCTGACCTGGTGAAACGTATCGCCGCCGAGTCTGGCGCGCTCGAGTCGCGGGTGGTCATCGATCCCCTCGAAGCGGCCGCGCTGTGGCGGATCCGCGAGGACGGCGCCGGCCTGGCCGGGGTCTCGCTTCCTACGCCGGCCCACTCCGGCTGGGAGGACGCCGCGGTTCCGCCGGAGCATCTCGGTGCCTGGCTGCGCGACTTCGAGGGGATCCTGGAGTCCTTTGGTCTGCACGGCTACCCCTACGGCCACTTCGGCGACGGCTGCATCCACTGCCGCATCGACTTCCCGTTCGCGCCGGACGCGCCGGAGTCGGCCCAGGTGTTCCGGGAGTTCATGACCGCGTGCGCCACGCAGCTGGTGACCTACGGCGGCTCGCTATCGGGTGAGCACGGCGATGGGCGGGTGCGCTCGGAGCTGCTGCCTCTCATGTACGACTCGACCTCCATCGACCTCTTCGAGCAGGTCAAGGGCATCTGTGACCCCTCGGAGCTGCTCAACCCGGGCAACATCGTGCGGCCCGCGTCGATCACCGACGACCTGCGTCCGGTGCGGCCGCGTGCCCTTCCCCGGACCGGCCTGCGGCTGATCCACGACTCCGGTGACCTCGGCGCTGCCGTGCACCGCTGCACCGGCGTCGGCAAGTGCGTCGCCCCGAAGACCGTGGGGGTGATGTGCCCCTCCTACCTCGCGACCCGCGAGGAGAAGGACGCCACTCGTGGGCGTGCGCGGGTGCTGCAGGAGGCGCTCGACGGGTCGCTCGTCGGCGGGCTCGGCGACCCGGCGGTGAGCGAGGCGCTCGACCTGTGCCTGGCCTGCAAGGGGTGTGCGTCCGACTGCCCCACGGGCATCGACATGGCGACGTACAAGTCCGAGGCGCTCTACCAGAAGCACGACGTCCTCGGGGAGCGGCGGCCGCGCTCGCACGCTCTGCTCGGGCAGCTGCCGAAGTGGGCACGCCTCGCGGCGCCGTTCACCGGCATGGCCAACGCGTCGCTGAAGATCTCGCCGCTCGCCAAGATCGCCAAGAAGACCGCCGGCATCGACCAGCGGCGCTCGATCCCCGCGTTCGCGCCGAAGACGCTGAAGCGCTCGGCACCGACCGCGAAGCTGCCCGAGACCCCGGACGTGTGGATCTGGGCCGACTCCTTCACCGACCACTTCTTCGCCCAGTCCGGCCACGGCGCGATCGCCTGGCTCGAGTCGCAGGGCCTGACCGTCCGCGTGATCGGCGAGAAGGCCTGCTGCGGGCTCACCTGGATCACCACCGGCCAGCTCGACGACGCACGGAAGATCATGGAGAAGACCGTGCGTACGCTCGCCCCCTATGTCGCCTCCGGCGTCCCCGTCGTCGGTCTGGAGCCGTCGTGCACCGCGACGCTGCGGTCGGACTCGGTGGAGCTCTCGGCGCTGCCCGAGGCCGAGGTCGTACGCGACGGGATGCTCACCTTCGCCGAGCTGGTGAAGCGGCTGGTGGGCGAGGGGCGCGCGTCCCTGCCCGACCTGACCGGCGTCGAGATCGTCGCCCAGCCGCACTGTCACCAGCACGCCGTCCTGGGCTGGGTCGACGACGAGGCGCTGCTGACCCAGGCCGGCGCGAAGGTCACCCGGGTCTCCGGCTGCTGCGGCCTGGCCGGCAACTTCGGGGTCGAGGAGGGGCACTACGAGGTGTCGGTCGCGGTCGCGGAGACCCATCTGCTCCCGGCCGTCCGCTCCCACCCCGACGCCGTCATCCTGGCTGACGGGATGTCGTGCCGCGTGCAGCTCGACGACCTCGCCTCGGTCCCCACGATGCACCTCGCCGAGCTCTTCGCCTCGCGGGTCTGAGACCCGGCTGGATCAGCCCAGCCAGAGAAGTGCCACGGCGATGAGCATCATCGCCGCGGTGAGTCCGTGGACCCCGAAGGCGCGCGCCTTGCTCCCGCGGTTGCCGAGGATGACGAGCATGTCGCCGATCGGGATCATGGCCTCGACGAGCACCACCCAGGGCACGGCGTCGGGTTCCACGAAGATCAGCGGGATCAGGACGAGGCCGCTGGCGATGTCGCGTACGCCCTTGAGCTGCCACCAGGCGCGGGCCTCGGGCGAGGGCAGGACCGGCAGGCCGAAGCCGGCCGCGTTGGCCTCGTTCCTCAGCAGGTACATCACGCCGATGTAGATGATCCCCAGGGCGACGATCCAGATCAGGACCATTCCGATGGTGTACAGCACTTTCCGCTCCTCTGATTAGCCATGCAAGATTTGCTAGCAATGCTAGATCACGGATCGGCTTTCGTCTAGCGCTGCTAGATTTTCGATGCGTAGGTCCGGGGCATCGGCCTGTTCTCCGCGTGAGAGGGCGGCGACGATGGGTGCTGGTGCCCGGGCCGCGCCTAGACTGGAGCGGTGAACCCGCGTTACCGCCGAATGATCATTCCCGGCGCGCTGGTCGCCCTTCTGCTGTTGGTCGTCATTGCCGGGGTGCTGAGTTGAGCAGGGAATCCGAGCCGCTGTTGCGGGCGCTGAACCGGATGCGATCGGTGATCCTCGATCCCGACCAGCTGGTCAAGGCGGTCGCGTCGGGCAAGCAGCGTGGCAGCGAACCGAAATGGCGTCGCGCCGAGATCCGCTACGTCGACCTGAAGGCCGGACGACACCTGCAGATCACGACGTACGACGCGACTCAGGCGTTCACCGCGAACCACCCGGCCGGCGACCCCACCGCCCTCGACGACCTGCTCGACGTACCGTTCGCCAACTGGATCGTGACGACCGCAACTGAGCAGACCCAGATCCAGGCCAAGACCCCGACGACGGCGCTCGTGTCGACCACCGAGCTGACTGCGCCGGTCGAGGTCGAACGCGGCCATGACCAGGCGAAAGAGCGGCTGCTGCCGGAGTCCGACCCGGTCTTCCGGGTGCTCGGGCTCTCGGACAAGGACGGGAAGCTGAAGCCGTCGCGCCAGGCGAAGTACCGCCAGGTCGAGGAGTTCCTGCGCCAGCTCGACGCCGCCCTGACCGACGCGATGAAGTCCGGCAAGGTCCGCAAGCCGACCGCCGAGGAGCCGCTGCGGATCATCGACCTCGGTGCGGGCAACGGCTATCTCACCTTCGCGGCGCAGCGCTACCTGACCGAGGTCCGCGAGCTGCCCGTCGTCGTCACCGGCGTCGACGTCAAGGAGCAGTCGCGGGAGCACAACTCGAAGATCGCTGACGAGCTGGGAGTGCACGCCGAGTTCGTGGCCGGGACGATCGAGGGCGTACAACTCGACGAGAAGCCCGACGTGGTGCTCGCCCTGCACGCCTGCGACACCGCCACCGACGACGCCCTTGCTCGCGCGATCGAGTGGGAGGCGCCGCTGGTGCTGGCCGCGCCGTGCTGCCACCACGACATCGCCGCCCAGCTGCGCAAGGCCCCGACCCCGGCGCCCTACTCCATGCTCACCCGTCACGGCATCCTCCGCGAGCGCTTCGCCGACACGCTGACCGACGCCCTGCGCGCGAGCCTTCTGCGCCTGTCCGGCTACCGCGTCGAGGTGGTGCAGTTCGTGGAGAGCCAGCACACCCCGCGCAACACCATGCTCCGCGCGATCCGCACGGGCTCGCCGGTCAAGGGCGGCTCGGTGAAGAAGGAGTACGACGAGCTCGTGGCCGAGTGGGGCGTACGTCCGAAGCTCGGCGAGCTGCTCGCGGAGCGATGAGATCCGGGCGATGAAGGCGGTCGTCGCCGCGGGCGCACTCGGGCTGGTGCTGATCACCTCCGTGCCCGCGAGCGCCGCCGGCGACGACGTGCTCTTCGCCTTCACAGACCCGACCATCAGCGAGGCCAGCGCGCTGACGCCGCTCGGCAAGGGCCTGTACGCCACCACCAACGACTCCGGGGACAGCGGACGCGTCTTCACCGTCGACTCGAGCGGTGACACGGTCGGGGTGACCCACTGGGCCGCCGACCCGGTCGACGTCGAAGGTCTCGCCCCTGCTGGCGGCAACCACGTCTGGGTCGGCGACATCGGCGACAACAACAGCGTCTGGGACTCGATCAGGATCGCGAAGGTACGCGTCGGGCGGGGCGAGCGCACGGTCTCGCCGACCGTCTACGAGCTCGTCTACCCCGACGGGCCGCACAACGCCGAGTCCCTGCTGGCCCACCCCGACGGCCGCGTCTTCGTCGCCACGAAGGACTGGGGAGGCGGGCGGCTCTACGCCGTGCCGAGGCGCCTCGACCCCAACGGCCCGAACCGGTTGAAGGAGGTCGCCCCGGTCATCCCGATGGCCACCGACGGCGCCTTCTTCCCTGACGGCAAGAACCTGGTCGTACGCGGCTACTACTCCGCCACCATCTACGACTGGCCCTCGATGGACCGCGTGGGCTCGTTCCGGACCCCCGACCAGGAGCAGGGCGAGGCCATCGGCGTCACTCCGAAAAGCGAGGTGGTCGTGACCAGCGAGGGCATCCGCGCCGAGGTGATCAGGGTCGACCCCGAGCTGGTGGGTGAGGTGCTCGGCGACGAGCCGTCCCCGACCGCCGACCCGACCCCGGACGCAGACGAGCCGGCGGCTGAGGACGAGGGTGGGGACAAGGGTGGCGACGACGGCGGTTCCGCCGGCCCGATCGCCCTGGTCGCGCTCGCTGTCGCGGCGTACTTCATCTTCCGCAAGCGCAACTGACGCCGAGTCGGCTCGTCCTGACCGAAATCCCCGCCGAGTCGGCTCGTTCTAACGAGCCGACTCGGCAGGGTTCTGCGTCAGGATGCGCCGACTCGGCGAATCAGAGGCGCTCGACGACCCAGTCGATGCAGGCGGTGAGGGCCTCGATGTCGGCGGCTTCGACGGAGGGGTACATCGCGATCCGGAGCTGGTTGGTGCCGACCCCGCGGTAGGCGTCGAGGTCGACGACGCCGTTCTCGGCGAGCACGCGGCGCAGCTCGTCCTTGTCGATGCCGGCGTCGAGTTCGACGGTGCCGACGACGAGGGAGCGGTGGGTCGGGTCCTCGACGAACGGCCGGACGTACGGAGTCTTCTCGGCCCACGCGTAGAGCGCATCGGAGGAGGCGGTGGTGCGGGCGACCATCGCGTCCAGCCCGCCGGAGGAGTTCATCCAGTCGAGCTGCTCGGCCATCAGGAAGAGCGTCGCGACCGCCGGGGTGTTGACGGTCTGCGCACTGCGGGACTGCTTGATCGCCTCGGTCAGCGAGAAGAACGACGGGATGTGCCGGCCGCTCGCCGCGATCTCCTCGGCGCGCGCGATCGCGGCGGGGGAGAGCAGGGTCAGCCACAGGCCGCCGTCGGAGGCGAACGACTTCTGCGGCGCGAAGTAGTAGACGTCGCTCTGGGTGACGTCGAGCGGCAGCCCGCCGGCGGCCGAGGTCGCGTCGACGATGGTGAGCTGGTCCGCGCCTGCGCCGGCTGGACGTACGACCGGGGCCATCACACCCGTCGAGGTCTCGTTATGTGTCCAGGCGTAAACATCGACGTCGTACTCGTACGCCGGCGCGGCCAGCGATCCCGGATCGGCCGAGATCACCGATGGGTCGGCAAGCCACGGCGCCGCCTTCGCGGCGGAGAGGAACTTCTTGCCGAACGCCCCGAAGACGGCGTGCTGGCTGCACTCGCGCACCAGGGCATACGTCACCAGGTCGAAGAACGCCATCGAGCCACCGTTGCCGATGACGACCTCGTAGCCCTCCGGCAGCGAGAACAGGTCGGCCAGCCCGGTCTGGACGCGGCCGACGAGATCCTTCACCGGCTGCTGCCGGTGAGAGGTCCCCATGACCGAAACCCCGGTCGCGGCGAGTGCCTCCAAGCGGCCGGTGGGCACCTTGGACGGCCCGGACCCGAAACGTCCGTCGGCGGGCAGGAGGTCGGCGGGGATCTGCAGCGTCATAAACCCATTCTCGCAAGTTGCGGGCATCGGCCAGAATACCGACGTGTCTGTTGAGATTCGCCGGGTCGCGTACGACCACCCTGATGCGCAGAAGCTGGTCGACCGGGTCCAGGAGTTCTACGTCGAACGCTACGGCGAACCCGACTACGACCCGACCGTGCCGGAGATGTTCGAGCCGCCCGCGGGCGCGTACTTCCTGGGTTACCTCGACGACGTCCCGGTCGCTTCCGGCGCCTGGCGACGCTCCGGCGAGCCCGCCCTCGGGACCGTCGTGACTGCCGAGATCAAGCGGATGTACGTCGTGCCCGAGGCCCAGGGCCAAGGCCTCGCCAAGCGGATGCTCGCCCACGTCGAGGCCTCGGCCCGCAGCGCCGGCTTCGAGGCCATGGTCCTCACCACCGGCGGCCTCCAGCACGAGGCCATCGGGCTCTACGCCGCCAACGGCTACGTCGATGTCGAGCCCTTCGGCTTCTACAAGGACGACGACCTCGTGGTCTGCATGGCCAAGCGGCTCGACGGCTGACCTCCACCGACCCGCACAACGCAGGAACCGACCGGCTGAAGCCGGTCGGTTCCTCGAGTGACAGTGTCTACTTCGCCCAGTCGGCGTTCCAGCCCTCGACCGCGTCGGCGGGGCGGGGGGAGGGGCCGGTGTAGATGGCGCTCGGACGGATCAACCGCCCGGTCTTCTTCTGCTCCAGGATGTGCGCGGACCAGCCGCCCGTGCGTGCGCAGGTGAACATCGAGGTGAACATGTTGGCCGGGATCTGGGCGAAGTCGAGGACGATGGCGGCCCAGAACTCGACGTTGGTCTCCAGGACGCGGTCGGGGCGGCGGGCGCGCAGCTCCTCGAGCGCGGCCTTCTCCAGAGCCTCGGCGACCTCGAAGCGGGGCGCGTTGAGCTCGCGGGCGGTGCGGCGCAGGACGCGCGCACGGGGGTCCTCGGCGCGGTAGACACGGTGGCCGAAGCCCATCAGCCGCTCGCCGGAGTCGAGCAGCCCCTTCACATAGGCGGAGGCGTCGCCCGTCTTCTCGACGTCCTCGATCATGCCGAGCACGCGGCTCGGAGCGCCACCGTGCAAGGGTCCGCTCATCGCGCCGATCGCGCCGGAGAAGGCCGCGGCCACGTCGGCGCCGGTGGAGGTGATCACCCGGGCGGTGAAGGTGGAGGCGTTCATGCCGTGCTCGGCGGCCGAGGACCAGTAGGCGTCGATCGCGTGGGCGTGGGCGGGGTCGGCCTCGCCACGCCAGCGGATCAGGAAGCGCTCGGCGAGGGTCTTGCCCTTGTCGACCTCACGCTGCGGCACGATCGGCAGGTGGATGTCGCGGGCCGACTGGCCGGCGTAGGAAAGAACCATGACGGCCACGCGGGCGAGGTCCTCGCGGGCCTGCTCGTCGGAGATGTCGTAGGTCTGCCCGAACCCGAAGGCGGGCGCGAGCATGGGGATGGCGGCCTGGACGTCGACGCGCACGTCACCGGTGTGCACCGGCAGGTTGTAGGCCTCTGCGGGCGGCAGGCCGGGGCCGTATGAGCCGTCGATCAGCAGGCCCCAGACGTTCTCGAACGGCACTCGGCCGACGATGTCCTCGATGTCGACCCCGCGGTAGCGAAGTGCCGATCCCTCTTTGTCGGGCTCCGCGATCTGGGTCTCGAAGGCCACGACGCCCTCGAGACCGTGCTGTACCTGGCTCACTGCCGTCTCCCATTCTCCTAGTGTCGTTCCGCATTCTGCCCCACCCGCCCAGAAGATAGGCTCGACGGCATGGATCTGGCGGCTGAGCTGGCGGCAGCACGAGAGAACTACACCCGCAGCGGGCTGCACGAGGACGACCTCGCGAGCGACCCGTTCCTGATGTTCGAGAGGTGGTACGCCGAGGCTCGGGACGCGGGCATCGTCGAGCCCAACGCGATGGTGGTCTCGACCGTCTCGCCGGACGGCGCGCCCTCGTCGCGGACCGTGCTGCTGAAGGGCTTCTCGACCGAGGGCTTCACCTTCTTCACCAACACCGCCTCCCGCAAGGGCTCCGACCTCGCGCACAACCCGCGCTGCGCGGTGCTCTTCCCGTGGCACCCGCTGGAGAGGCAGGTACGCATCGACGGGCTCGCCCACGAGCTCTCCCGAGAGGACGTCGAGGCCTACTTCTCCCAGCGTCCGCGCGGCTCCCAGCTCGGCGCGCACGCCTCTCACCAGAGCCGCGTCGTCTCCGGGCGCGAGGAGCTGGAGGCAGCCTACGAACGGATCGAGGCACACTTCGATGGCCGGCCGGTCCCGGTGCCCGAGGAGTGGGGCGGTTACCGGGTCGAGCCGGAGCGGGTGGAGTTCTGGCAGGGCCGGCCGGGGCGGATGCACGATCGGCTCGTCTACCTCCGCGAGGGCGACAAGTGGCGCACCGAGCGGCTGGCCCCGTGACGGGTCCGACCGGGATGGAGCGGGTCACCCAGGCGCTCGGCGGGCGGATCGCCTACGGCGCCGACTACAACCCGGAGCAGTGGCCGGAGGAGGTCTGGGACGAGGACGTACGCCTCATGCGGGAGGCCGGGGTCAACCTGGTCAGCGTGGGGATCTTCTCCTGGGCCCTGCTCGAGCCCGAGCCGGGGACGTACGACTTCGGCTGGCTCGACCGGGTGCTCGACAAGCTGCACGAGGGCGGGATCGCCGTGGACCTGGCGACCGCGACCGCGAGCCCGCCGCCGTGGTTCCTCGAGCGTCATCCGGAGGCGACACTCGTCGACCAGATCGGCACTCCGCGCGCGTTCGGTGCGCGCCAGGCGTACTGCCCCTCGTCGGTCGCCTACCGCGAGGTCGCCACGACCCTCATCACCGAGCTGGTCAAGCGCTACGACGACCACCCGGCGGTGGTGATGTGGCACGTCAACAACGAGTACGGCTGCCACAACGACCACTGCTTCTGCGACGCCAGCGCGGTGGCTTTCCGGCGGTGGCTGCAGGAGCGTCATGGCTCCGTCGAGAAGCTCAACGAGGCGTGGGCGACGGCCTTCTGGAGCCAGCGCTACACCAGCTGGGAGCAGATCGGACCGCCGCGTCAGGTCTCCTACGGCAACTTCGCCAACCCCGGTCAGCAGCTGGACTGGTGGCGGTTCTGCTCCGACGAGATCCGCGACATCCTCCGGGTCGAGGCGGCGGCGGTGCGGGCGCACTCGGACAAGCCCCTGACCACCAACTTCATGGGGTTCCGCAAGTCGCTGGACTACCGGAGCTGGGTCGACGTCGAGGACCTGGTCTCCAACGACCATTACCTGATCGCAGCCGACGAGGACCGCACCCCGCAGCTCGCGATGACCGCCGACCTCACCCGTTCGTTGGCCCACGGTGAACCGTGGCTGCTGATGGAGCACTCCACCTCCGCGGTCAACTGGCAGCCGCGCAACATCGCCAAGACCGCCGGCGAGATGCGCCGCAACTCCTTCCAGCACGTCGCGCGCGGCGCGGACGGCGCCCTGTTCTTCCAGTGGCGTGCCTCGCGCGGTGGCGCGGAGAAGTTCCACTCCGCGATGGTCCCGCACGCCGGCACCGAGAGCCGGCTGTGGCGAGACGTCGTACGCCTCGGGGCGGATCTCTCCGCGATCGCGGAGGTCGCCGGCACCCGGGTGGAGCAGGCCAGTGTCGGGATCGTCTTCGACTGGGAGTCGTGGTGGGCGGCGACCTTCGACTCGCACCCCTCGGTCGACGTCGACCCGATGGTGACCGCCAGGGCCTGGCACCGGGCTTGCTGGGCCCGCAACCTCGGCGTCGACATCATCGGGGTCATCGATCCGCTCGACGGCTACGACGTAGTGGTGCTGCCCGTGCAGTACCTGCTTTCCGACGACACTGTCGACCGCCTCACCGCCTTCGTCGAGGCTGGCGGCACCCTGGTCGCCACCTACTTCAGCGGGATCGTCGACGAGCACGACCACATCCGGCTGGGCGGCTACCCGGGCGCGCTGTCCGACCTTCTCGGGGTGCGGATCGAGGAGTTCTGCCCGCTTCCCGAGGGCGACGAGATTCCGCTGACCGCCTACGGCTCCGGCACGATCTGGAGCGAGCGCGGCCGCGCCGTCGGGGCCGATGTCGTGGCTGCGTACGCCATCGGCGACTGCGTCGGCGACCCGGCCGTCACGCGCCGACGGGTCGGCAAGGGCACCGCCTGGTACGTCGGCACCGAGCTCACCCCCGACGCCCTCGACACCCTGGCCACCCAGATCTTCACCACGACCAAGCCGGTCGTCGGGGGCCTCCCCGAGGGCGTCGAGGCGATCCGGCGGGTCGGTGAGCAGGGGACGTACGTCTTCGTCATCAACCACACCCATGAGGCCGTCATCGTCCCCGTCCGCGGCACCGACCTTCTCTCCGGCAACGAAGGCGGCCCCCACCTTGTGCGCGCGGGTCAGGTCGCGGTCATCCGGGAGGGGTGACGGCGCCCCGGGGAATGGACGACCGGTAGCGGCGGGGCTTGCCCTCGCCCAGGTCGGCGAGGGTGTTGACGCGGCGGACGGTGATGTCGCGGGCGAGCATGGCGCCGAGGCGGTTGGCGACCGCGCCGGCGTCGCCGCCGGCGATGGTCGCGACGACGGCGCCGTCGGCGGCCTGCTCCACCGACCAACCACGGGCGCCCGCGTCCTGGAGGTGCTGGGTGAGGTCGACGCAGGGGACGAGGGTGCCGGCCGGGGTGGTGAAGACGGTGGCCTCGCGCCCTTCGAGGGCGTCGATCGCGAGCCTGCCGCCGACGCGAACCAGGCGGCCGGTGTCGCCGGTGCGGTAGCGGACCAGGGGCAGAAAGGCGTTCTCACCCGCGGTGACGACGATCTCGCCGATCTCGCCTTCGGGGAGGGCGGAGCCGTCGGGACCGAGGATCTCGACGTGCACCCGGCGGTCGGCGACGACGAACGGGCCGCCGTCGGTGCTGACCGCCACCGGCCGGGTCTCGTGCAGCCCGTAGACGTCGATCACCGGGCATTGGAAGGTCCGCTGCAGCTCGGCGCGCAGGGTCGCGCTCAACGCCATCGCGGAGGAGATGATCGCGATCGGGCGTACGACGTCGCGGAGGTCGAGGAGATGCTCCAGCGATGTGGGGTGGCCGGAGATGACCTGCGGGTCGGCGTCGCGCAGGAACGCCCGCTGGCTCTCGAGTGGCCACTCGCCGGGGTGCAGGTTCACCCGCGCGACCAGGCTCTCGCCGAAGCCGGGAGCGACCGAGACGTACGTGAACGCCTGGCGTTGCCACACGACCTGCACCACGGCGAAGCGAGCCGGATCCGGCACCCAGCTGCCAGTAAGGCCGGCGATCAGGTCGCGGAGCCAGTGGAACCCGCGGGCCAGCTCGTCGGGATCGTCGGGCATCACCAGCGCCGCCCCGGTGCTCCCCGAGGAGGTGCCGTGCAGCATCCGCCCGTAGTCGGCATCCAGCGGCACGAACCCGCCGATGTCGTCGACCAGGTTCTGCCGCGTGATCAGCGGAAACTCGGCGAGGGTGTCGAGCGACCCCCGATGCCGACGGTACGCAGGCAGTGACCGCGCCACCGCCAGGTGCTGCTCGAGCCAGCCCGTGAGCGGAAGCTGTGACCGGGCCGCCTCCTGCTCGGCAGGAGTGAGCCGGTGGCCGACCCGGTGTCGCCAGACCGGCGCGGCGGGATGACGGTCCGCCGCGGCCATGCGAGCTTCTCCGGCGGCCGAGAGCCCCGGCCAGCGCTCGGCGTCGGTGAGGGCGGCCGAGGCCATCGGGGTGTATTCGGCCAGGTCAAGCGGGTCCTGTGTCTCGCTCACGGTCACTCCGGGCTGTAGCGGCTGGCGGCCTCGCGCGCTCGCGCGTCCTCCAGGCGCCGCCGGATCTCGGAGCGGTGCTCACGGTCGCGCCGGGCCCGTTCGAGCGCCTCGGCGCGGGCGGCGGAGTCGAGGCGCGACAACAGGGCGCGGGCGTTGCGCTCGTCCTCGCGCGCAGGCAGTTGCCCGTTCCACAGCAGGAAGGTCCGCGCCGCCTCCTCGCGGCGCTCGGCCTCCTCGACCCAGCGTTGCGGCTCGACGACCGCGGCCAGGCGCAGCGACAGCGTCACCAGCGCCCGGTCGAACCGGTCCTCACGCAGCGCGGCCGAGAAGGGCCCGGCCAGCTCTTGCGACGCGACCAGCCACAGGACGACTCCGGCTCCCTGGCGCGCGACCGCTTTCCCGGTCGCTGCCACTCTCCGAGCAGCCGCGATGAACCGCCCATCGGAGGTGTCGAGCACGTCCCCGGCCAGCGCGACGATGTCGATGGTGTCGTCGAGGAACCACGACGGCGTGGTCGAGATCCGGGCCATCACCTCGTCGACCGACGGTCCCGGCGCCAGCCCGTTCCAGGCGGCGTCGGGATCGAGCTCCTCATCGAGCCAGGCCTCGAACAACTCCTCGTCAGCCACGGGTTGCTCCCTCTGGGGTGTAGACGGCGATCCGGGCGGCGAGCGCCGCGCATGCCGCGGGCGCCTGCGCGACGTCCGGGATCTCGGCGACGTCGTAGCCGAGCCGTTCGGCCTGCTCGCGCGACTGCCCGCGCCAATGTCCGATGATCATCAGTGACCCGGTGTCGATCACGCGCCGTACGGCGGGGGCGACGTCGGCGTACTCCTCCTGGCCGCGGCCCACGAACGTGTCCAGCCCGGCGTCGGAGAGCACCACGAGGTGGCGCTGCCCGTCTGGTCGATGAGACTCGGGATAGCGGGCACGGAGCAGGTCGAGCGGGAAGGTCGTGCCGCCGCCGAAGTAGGTGGTCAGCTGTCGCATGATCTCGACCCGGTCGCGCGTGTAGGCGCTGTCGCCGGCGACCTGGCCGGCCGAGCTCCACGAGGTGACCCGTACCCGCCCGCCGCCGCGCAGCACCGAGAGCGACAGGATCGTCCCGGCGACGATCGCGGCCGAACCTCGCTGCGGGTTCGTCATCGACCCCGAGGAGTCGAGGTAGAGGTCGAGCAGGACCGGCTCGTACGCCGGCTCGGGCTCGTCCGCGATGAACGTACGCCGCCGCGTGGTCACCCCCGGCACGAACACCGCGCCCGTGGTCAGCGTCGCCGGCCAGTCCAGGTCGGCCAGGTCGTCGCCGAGTTCCCACTCCTCCAAGGGACCGGGGATCGCGGGCCCTGCGGGAGCGAGTCCGCGCTGCACCAGGGGTGCGACGTGTGGGCGGGCCTCGGCCTCGTACCAGGCTGCCATCACCGCGTTGGGGTCGGCGCCCGCCATCAGCTCGAGCGTTCTGGCCAGCCCGAGCGCTTGCCCGCTGCCGTCGGAGGCGGCCGCGTCGGCGTCACCCTCGGCGAGGACGACCTCGGCGTCGTCGGGATGCACCAACGGCGTCTGCAGCCGCGGGTCGCCGATCGCTCCGGCGAGCTCGGCCGCGCTGGGTGCGCCTGGCGAGTCCTCGTGGCACCCGCTGCTCTTGAAGCCCAGCAGCAGGTAGGGCGCCATCACCATGGCCCAGGGCACGGCCCCGCTGACCGGGTCGGCGGCGAGGGTACGCACCACGTCGGCCACCGTCGTCGCGTCGTGAGCCGGGTCGAGGCCTGCTCGCGGGTCGTACTCGAGCTCGGCGACCTCCCGTTTGGCCTGATAGGCCTCGTTCCGCTGCTTCGGCTTCGAGCCGCGCAGGCGGCGCCGGGCATTGCTGAGCTGTTGCTCGTAGTCCGTCTTCCACCGCGTCGGCGGCTCGGGCCACGCGAGGTCGCCCTCGGGGAGCCGCCAGAGGAGCTCGTACGCCCGCTGCACCACCCACCACAGCTCGTTGTCCTCCGCGCCACGCAGACCCTTGGCCAGCGTGGGCGCGGCGAGAGCTCGGGTGAGCTGCACCATGTCGGGGGTCTCGTCCGGGCCGAGCCGCGCGCGCTGCAGCTGCATCACCCGGTCGTTGATCAGCATGTCGGACCACAGGTTGGCGCAGAACCCGCTCGCGGCGACCAGATCGAGGCGGTGCTGCCGGTCGTAGAGATCGATCACCCGTGCCATCTGCTGACGGATCTTCAGCGAGTCGACCCGGGTGCTCGGGGAGAGCACGTGGTGGCCGATCTCGTGAGCGAAGACGCTGGTCAGGTGGCCTTCTCCACCGTGGCGGGCGAGCTCGCCGGGGTCGACGTTGACCTCCGGTGGAAACCCGAACCAGGCGAAGCTGCCCTCGTCGGAACGGATGTGCACGACCGGGTCATGGAGGTCCACGCCCCACAGGTCGAGGGCTGCCTCCCAGGCCTCGCGCTCAGTCGCGGTCGGCGCTCTCACGCGGCCTCCCGCACGACCTCGAGCAGGTAGGAGGTGGGCACGCTGACCACCCGGACACCGTCGGTGCCCGCAGCGTCGCCGGCGTCCGTCGGATCGTCGTCGGCCAGCGACACCGAGTGACCGAACAGGTCGGCGTCGACCGCCCACAGCTCCTCACCGACCTCCACCAGCCACCGTCGCTCACCCGCCGAGATGACGTCACCCGGGTGCGCCAGCCACGGCCCGCCGAGCCCGGCGAAACCGCCGATCCTCGCGATCAGATAGGCGCGGCCGAGGCGCTGCCAGGCGGGCCAGAAGAACCGGTCCGTACGCTGCCCCTCGACGAATCCGGCCACGTCGGGCCCCGGCATCCCGAGGGTCGCGCCGACCGCGTCCGCCAGTCCGGCGTCGAGACAGGACGAGGCCGCTCGGAGGGCGTCCGTGCGCAGTCCGATGACTCCGGCGCGCCAGGCGGCTACGGCGGCGAGATCCTGGACCGCGGCGGTCTCGGGCGCTTTCGGCGCGGCCGCTAGGCCGGCGGTCAGCGACGTCCCGAAGAGCCCGGTGTCCCCGCCCCAGCGGGCGACGTTGGCGACGGCCAGATCCAGGTCCAGCCCGGCGACGGCGGGCAGCGCGACCGGCTCGCGAGCCACCGAGGCGTTCACGGAGTGCCCAGGACGCCGGATCATGAACCCTCCAGCCAGTGGAGGTAGTTGGAGTAGCGCTGATGGAGATACTTCAGCGCGACCAGGTCGTCGTAGTCGCGGCCGTAGATCTTGCCGACCTTCGAGATCCGGCCGACCTCCGACTCGATCCGGGTCAGCCGCTGCGAGACGGTCAGCCGGTCGAGCCCGTCCAGCCCGCCCCCGAGCTCGGCGATCAGGTCGCCGACCGGGTCGGAGGCTTCGAGGCCGAGCGCGACGAACTGCTTCATCGCGGTGTCGAAGAGGTCGACGAGCCAGGAGGCCGGGTCGTGGGCGAGCTCCTTGTCGCCGGCCTCGAAGCGCGGGTGCTGCGGGTTGGGCAGCAGCTTCCCGCGGAGCACGAACGGCACCATGGCGCGCACGTCGTCGAGCCCGACGGAGGCGGCGCCGCGAAACCACGCGGACGCCTTGGCGTACATGATCAGGGTCTGCAGCGCTCGCACGGAGAGACCGTTCAGGGTCTGCGCGCCGAGGTCGACGACCAGGTCGGCGCCGGAGTTGGCGTCGATGACCGCGCTCACGTCGCCGCCGGCGGTCGCGACGACGTCCTTGGTGCGGTACTCGAACCGCCGCCCGCCGTGCTGCACGAACTCGAACTGCCCGGTGAAGTACTCCAGCTTCCGGCGTACGTCCGCAGGCAGCGGCACCGCCCGGATGGCGGCCAGCATCTTCGACTGCTCGTCGGGGGAGAAGACCAGCGAGGACGGCACGTGCTCCTCCGGCCGCTCACCGGCCTCGACCCGGGTGACCAGCTCGTCGAAGAAGCGGCCGTTGAAGCCGAACGCCTGCACGGTGACGTCGAGCCGGTCCTTGAGGGCCTGGATGACCTGGAAGGTCCCGCCGCCGGAGTCGTCGTTGGCGGTGAAGAACCAGCTCTCGACGCCCTCGTCCGGAGCAGTCCGGCGCAGCTGGTCGTGGCTCTCCACATAACCCTCGGCGACCATGGTGAGCAGCGCCGACTGGGTCTTGGTGGGGATGCGGTTGTACTCGTCGACGATCTTGACCTTCTGCGTCAGCCACGACTTCCAGGCGATCGTGATCTCCGCCAGCGACCCGGCGGTGACGAGGTCGCGCGGCAGCGGCAGCCCGACCAGATCCGACACGGTCAGCTGCGGCTGCCCCTGCTGGAGGTGGCGGCGTACGTCCTCCGGGGTCGCTCCGGACAGCACCCCCATCAGCACAGCGAGCGTCGTCTTGCCGCGGCCCGGCCCGCCGATCATCAGGCACTTCCCGCCGACCGCGAAGGTGAGCAGCGGCAGCAGCACGTTGGAGGAGTAGGCCGGCTGGGTCGGCAGCGTGATCTCCGCCCCGGCATCGCCGAGCGGGAACCGGTTGGCCTTCGCGGCATCGAACTCGACGTCGTAGAACGGCGAGATCACCGCCTTGTTGACCAGCCAGAAATAGGTACGCCGCAGCTTCTCGTCCAGCTCGACGGTCTCGTCCGGGGACCTGAAGAGGTCGGCGGCGGTGAGCCCGTCGCGCGGCCCGCCGTGCTGGACGTGCGGCACGGTCGGCGACGCCGATGTCTTCTGCCAACGGTCGCTCATCTACCCAGCTCCTCCAATGACGGGCCGATCCGGTTGCTTCGCCCGAGCAATGGCTCGAGGAACTCTTTGGTGGCGGCGAGCCGCTCCGGCACGCTGCCGCGGACCTCGATCCAGGGCACCGGCTGCTCGGCCAGCACCTCTCGGAACCGCTCCTGCATCCCGTGCCGGACGTGCTCGCCGTCGCGCATCCCATCCTGCACGAACGGGATCTCGTCCCCGGTCAGGACGTACGCGACCGGCTGGTGCGTGGCGGCGCGCTCGACCAGGTGGTCGGGGGTCGGGCCGACGTAGCGCTCGTGCCACAGCGTCGTCGCCAGCACGTCGGTGTCGCAGACCAGAACCGGCTTCGGCACCCGCCTCCGGGCGGCGTCCTCCCAGCCGATCTGCCGGTCGACGATGAGGTCGAACTCGTCGCTGCGCCACGGGGCGAACAGGCCACCGGGGCGGATCTCCGACCAGAGCCGTCCGTACTCCGGAACGCAGTGGGTGCCCAGGTCAGCGGCCAGTTTCTCGGCCAGTGTCGTGGTGCCGGTCGACTCCGCGCCGAGCACGACGACCCGCTCGGTGAGCCAAGCGCGGACCGGCGCCGGCAGCTCGGCCCAGTGGTCGGTCAGGTCGGGGCGTACGGCGGTGCCGGAGACGGGGTTGAACACCCGCCCGGGATCGACCTGAACCCAGGTCGCGTTCAGCCGCCGGGCGAGTTCCTCGCCGTAGGCGTCGGAGGAGAAGACCGCGTCGACGGGCGCCGGGAGCAGCTCGGAGATGACGATCATGTGCTCGTCCCAGGCCGCCGGGTCGTCGAAGTCGACCCGGGCCTCGTCCATCGCGGCGACCACGTGGGCGGTCGGGTGCTCCTCGCGCAGCCACTCCGCGCGCACCTCGAGCGGGATGGTCTCCACCTGCGAGCCGAGGAGCTCGACCGTGACCCGGTCGCACGCCCGCAGCGCCGCGCGGATGAGCGCCTGGTGGCCGGCGTGGAACGGGTAGAACTTCCCGAGGACCAGGCCGTGGCCGTATGCCTTCTCAGACACCCGCGACCTCCGGCTCGCGCTGGCCGACCAGCACCCGGCGCCAGTCCCGCAGCGCGACCAGGACGATCACACAGAAGCCGAGGTAGAGCACCGCGGTCGGCCACAGCCCCTTGTAGGCGTACAGGCCGACGGAGACGACGTCGACGGCCAGCCAGACCAGCCAGCACTGCCACCAGCGCCGGTTGAGCATGATCTGAGCGATCACGCTGCCAGCGGTCACCGCCGCGTCGGGAAGCTCGGTCGTGGAGTCGGTGAAGGCGAACAGGACGTACGCGATCGCCGCCAGCGCCACCACGAACCCCAGCGCCAACAGCAGCAATGTCCGGGCCGAGGCGACCCCGACGAACGCCTCGTCACGGCGCAGGTGCGCCTCCGACTCCCGCCGCCGCGCCAGCGACCAGTCGACCCAACCGGTCACCGAGAGCACCATGAACATGATCTGCAGCGCCGCGTCGGCGTAGAGCGCACTCTCGGCGAAGACGACCAGGTAGAGCGCGGTGTTCGCGATCCCGATCGGATACGTCCACATGCTCCGCCGCGCCGCCAGGATCACGCATGCCGCCCCCGTGACGACCCCCGCGATCTCGACCCAGTGCGCCACCAACCAACTCTGCATGGCCGAACCCTATGGGACGCGAAGAGCCCGGATGCTCGGGTTGAGCATCCGGGCCCTTCGGGGTGGTAGGAATCCCCGGTTAACCGGGGAAACCTGCACTTCTCAGGTGTTGCATTGCCAGAGAAGTGCAGGGATACCCTGTTAACCGGGTATCCCTGCAGCGCCTCAGTGGCTGACCGCAGCCTTCGCGTTCACGATGCCAGCGCCGTAGAAGCCGTTCGGGGCCTCGCCACCCTCACAGGTGTGGGTCGAGGTCGCCGTGTTGCCGTTGGGCAGGTGGCGTACGTAGGTGAAGTCCGCCGGGACCGGGCACGCCTTGTCGGTGGCCGACTTGAGCAGGATCTTCTCGACCTTGTTGGGCGAGAGGGTCTTGCCGGAGAAGTCGCGGTTGCCGTACTCACCGACGATCAGCGCGGCCACACCAGCAGCGTGCGGGGAGGCCATCGAGGTGCCCTGCAGGTACTGGTAGTAGGAGCACTCACCGCTGGAGCAGTCCGAGACGGCCCAGGGCACCAGCACCTCGCCGGTGGCCGGGTCGATCGCGCCCTCGGCCACACCCAGGTCGTACGGGTAGGCGGCCAGGATGGTGGCGGCGTAGTCGCGCGTGCCGTCCGCAGTGTCGTACGCATCCCCACCAGGCGCCGCGACGTCGACGAAGCCGTCGCCGTAGCTGGAGTAGTAGGACTTGCGCTCCGACGGACCGGTGGAGCTGACCGCGATGACCCCGTTGCCCTCGGTCGGCATCGAGACGCACGACTCCGGGTCGAGCAGGTCACGGACGTAGGCGGCCTCGCCGGGCTCGCTGGCGTAGTCGGGGCTGCTCGCGTCGGTCTGCGGCTTGGTGTAGTCGATCGCCTGGTTGCCGGCGGCCGCGACGAGGGTGACGCCACGGGCGCGGGCGTAGTCGAGGGCACGCTGCATCGCGGTGATGATCGTGACCTGCTCGGCCTGGTCCGCGGCCGAGTCGGCCGGGTGGTTGGTGCAGTTGAACAGCCACGGGTCGACGTAGTAGCTCATGTTGACCACGTCGATGCCGTTGCGGCCGGCGTAGGTCAGCGCGTCGACCGACGGCTGCAGGAAGAAGTAGCCGGAGTCCTGGCCGGCGCGCAGGTTGACGATGTCGGCCTGCGGGGCGACGCCGGTGATACCGACGCCGTTGACCGGCGAGGCGATGGTCGAGGCGACGTGAGTGCCGTGGCCGTTCTCGTCGACGTCGGCCGCGTCCGAGCAGGACGCGTCGGGCTCGTCCTCACACGGACCGTCGACCACGGCGCCGTTGGCGTCGACCGGGATGTCGGTGGTGAAGTTGCGGCTCAGGTTCGCGTCGAAGTTGGGCGCGATGTCAGGGTGCGACCCGTCGACACCGGTGTCCAGGATGCCGACGCGGACACCCTTGCCACGCTCGGTGCGGTTGGCCTCGGCGGCATCGATCTGCTTCATGTCCCACTGCAGACCGGAGAGCGGCTCCGTGGACCCCTTGGGCTTCGGGGTCTTGGGTGCGGTGCCCTTGGTGCCGCTGCGGAACTCGGTCTCGACCTTCGACACCTCCTGCTTGCGGGCCTTGCTGGCCGCGTCCGGGGTCGTGGCGCCCACGATCCTGTCCTGGGCCGCGCCGACGAGGGCGTTCGAGGCGTTGGCCGCCTCGGCGAATCCCTCACCCGCGGTGACCGTCGCGACTCCGATGGCACTGTTCTCCGAAACGATCTCGCCCCCCGCGGCCTTCACCGCGGCACGGGCGCTGGCGGCCGAGGATCCCTCGGCATATGCCACGACATAGCGAACCTCCTGGTCAGAGGTGGCGTTGCCCGAGTTCGCCATGACGAGGGTGCCGGTGACCCCCAGCGCGACTGCGGCCGCGCCTGTCAACAACCTACGCATGCTGTCTCCATTCCTGGATTCGGTGGTCGAGATTGTCGGGACCACCCGCTGCCACGGCCCTTGTCGGCCCGACAGTGGGCCCAGCATGCCCTAGTCGGCATCGTGTCGAACAGGGTTTGGAGGCAGCATCCACCCATAATTGGGTTTGTGAGTGAGTGCTCACTCACTTAGGCTGGTCCACGTGGACGAACGACGTACGCGGGCCAAGCCGATTCCCGCAGCCGACCGGCGAGCAGCGATCATCGCGGCGACCGAGACGCTGCTGATCGAGCACGGCACGTCGACAACGACCAGGCTCATCGCCGAGGCGGCCGGAGTCGCCGAAGGCACGATCTTCAGACACTTCCGCGACAAGCGGGAGCTCTACCGGGCGGTCGCCGAGAACGTCTTCGACCCGACCAGGGGTGGCCAATCCATGGCGGACGTGGTGGAGGGCAAGGCCGACATCGAGGACAAGCTCCGTGCGGTCATCGACCTGCTCGCCGCGACGTCGCAGCGCGGCCTCCTCGTCATGATGGCCGTGCGCTCGGCCGTGACGGAGGAGCCCCATTCCGAGGGCGTCCGTCATCCACCCGGTCCTCCGAAGTTCCTCATCGAGGCCAACAAGGCCCTCATCGACAACCTGACGAGGCTCGTCTTCGAGCCGCACGTAAACGAGCTGCGGCTGCCGCCGCGCAAGGCCGCGCTGGTGCTGCGCAGCCTCACGATCGGGGCCTGGCTCCCTGGTCTGAACCGAACGAACCAGCCGCTGAGCAGCGAGGACGTCATCGACGTACTGCTCGGTGGGATTCTTATCGAGCACAGCCTGACCAGAGAGACCCCCTGAATGCTTCTCCGACTCCTTCGGGACTACCTGCTCCCGTACAAGAGATTCCTGGTCGTCATCGCGATCCTGCAGCTCGTCTCGACGTCGGCGTTCATGCTGCTGCCCAGCCTGAACGCCGACATCATCGACAAGGGCGTGACCGAGGGCGACACCCGCTACATCCTCGAGATCGGCGCGATCATGCTCGGCGTGGCGCTGGTGCAGATCCTCGCCTCGATCACGAGCGTCTACTTCGCCGCACGCAGCTCGATGAGCTTCGGCCGTGACCTGCGGGCGGCGATCTTCGCGAAGGTCGGCTCGTTCAGCGCTCGCGAGGTCGGCCGCTTCGGCGCCCCGTCGCTGATCACCCGGACCACTAACGACGTCCAGCAGGTCCAGATGCTCGCCGTGCTCACCTGCACGCTCGCGGTGATGGTGCCGATGATGATGGTCGGCGGCGTCGCGATGGCGATCCGCGTGGACGCCGGGCTCTCCTGGCTGCTCGCGGTCGTCATCCCCGTGCTGCTCATCTCCATGACCGTGGTCGTGCGCGGCATGGTCCCCAACTTCCGCAAGGTGCAGGAGCGAATCGACGCGGTCAACCGCATCCTGCGCGAGCAGATCACCGGCATCCGGGTGATCCGCGCGTTCGTACGCGAGCGTCAGGAGACCGAGCGCTTCGCGAAGGCCAACGACGACCTCACCGACGTCGCGCTGCGAGCCGGACGCTGGATGTCGACGATGTTCCCGCTGATGATGCTGGTCATCAACGTCGCCAGCGTGGCGGTGATCTGGTTCGGCGGCATCCGGGTCGACAACGGGTTGATGCAGGTCGGCCCGCTGACCGCGTTCCTGCAGTACCTGATGCAGATCCTGATGTCGATCATGATGGGCACCTTCATGCTCATGCAGGTGCCGCGCGCCGCCGTCTGCGCCGACCGCATCGCCGAGGTCCTCGACACCGAGTCCAGCGTGACCCCGCCGACGGCCGGAGTCACCGAGATCTCCCGGCACGGCTACGTCGACCTGACCGGAGCCGGCTTCACCTACCCCGGCGCGGACCACCCCGTTCTCCACGACCTCACCTTCGAGGCCCGCCCCGGGCAGACCGTCGCGATCATCGGCTCCACCGGCGCCGGCAAGACGACCCTCCTGGGCCTCATCCCGCGGCTCTTCGACGCGACGGCCGGTGTCGTCCGCGTGGGTGGGATCGACGTACGCGAACTCGACCCGGCCACGCTGCGCAGCTCGCTCGGGCTGGTCCCGCAGAAGGCGTTCCTCTTCACCGGCACCATCCGCTCCAACCTGCTTCACGGCAAGCCGGACGCGACCGATGAGGAGCTCTGGCATGCGCTCGAGGTCGCCCAGGCGCGTGACTTCGTGGAGCGGATGGCCCCCGAGGACGGCACCGGCCTCGACGCCGAGATCGACCAGGGCGGCACCAACGTCTCCGGTGGTCAGCGGCAACGTCTGGCCATCGCCCGGGCGCTGGTGAGGAGGCCCGACATCTATCTCTTCGACGACTCCTTCTCCGCGCTCGACGTCGCCACCGACGCCCGGCTCCGCGCCGCGCTCGCCCCCGAGACCCGCAACGCCACGGTCATCGTGGTCGCCCAGCGCGTCTCCACCATCCGCGACGCCGACAAGATCCTCGTGCTCGAGGACGGCGCCATCGTCGGCGAGGGCACCCATGAGGAGCTCCTCGCCGCCAATGCCACCTACCAGGAGATCGTCTCCTCCCAGCTCAGCGCAGAGGAGGCCGCGGCATGAGCGACCAGAAGGCCAGCCAGACGAACGGCCAGATGAAGAAGACCGAGCGGATCGTACGTCCCCAGGGCGGCCCCGGCCCGATGGGCGCAGGCGGCGCGGTGGGGGACAAGGCGATGAACTTCGTCCCCTCGGCCAAGCGGCTGCTGCGCCGGATGGCGCCCTACAAGGTCCATGCCTACGCCACCATCGGCCTGGCGGCGATCAGCGTCACCCTGATGTCGCTGGGGCCGTGGCTGCTGGGCAAGGCGACCAACATCATCTTCGGTGGCGTCTTCTCCAGGGAGCTGCCGGCGGGGGTCACCCAGGAGGAGGCCGTCGAGGGTCTGCGTGCCCAGGGCGACGACAAGCTCGCCGACATGCTCTCCGGGATGGAGTACGTCACCCCGGGCCAAGGTGTCGACTTCGACGCCCTGCGCAGCGCGCTGCTCGTGGTGCTCGCGGTCTACCTTGTCGCCTCCCTGCTCTCCTTCGTGCAGGGCTGGATCCTCAACTCCGTCGTCCAGGGCACCGTGAAGGGCCTGCGCGAGGACGTCGAGAAGAAGGTCCACAGCGTCCCGCTGTCCTACTTCGACAAGCAGCCGCGTGGCGAGCTGCTCAGCCGGGTCACCAACGACATCGACAACATCAGCCAGACCCTGCAGCAGACCTTCAGCCAGGTGCTGACGGCTCTGTTCACGCTGGTCACGGTGCTGTTCATGATGTTCTGGATCAGCCCCGTGCTGGCCCTGATCGCGCTGCTCGCGGTGCCCGTCTCGCTGGTGGTGACCGGCGCGGTGATGAAGCGGTCTCAGGGCCAGTTCGTGGCCCAGTGGCGCCACACCGGCAAGCTCAACGGTCACATCGAGGAGACCTTCTCCGGCCACGACCTGGTCAAGGTCTTCGGGCGTCAGGAGGAGGTCGAGAAGACCTTCGCCGAGGAGAACGACAAGCTCTTCGCCGCGTCCTTCAAGGCGCAGTTCATCAGCGGGATCCTGATGCCGCTGATGATGTTCGTCGGCAACCTGATGTTCGTGGTGGTCTGCGTCGTCGGGTCCCTCCGGGTCGCCAGCGGAGCCCTGAGCCTGGGTGAGCTGCAGGCCTTCATCCAGTACTCGCGCCAGTTCACCCAGCCCATCACCACCCTTGCGTCGATGATGAACCTGCTCCAGTCGGGCGTGGCCTCGGCCGAGCGGGTCTTCGAGCTGCTCGACGCCGAGGAGCAGACACCCGATGTCGGCATCCCCCGGAACGGCGCCGGTTCCGGCGAGGTCCGGTTCGAGCACGTGAGCTTCTCCTACGACAAGGACAGGCCGCTCATCCAGGACCTGTCCCTGGTGGCCCGGCCCGGGCAGACCGTCGCGATCGTCGGGCCCACCGGTGCCGGCAAGACCACCCTGGTCAACCTGATCATGCGGTTCTACGAGCTCGACGCCGGCCAGATCACCCTCGACGGCGTCGACATCGCCTCGGTTCCCCGTTCCGACCTGCGCGAACGCACCGGGATGGTGCTCCAGGACACCTGGCTCTTCGAGGGCACGATCCGCGATAACATTCGCTATGGCCGGCCGGACGCGACCGAGGAGGAGCTCCTCGAGGCGGCCCGGGCGACGTACGTCGACAGGTTCGTGCACTCGCTGCCGGATGGCTACGACACCCTGATCACCGACGAGGGCGGCAACCTCTCGGCGGGCGAGCGGCAGCTGATCACCATCGCGAGGGCCTTCCTCGCCGAGCCGTCGCTGCTGATCCTCGACGAGGCGACCTCCTCGGTCGACACGCGCACCGAGCTGCTCCTGCAGCACGCCATGGCGGCGCTGCGCTCGGACCGTACGTCCTTCGTGATCGCCCACCGGCTCTCCACGATCCGCGACGCCGACCTGATCCTGGTCATGCGCGACGGCGCGATCGTCGAGCAGGGCACCCACGCCGAGCTGCTCGAGGCCAAGGGCGCGTACGCCGAGCTCTACCAGTCGCAGTTCAGCCACGCCCTAGTGGAGGAGCCAGCCTGACAAATAAACCCTTTGATCCCGATATGGCCCGACGCCTACCGTTGAGCCACACGGGAAAGGAGGTGATCCGATCAGATGAAGAACGATTGGATGCGTGAGGTGGCTGCTCGCTAGCAGCTTCCCCAACTACGGATGGGGGCTGGCAATTCACTAGCAGCCACCCGACCCGCAGGCGTACCGGACTCATCCACCGGGTTGGCCACCAGGCCCGCCTGCGGGTCGCCCCGTTTTAGCGACCGGCGACAAGTTGCGTTTAGCAACTAATCCGACGTACATTGGTTGTCGATGTTCAACCAATTCGCGTGAGAGCCGAGTCCACACTTGTCAGAGTCCCAGCAGTCCTCGCAGGCCATCGCGGCGCCGCAGATGACCCATCGCCAGATCATGGAGGTCCTCTCCGGCCTTCTGATGGCGCTCTTCGTCGCCATGCTGTCGGGTACGTCGGTCGCCAACGCCCTGCCGCGGATCGTCACCGATCTCGGCGGCACCCAGGGTGGCTACACCTGGATCGTCGTCTCGAGCATGCTGGCGATGACCGCGACGATGCCGATCTGGGGCAAGCTCGCCGATCTCTACAACAAGAAGGTGCTGGTCCAGGCCGCGCTCGGCCTGTTCATCGTCGGCTCGGCGATCTGTGGTCTGGCGCCGTCGATGCCGGTGATCATCACCGGCCGGGTCATCGCCGGCCTCGGCATGGGCGGCATCATCGCGCTGATCCAGGTGATCATCGCGATGATCGTCTCCCCGCGTGAGCGCGGTCGCTACTCCGGTTACATCGGCGCGGTCTTCGCGCTGGCCACCGTCATCGGGCCGCTCGTCGGCGGCGTGATCGTCGACTCCCCTCTGGGCTGGCCCGGCGTCTTCTACGTCGGTGTGCCGTTCGCGGTGGTCGCCTTCATCCTGCTCCAGAAGACCCTGCACCTCCCGCACGTACGCCGCGAGGTCAGCATCGACTACCTCGGTGCGTTCCTGCTGGTCGCCGGCGTCTCCACCCTGCTGATCTGGGTCACCCTGGGCGGCGACTCCTTCGCGTGGACCTCGCTGATGTCGTACGCCCTGGTCGCCGGCAGCGTCGTCGTGCTGGCCCTCGCAATCCTGGTCGAGGGCAGGTTCGCCAAGGAGCCGATCATCCCGCTGCGCCTCTTCCGCGACCGCACGATGGTCTTCTCCACCATTGCCTCGTTCTTCGTCGGTGCCGGGATGTTCGGTGCGACGGTCTACCTGCAGCAGTACTTCCAGACCGCTCGCGGGATGACGCCGACCCACGCCGGCCTGATGTCGATCTGCATGGTGTTCGGGCTCTCCGGTGCCGGGATGGTCACCGGACGCCTGATCAGTTCCACCGGACGCTGGAAGCGCTACCTGATCTTCGGCGGCATCATGCTGCCGATCGGGCTCTACCTGCTCAGCACGATCGACGAGCACACCAACCTGGCCATGGTCGGCGCCTTCATGGCCATCCTCGGTCTCGGCGTCGGCGCCACCAACCAGAACCTCGTGCTCGCGGTGCAGAACAACCTCGACAACAAGGACATGGGTGCGGGCTCCTCGGTCGTCGCCTTCTTCCGGTCGATGGGCGGCTCGATGGGCATCGCCGCTCTCGGCGCCGTGCTCTCCCACCGGGTCGAGGACGTCATCACCGACGGCATTCCCAAGCTGGTGGCCAGCGGAAAGGTCACCCCTGAGGAGCTCCAGAGCCTGCAGGGCGGCGGGCTCGCCGACCCGGCGAGCATGCCGAGCGCGGTGCAGGCCCTCTACGAGCACGCCTTCGCCGTCGCCACGGCCGATCTCTTCCTGGTGGCCATCCCGTGCGCGGTCATCGCGCTGGTTGCGATCCTGGGTATCAAAGAGGTTCCGCTCAAGACTACGATCGAGGACCTCGCCGACGATGAGATCGCTCCTGAGGTCGCTGTGGAGCTCGAGGCGGGGGGAGCGGGCCGGAGATGACAGGGATGACAGCGATGGACGACGCCGCTCAGGGCGAGCAGTTCGAGGACGGCCCTCGTGGTGAGTCGCTCAGCCGACTCGAGTCCGAGGTCGGCGTGCTCGTGTGGAGGGCCAAGCGGGCGATGAAGGCACGCGGCCGGATGCTTCACCCGGATCTGCCGCCCGGCGGCTACATGATGCTGACCTGGATCGCCGAGCGTGGCCCCGTACGCGCCTCCGCGCTCGTCGACGGACTCGGGATCGACAAGGGAGCCGTCAGCCGGATGGTGCAGGCCATGATCGACCTCGGCCTGCTCGAGCGTCATCCCGATCCCGAGGACGGGCGGGCCAGCCTGGTCTCGGTGACCGCCGAGGCCCGCGACGGGCTCGACCGGGTGGCACGGGAGCGTCGCGTACGTTTCAACGACCGGCTGGCCGACTGGAGTCCCGACGAGATCGACCGGCTCAGCGCTATGCTGTCCAGATACAACGAGGCCCTAGAACGCCAGGGCTCTTAGGGGATCACGGCGTGATCTCTCCTGCAGGCCGACGTCGTTCGGGACACACCCTGCTGGGTTCGGTTTTTCTGACTGATTCAAGGATGTAGGATTAGCCTGTGAGCGATCTCATCGACACCACCGAGATGTACCTTCGCACGATCTACGAGCTGGTCGAAGAGGGAATCGTTCCGCTGCGCGCCCGCATCGCCGAGCGTCTCCACCAGTCCGGCCCCACGGTCTCCCAGACCGTCGCCCGGATGGAGCGCGACGGCCTGCTCACCGTCGAGGGTGACCGCCACCTGCAGCTCACCGACGAGGGCCTTCGCCTGGCCACCCGGGTGATGCGCAAGCACCGCCTCGCCGAGCGGCTGCTCACCGACGTCATCGGCCTCGACTGGGAGCTCGTCCACGAGGAGGCGTGCCGCTGGGAGCACGTCATGTCGGACACCGTCGAGAAGCGACTGCTCGATCTGCTCGGCGACCCGACCGAGTCGCCCTACGGCAACCCGATCCCCGGTCTCGACGAGCTCGGCGGCAAGCCTGCCGACGAGGACTTCATGGCCGGCGTCCAGTCGCTCACGGCCGCGGCGGGCTCCGACCGCGCCACCGTCCTGGTGCGCCGCATCTCCGAGGAGATGCAGAAGGACGAGTCGCTGATGAGCGCCCTGCGCCGGGTCGGCGCGACCCCGGACCAGACCGTCGCGATCAAGGCGACCCCCGACGGGGTGCTGCTCGGCTCCGGTGGGGAGACCGCGGAGATCATCCCCGAGGCTGCGGACCATATCTTCGTGAAGGCTCTCTGACCCGCATATTGATTGTCGGTCGGCTCCACGAGTCGGCTTCGGTGTGGCAACGTCGCGCCCACTTTTGTAACCGCCGGTGAAATTCTCTCGACGTCGGCAGATTCTGGCACATGACTCTGGACCGATTACGTCATAGATGCTTATGTTTGACGTGCAAGGCCTGCTGGAGGGAGACGTTCAGCAGTTGTCATGTCGAGACTTGCGGGGGTCTCCGGAGGGGAGAGCTCTATGGAGGTCGTTCATCTGCCCGCTCGCGGTCGCGAGCTGGATGAGACGTTCCGCCCAGTCGCCGTCCACCACACCGACACCGGCCTGACCCGTCACCTCGAGCGCGGCGAGGAGATCGTGCTCACCGACCTCGGTGGTGACTACCACAGCGCCAAGGTGCTGCTGATCGACGAAGGCCCGGTCTACCATTTCTTCATCGGCGCCAGACTCTCCGTCGACGAGGCCGCCGGCCGCATGGCCGACCTGCCGCAGTCACGTTCTGCGTGACGCCAAGGTGGTGAGGAACTCGCTGGTCCCGACCTCCAGCTTGTACGCAGCCTCCCCATCGCCTCTGGTGGCGCCGCGGTTGACGATGATGACCGGGATCCCGGCCTTGGCCGCCCTGCGCACGAACCGATAGCCACTCATCACCGCCAGACTCGAGCCCGCGACGAGCAGCACGCCCTCCCCCTCGTGCCGCTCGCCGCGGAGCTCGAGGCTTTCCGGCTCGGCGAGGGCGTCGACCGCCGCCATGCACCGAGCGACCCGGTCCTTGGGGACGTTCTCCCCGAAGAAGACGACGTCCGGCTTGAGGATGCCGCCGCAGATCTCGCAGTCGGGCACGACGAAGTCCTGCGTCTCCTCGAGTGCGACGTCACCGTCAGGCCGGGTCTCCACATCCGCGTGCGCCTCGGCCCATCCCGCGTTGAGCGCCTCCATCCGCTCCTGGAGGTCGCGGCGCGGGCTCAGCGTGCGGCAGGACAGACAGATCACGTCGGCCACCCGCCCGTGCAACGTCACGATCCGCCCGCTGCTGGCGAGCTCGGGTGCCGCCTGCTCGTGCAGACCGTCGACGTTCTGGGTGATCAGCAGCTCGGGCTCGATCGCGGCCAGGGCGCGATGGCCGGCGTTCGGCACCGCGCTGCCCATCCGCCGCCAGCCGAGGTGGCTGCGCGCCCAGTAGCGCTGCCGCTCTTGCGGGCCCGAGATGAACTGCTGGTACGTCATCGGCTGCCGTGACGGGCTGCCCGGGCTGCGGTAGTCGGGGATGCCCGAGTCGGTCGAGACGCCGGCCCCGGTCAGCACCACGAGGCGCCGGTCCTGGAGGAGGGCCAGCGCCGCGGCGTACGAATCGGTGTTGCTCGCCTCCGGGGCCGGGGTCGCGCGCCTCAATTCCGCACCGCGAGCCGCCCGCTGCGCACGCACCTCGCTGCGTTGGCACCGCTCGGAAGACACCCGGTATACCGTCGCGATGCCGCCTTGCGATGCACGCGCGCATCGCACGCCTCGCGACACGGACTTTCGGCTTGCGACCCCGGGGTCACGAGGCGTACCTGCCCTCGGCGCGAGCCTTGCGCTTCGCGGCCTCGACCTCACGGTTCTTCTTGGGGGCGTTGGTGACCAGATCGTCGAGGAGATGCCGGGTGATGTGGGCGATCTCGGCGACGGCCTGGTCGAAGGCCTCCTGGTTGGCGGCAGACGGCTTGGTCGTGCCGCTCACCTTGCGTACGAACTGCAGGGCGGCAGCGGTGACCTCGTCGTTGGTGGCGGGCGGCTCGAAGTTGTGGAGCGGGCGGATGTTGCGGCACATGCCTTCAACGGTACCTGGATCGAGGCGACGGTCAGCGCGATCGGCCAGGGGAGTGGGAGGGGGCCTGGCCGCGCGGATGCGGGGGCATCGGCCCGCCGTTGGGTGCGGCGCCCTTGGCCTGCCTCACGTCGTCGGCCGGGGGAGCCGGCCGCGGCACGACGCCGTCCTCGAGCAGCTGGCTCGCCATGAGGGCGGCCTGGGTGCGGTGGCTGACGCCGAGCTTGGCGAGCAGACCAGTGATGTGGTTCTTCACGGTCTTCTCCGCCAGCACCAGGCGGTCGGCGATCTGCCGGTTGGAGATGCCCTCGGCGAGCAGCACCAGGATCCGGCGCTGCTGCGGAGTCAGGTCGGCGACCACCTCGTGCATCCGACGGCGCTCCTCGACGTTGTGGACCACCTTGGCGGCCGCCTCGGGGTCGAAGAGGGTGTGGCCGCTGGCCACCAGGCGTACGCCGGAGACCAGGCTCGTCGCCTCGATCTGCTTGAGCACGTAACCGGCCGCCCCGGCCATGATCGCCTGGCTCATCACCTCGTCGTCGGCGTCGGTGGCCAGGATCATGCAACGGATGTCGCTCTTGATCGCGAGCGCCTCGCGGCACAGCGCTACGCCTGAGGCGTCGGGCAGGTGGGCGTCGAGGATGAGTACGTCAGGACGGAGCGTCGCGATCAGGGGCCGAGCCTCGGCGGCGGTGCGGGCCTCGCCGACGACCTCGATGTCGGGTTCGGGCAGCAGGACCGTACGCACGCCGACACGCACAACGTCGTGACCGTCGGCCAGCAGAACGCTGATCACCGCGTCGCCCACAGGCTCGTCTCACTCATCTCGTGGTTGGGGATGGTGCCTGGTCGTTCACTCAAATGCTGATTCACCGAAAGAAACCGCTCAAGAGTATCCCTATTGATGCAACATTTGATCACTGAGAGACCCGTGCCGTCTCGGATTTCGTTGCTTCTGGAAAGGTAGCGGTTATGACGTCTTCTCGCGATCTCGACATCGTTCTGTTCGGCGCGACCGGATTCACGGGCGGGCTGGTGGCCGGATATCTCGCCAAGCACGCGCCCGAGGGACTGCGATGGGCGCTCGCCGGCCGCTCCCTGTCGCGCCTCGAGGCCGTGCGTGACGGGCTCGGCTCCGCCGACGTCGAGCTCCTCCAGGCCGACGTGCACGATTCCTCGTCGCTGGCCGCGCTGGCGGCTCGCGCTCGCGTCGTGATCACCACGGTCGGGCCCTATCTGGAGTACGGCGAGCCGCTGGTCAAGGCCTGCGCCGAGGCCGGCACCGACTACGTCGACCTGACCGGAGAACCCGAGTTCGTCGACCGCATGTTCGTGAAGTACGACGCCACCGCCCGCGCCAACGGTGCCCGGATCGTGCACGCGTGCGGGTTCGACTCGATCCCGCACGACCTCGGCGCCTTCTTCACGGTGCGCGAGCTCGCCGCCGGCGGCGAGATCACCGGGCCGTTGACGATGAAGGGCGTCGTCCGCTCCAACGCCACCTTCTCCGGCGGCACCTTCCACTCGGCGCTGGGGCAGATGTCGCGGCCCCGGGAGATGGCAGCCGCGTCGCGCGAGCGTCGCGCGCTCGAGGAGCGGCCGAAGGGGCGTACCTCTCGACCGGCGAAGCCGTCGCTCGGCCGTGACAGCGAGCTGGGTTACTGGCTGCTGCCGCTGCCGACCATCGACCCGTTCATCGTCGCCCGCTCCGGGCGGGCGCTGGAGGCCTACGGCCCCGCGTTCACCTACTCGCACTTCGCCGGGACCAAGACACTGAGGTACGCCGCCGGCGGCGTGGTCGGCGTCGGCGCCCTCGCCCTCGCGATGCAGGTGCCGCCGCTGCGGGCCAAGCTCGGCGAGCGGGTCAAGCAGGGCACCGGACCCTCCGAGGGCCGCCGGGAGAAGTCGTGGTTCACGGTCGACTTCGTCGCCGAGTCCGGCGGCCGGAAGATCCACACCAAGGTCTCCGGAGGAGACCCCGGCTACACCGAGACGGCGAAGATGCTCGCCGAGTCGGCGCTCTGCCTGGCCTTCGACACGCTGCCCGAGACCTCCGGTTCGGTGACCACCGCCGTCGCGATGGGCGACGCGCTCCTAGATCGCCTTCAGGCTGCCGGGATCCGGTTCGAGGTCGTCGACGCGTCCTAACGCGGGTCGCGTGCGCCCCGCGGAGGCGCAGTTGAGGCGCGTGGGATCAGGGAGGGCATCAGCGTGGTGGTGGTGCCGGGTCGAACCTCGTCGGGTGTGGCGATCAGGCGGGCGAGCGCAGCGATGGCGCGCGCGGCGATCTGATCGAACGGCACGTGGACCGTCGTGAGAGGTACCGGAAGTCGCGCTGCCAAGGGGATGTCGTTGTAGCCCACGACCGAGAGCTGGTCCGGAACGCTCAGCCCGGCTGCTCGCGCAGCGGCCAGGACGCCGACGGCCGTGTTGTCGTTGACGGCGAATACGGCGGTGGGGCGTGGTGAGGTCGAGAGGATGCGGCGGCCGACTTCCTCGCCGGACTCCATCCCGAAGGTCGAGGGGTGGATGTGGCGGTCGATGTCGTCGATGCCGGCTTCTGTCATCGCCCGCCTGAACCCAGCGACACGTCCGGCCGCGCTCGTCGCGTATGCCGGTCCGGCGACCAGCGCGATCTCGCGGTGACCCAGATCCAGGAGGTGGCGAGTTGCGAGGTAGCCGCCTAGCTCGTCGTCGCCGACGACTGCTGGTGTCACGCCGTCGTGTCGTAGTGCAAGGACCAAGGGGATCCCGCGCTCGCGCAGGTCCGGAATCACGGCATCGTCCGGTCGTGCGGTGGTGAGGACGAGACCGTCGACGTGTTGGTCGAGAAGGCTCTCCACCGCCGACCGTTCGGAGTTCGGGTCGTCGGCGGTCGTGGCCACGATCGCGAACATCTGTCGCTCGGCGGCAGCGGCGGCGATGTTCTCGAAGAGGATGGCCATCACCGTGTCCGTAAGTCGGGGTACGAGCACGCCGATGGTCCCGCTCTGCTGGCGACGCAGGGCGGATGCACGGGAGTCCTTGCGATAGCCCAGACGGGCAGCGACCTCGCGTACGCGTTCGGCGGTCTCGTGACGGGAAGGCGGCAGTCGTTCGTCCAGCACCCGGGAGACGGTCGAGGTGCTGACGCCGGCCTCTCGAGCGACGTCGCGGATCGTTGCACGCGCGGATCGTGCCTGGCCTGCTGTATCCGTCATGTTCGCCTCCTCCCCGTCGGCGTGAGCATAACCGCTCCAGAAGCACGAGACCGCGGAGCAGAACGGCCCGGCCGGCAGTGGTGCCGGTCGGGCCGTACGTCCGCTACCGGGTCACAAGGTGGAGAGCATGGTGGTGACGGTCTCGATGAGCTGGTAGCACATGGCGATGATGGTGATCAGCCCGAACGATGCAAGCACGTTCTGCCACCAGTGGTTGCGCAGGCCGCCCATCAGCCGCCGGTTGTTCGCGAGAATCACGAGCAGGACACCGAGAAGCGGGGCGATCAGGACGGTCATCGCCTGTGCGGCAATGATCAGCTGCACAGGCGATGTGCCCGCGGCGAGGATGGTGACGCTCGCACCGAAGGTGAGTACGCCGACGATGCCGATCCGCACTCGGCTGGACGCGATCTGATTCCCGAGCCCCAGACCGTCGGCGAGAAGCGTTCCGCCCGCGGTGGCGTTCGCGATCATGGCGGAGAGGGCGGCGCCGAAGAATCCGAGGGCGAAGATCGTCCGGCCGACCTCGCCCGCCACAGGCTCGAGGACGGCAGAGAACTGCTCGATCGTGGCCCCTGCCGGTCCGCCCTCGCCAGCGAGCGTTGCCGCGGCCGCGGCGATCACGAGTGCGGTCATGATGCCGGGAGCGAGGATTCCGGGGATCGTGTCGGCGAGCGTCGTGTCGCGGTAGTCCTCGGCCCGGAGGCCACGCTCGCGGCTGGCGTAGCCGCCGTAGAAGGCGGCGTTGAGGGAGAAGTTGGTGCCCACCAGGGCAACGATGAGGAGTCCGACGCCGTCCGGCACGGTGGGCACGACTGCGCCCTCGGCTACTCCCATCCAGTCCGGCTTCGTGACGATGGCCGTGACGATGAAGGCGGTCGCCATGAGAGCGACGATGGCAAGTACCAGCTTCTCGATCACCTTGTAGGCACTGCGCGTGAAGAGAATCGCGACGACGAGGACGCTGCATGCGATCGTCCAGATCACCGGGTTGCCGCCGAGCACCAGCGAGAGGCCGAGGCCGGTGCCCACGGCGTTCCCGACCGAGAAGCACAGCGTGATGCCGAAGACTCCTAGTCCGGCCGCGACGCCTGTGGGCTTACCGAGGGTCTCCTTGATGGTCGCTACGACGGAACCGCGTGAAGAGATGCCGATGCGGATGCTCATGTCCGCGAAGACGAGCATCAGCACGGTGGAGAGCACGATGACCCAGATCAAGTCGTAGGCGTACAGACTTCCTGCCTGGACGGCAGAGACGAGATTGCCCGGCCCGAACTGCCATGCGCCGACGATGAAGGCGGGGCCCATCAGCTTCAGCATCTGGAGGACTCCACGCCTGCGAGGCGGGGAGACGGGGTGGCGCGAGGCGCTGAGGGCATCGGATGACACGGTGACTGGTACATCAGTGGGGCGGGACATTGAAAAGGTCCTCTCATCTCGGCACGTCCCCGACACCAGCGGAGATGTGCGAAAGAACGCTCACGACGCAACTGGCGTCGGGCGGGACGGCAGCCGAGCGTGACAGTCGCCATGATGCCGTCGATGGCTACTCCGCGAGAAGCCTGTCGGTGACGACGGGGTGCGGAGCGCTGGGCGGGCGGGCGACCCCGAGGTATCGCCGGTCGTGTGGTGCGTGCGGGGTGGGTGCCGGCCCACGCGGATTGCGGCTGGGCCGGCACCGTGTTGCGCGAGTTCGGGTGCCTGAGGTCGGTCTCAGATGATGCCGGCGTGCTTGAGCGCGAGCGAGATCTCGCCTTGGGCCTCGGGCGCCAGTGGCAGCAGCGGCGGGCGTACGGCGGCGTGCTCGAGCTTGCCGCGCTCGACGAGGGCCAGCTTGAGTGCGACGGTTCCTTCCATGTGTGAGCCCCGGTGGTAGACGTTCTTGGTGACCGGGAGCAGGGTGTCGTGGATGCGGCGAGCCTCGGGGTAGTCCTTTGCCTTGCCGGCCGCGATGAACTCGACAAGCAGCTCCGGCGCGATGCCGCCGTAGCCGACCAGCAGACCGTCGACATCGAAGATGGTGTGCAGCAGGTACTCGTCGTGGCAGCTCAGGATCTGCAGGTCCGGGAGCTCCTGGCGAAGGACAGGGATCTCGGTGTCCCAGCGGCGCATGTTGCGCACCCCGTTCTTCGTTGCGAAGACGCCGGGCTGGGCCCCGATCTCGAGCTGAGTCGCGAGGTCGTAGCTGGCCTTGGTGGCATCGGGGTACTGGAACAGGATCAACGGGAGTCCGGATTCCTCGTGCACGATGCGGTAGCGCTCCTGCGGAGCGCCCTTCTGGTAGCCGAAGCGCAGCCAGCCGTGCGAGGGGTAGAGAAGACCGGCACGTGCGCCGGCGTCGGCTGCCCGCTTGGCCTCGAGTCCGGCGACTTTGTCGCCCTCTCCGGTGATCCCGGCGATCACAGGTACGTCGCCGGCGTTCTCCACGGCGACCTCGATCACCCGCACCTGCTCCTCGGGGGTGAGGTAGGTGCCCTCTCCGGCGTGGCCCAGGTAGACGAGACCGGTGATGCCGGGGATCGAGGCGTACCACCGAGTGAGTGAGGCGAGTGCGTCGTAGTCGACCTCGAGGTCGCGAGTGAATGGTGTGATGGGCGCGGGAGTGAGGCCGCGAAGGTCGAGGTTCATGAGCTGGGCTCCTCGTGTCTGAATCGGATGGGAACGTTATCGGGAACGTTCCTATCCATGGTGTGTGACGGACCTCATATGAGTCAAGGGGCCGAAGAGAACTTTGCTTGGTGAGCACGCGCGTAGATAAGGCCGGACGTTGAACTACGCGGCCGGGGCGTGGTCGGCGTCAGCGGGCTGGCGCTCGGGTTTCAGGTGCCGCCGCTGCGCCGAGATCGGCGAGAGGGTCAAGCAAGGCACCGATCTCCGAGGGCTGTCGGGAGAAGTCGTGGTTCACGTCGATCTCGTCGCCGAGTCCGGCGGCCGGAGGATCCACGCCAAGGTCTCCGGAGGCGACCCCGGCTACACCGAGACGGCGAAGATGCTCGCCGAGTCGGCGCTCTGCCTGGCCTTCGACACGCTGCCCGAGACCTCCGGTTCGGTGACCACCGCAGTCGCGATGGGCGACGCGCTCCTCGATCGCCTGCAGGCTGCCGGGATCCGGTTCGAGGTCATCGACAACGCGTCATAGGGCGCGGTGCGACGGGGAAATATCTGGAATTGGTGCCCCAGGCAAGAGTCGAACTTGCGACCTTTCGCTTAGGAGGCGGCTGCTCTATCCACTGAGCTACTGGGGCATTCGCGAATATCTTGCCATGGTGACGGGTGATACTACGGTTTGGGGTTCGGTGTGCTCAGGGGCCAAACTTGGGGCCCTCGCGTAGGTTGAGTCACCGTCGACTCAACCCGAATCCCCCTAAAGACAAGCGACGAGTGACGGTGATCTATGCCTGACGCCTCCATGCCTCCCCGACGTGGGGGTGCGGATTCAGGCTCCGGCGTGTCCGGATTCGAGTGGATGTACGGCGCCGACGAGCCTGAGAGCTCTGAGTCTGGGGGGACTCATGCCGGCCGTGGTGCTCGAGTCGCGGACGTACCGACCGACCAGCCGTCGGCGGAGCCCGGCGGTGGCCGGCGAGCTGCGCGTCCGCAGTCCGACTTCGTCTCGCCGCCGCCTCCTGGGCCTGGTTCATCGGGCGGTGGCCGTCGGGCTGCCCGTCCTGCCCGCCAGGAGCCGGCTCAGCCCGAGCGTCCCGCCGTCGAGCCGCTGCACGCAGAACCGGTGCGGCGGGAGCCGACCCGCGCCGAGCGCTTGCAGGCGATGGGCCGGGGGGCCCCTGGGTCGTCGCCGATGCCTCCCCCTCCTGCCCCTCAGGAGTGGGACCCCGACGCGACGGCCGTGGCCCCTCCGCTGCGTGAGACCCCGCGCCCCGAGCGCCGAATACCTCCGCCGCCCGCCCCCGCTCCCTCCGCTGAGGAGACCGCAGTCGCGCCTGCGCCGGAGTGGTATCGCCAAGATCCTCACCCGGCTCCTCCCGCACCCCAGGTCCCCGACCAGCAGCTGGCCCCGCCGGCCGCGCGCGAGTTCGACTGGAACGACCCCGGCGCGACCGCTGTCGCGCCCCGGCCTGACCCGGCCGATCGGCCCCGAGGGCGTACGGCCTCACGTGATGAGCTGCACGAGGCCCGCCACGAGGCCTATCCCGCCCCGGGCCGCAGGAGCGCTGCGTACGCAGCGGGTTACGACGACGAGTCCTACGACGACTATCCGCCCCAGGATGGCTACCAGGAGCCGTACGCCCCCTACCCGGACGACGAACGGGAGGACCGCGACAAGTCGCGGATCAGTGTGTGGCAGGTGCTCAGCTCGACCTTGCTCGTGCTGGCGCTGATCGTCGGGCTGTTCACGGTCTACACCTACCGCAGCCTGCGGTCGAACATCAGCACCGTCAGTCTCGGCGAGAAGGCTGCCGACGTCGGCCCGAAGGAACCGATCAACATCCTCGTGATGGGTTCGGACAGCCGCGACTGCGAAGGATGTGGCCTGGACGGCGAGAGCGGTGGCGGCTCGGACACCACCATCCTGTTGCATCTTTCGGCGAACCGTAAGTTCGCTTACGGCGTCTCCATCCCACGCGACACGATGGTCAACCGACCTTCGTGCAAGACGGAGGATGGGAAGACCGCTCCGGCTGACTATGTTCAGTGGAACGCTGCGTACGCCGCCGGGGGTCCGACTTGCACCGTTGAACAGGTGGAGTCAGTGGCTTCCGAGATGTGCGGTGACAAGTGCGACATCACCATCAACCATGTCGTCGTAGTGGACTTCGGAAGCTTCAAGGGGATGGTCGATGCCATCGATGGTGTCGACGTGTGCCTGCCCGAGGCCGTGGAGGACAGCTACACAGGCGCGAAGTTCAAGGCCGGCCCTCAGACGCTGAACGGCAAGGAAGCGCTTCAGTACGTTCGTATGCGTCACGTCTTTGGCGACGGAAGCGACTTGTTGCGGGCGAAGCGCCAGCAGGCGTTCATCGGCTCGATGGCGGCGAAGCTGCTCTCCGGTGACACCTTGTCGAGCCCTACGAAGGTGCTCGGCTTCCTGAACGCGGCGACCAAGGGCCTGACGATGGATGAAGGCCTCAAGGACAACCTCGACACGATGGCCAAGATCGGCGCTGGATTCCAGAGCATCGGGATGGAGAACATCAAGTTCCTCACCGTCCCAGTCGTCACCGACCCGCAGGACGAGAACCGGGTTGTCCTCGATAAGGAGAAGGCCAAGAACGTCTGGCGGGCCATCGCCAACGACAAGCCGCTGACCAAGAAGATCGCGGCGGGCTCGCTTGATGCCGGGCAGGCCGCGGGCGACAAGGACAAGAAGAAGCCCGAAGACTCCGGTGAAGGCACCGACGGCGAGACCGCTGGTTCGGAGCCCTCCGACAATGCGTCCTCGGGCGACTCCTCCGGCGACGCGTCGGGCAATGCCAGCAGCGGCGCGACCGAGGAGGAGCTCGCCGAGATCGCCGAACAGGCGAAGGCTGAGCGAGAGCGTGCGGGACTCTGTTGATGGCTGAGGACACCTCACCCGAACCGGAAGCGCCGGACGAACCGGAGGAGCCGGAGTGGAAGCGCAAGCAGAGGCTGGCGCGGATCTTCGGTGACGTACTTCCCGAGACGACCAGCGACGAGCGGGAGTCTTCGGCGGAGTCGGAGGAGTCGGCGTCGGATCGATGGCTGAAATCGCAGGTGCCGCCTCACCACGGTGGGTGAGACGGCACCTGGGCGCGAATGCGTCAGCGAACGGCGATGCTGTCGCGGATCTGCTTGAGGATGTCGATCTCGGTCTCGCCCGGGTCGGGGTCCGGGAAGTAGCGCTCCTTGGCGGCGGTGTAGGGCTTCACGATCATGAAGTAGACGACCGCAGCCATGATGACGAAGGCGATCACTGCGGTGAACCAGTCGCCGAAGTGGATGCCATAGGGCTTCCAGTTGGAGAAGTCAGGCGTGCCGCCGAGCTTGCCGATCAGGTCCATGATCACCGCGACGGTGGCTGTGACGACCGTGGCGAACGCGCCACCCATGATGAAGGCGACCGCGAGTTTGATCAGGTCGCCCTGGAGCAGGAACTTCTTGAAACCGTCCATGTCTTGCTTTCTCCTGTTGCTCATTGTGTGAGGTGAAGGAGACCCCGGATATGGCGCGCGTTGGCCGTCAGTACGCAAAGGTGAGGTAGCCACCCACCCCTGCCGATGTGACGTCCTCGACGCTGTTCTCGGCGACTCCGACGATGACCAGACGTCCCGCCGAAGTGTTCGTGACGCCAAACCCCTCGGTCTTTCCCTGTGCCATGGAATCATTGCGGCTCGGCTCCGCGGCCTGAGGGAGGCTGAGGATCAGCGTGTCGGTGGTGACGAGGGCGGTCTCGGCGGTGGCGGGGTCGGTGGCGTAGAGGTCGACGGTGTCGCCCACGTGGAGCAGCCCGGCCATCTCGGCGTCGGGGAGCCGGACGGGGACGGCCACCAGGTCGGGGTGACCCTCGGTCAGCGCGGGACCCACGAGACGTACGTCGGTGACGGGCTCTCCGCGCCGCAGGGGCGCTGCGAGGCGCTCACCGAGTGGCGCTTCGGCCAGGTCGACGGGCACGTTGGCGGGGTCGGTCGAGACGTCGGTGAGGTCGGCGGCGGTGAGGACCGTGCCGACCGGCAGATCTCGGGAGGCGACGGCCATCGTCGAGGTGTCGGGTGGGTCCGGCCGGGTGGCCGAGAGCCCGATCGCGACCGCCGATGCGGTCAGCAGGAACGCCAGCAGGCGTCGATGGGCGAGGACACCGCGGCGTACGCGGCGGGAGAAGGACGTGATTCGAGTGAACATGCGGGCACGCTAAGTCGCCCGCGCGATTCCCGCATCTCGCTATCCACAACCCAGGTCACGTTGTGGATGACCCTGTGGATAACCCGCCGCAGCGGGTGGGTCTCAGTCCGAGGAGCTCGAGGCGGCCGGCGCCGGGGAGGAGGTGCTCGAGGACGACGTCGTCGAGGACGTGGAGGACGTCGACGAGGAGGACCCGGAGCGGGAGTCGGTCCGGTAGAAGCCGGAGCCCTTGAAGACGACGCCGGCCGCGCTGAAGACCTTGCGCAGCTTGCCGCCGCACTCGGGGCACTCGGTCAGCGAGGCGTCGCTGAAGCTCTGGAACTGGTCGAAGGCGTGGCCGCACTCGGTGCAGGCGTACTGATAGGTGGGCACGTTTCTCCTAGAACAGAATCTGGCACTCGACGGGCGCGACTGCCAATATTAGCGAACGCCTAGGAGAAGCGCTGCATTCCCTCCGCGCTCGCGGCCGCTCCGACCGTCCGATCGTGCGCCTCCACGGGCACCGGGACGCCGATCTCCCACGGATAGAGAAGCGCGCAGGTAAAGGTTCCGACCGGCACCCGAGCCAGCACGCGGTCGTAGGAGCCCCCGCCCCGTCCCATCCGATGGCCCCGCGAGTCGACGGCCAGGCCGGGGACGAGCACGACGTCGGCGCCGGCGATCGCGGAGGTTCCCAACCGCTCCCCGCCAGGCTCCAGCAGCCCGCGCGGCGCCCGGACCAGATCTCCGTCGTAGACGGCCCAGTCCAGGTCGTTGTCCGGCAGGAGGCAGGGCAGCAGGATGCGTTTCCCGGCTGCGTCCAGCTCGTCGATAAGAGGTCCGGTGCCCGGTTCGGTGCCGATCGAGACGTAGAGCGCAACCGTTGCGGCGCTTCGTACGTCTTCAATATCAGTGACCACCTGCGACAGGGCACGCGCGAGCGAACCCAACCGGGGGAGCCCGATGCGCCCCCGGGTAGTCAGCAACTGGTCGCGTAAGGCAGTCTTGCGCCCCACGAAGTCAGCGGGGGCTGGACTATCAGAACCCGGAGGGGTGTGTGAACCCGACACAACGACAGCCTAGGCTTTCCTCTATGGGTAGCCCAGGTTTGGCCAAGGCAATGGCGAAGATGCGCGATGCCGGCGTAGATGACGTCGCGGTGCAGACATTCGCACATTACTACCGCCAGCTCGAGCACGGTGAGACCGGGATGATCCCGGAGGAGACCATTGAGCCGGTCGACATCCCGTCGATCAGCGACGTCGCGGTCACCGATGAGGAGGCGCACGCCGCCATCTCGACCACCGCGGTGATCAAGCTCAACGGCGGCCTCGGCACCTCGATGGGCATGGACCGCGCGAAGTCGCTGCTGTGCGTGCGCAAGGGCCTCAGCTTCCTGGACGTGATCGCCCGCCAGATCCTGCACATGCGCGAGAAGTACGACGTACGTCTCCCGCTGCTGCTGATGAACTCCTTCCGCACCTCCGAGGACAGCCTGGCCGCGCTCGAGCGCTACCAGGACCTGCCGGTCGAGGGTCTGCCGCTGGAGTTCCTGCAGAACCGCGAGCCGCGCCTGCTCGTCGACAATCTGACCCCGGTCGAGTGGCCCAAGGACCCCGAGCTCGAGTGGTGCCCGCCGGGCCACGGCGACATCTACACCGCCCTGCTCGACACCGGGCTCCTCGACCAGCTCATCGAGCAGGGCTACGAGCGCGTCTTCGTCTCCAACTCCGACAACCTCGGCGCCGTCCCCGACGAGAAGGTCGCCGGCTGGTTCGCCAAGTCGGGCGCTCCCTTCGCCATCGAGGCCGTACGCCGCACCCCGAGCGACCGCAAGGGCGGTCACTTCGCACGCCGCAAGTCCGATGGCCGCCTCATCCTGCGTGAGACGGCGCAGACGCTCGACGAGGACAAGGTCGCGCTGCAGGACCTCAACCGCCACAAGTACTGCTCGACCAACAACATCTGGTTCGACCTCAAGGCGCTCAAGAAGGTCCTCTCCGAGCGCGACGGCATCCTCGGCCTGCCGCTGATCCGCAACGAGAAGACCGTCGACCCGGCCGACCCGAAGACCCCGAAGGTCGTCCAGATCGAGACCGCCATGGGCGCCGCGATCGAGGTCTTCGAGGGCTCGCAGCTGATCGAGGTCGGCCGCGACCGCTTCGTGCCGGTCAAGACGACCAACGATCTCCTCGTCCTCCGCTCCGACGTCTACGACATCGGCGAAAACTTCGTGCTCGACCAGATCGCCGACGAGGTGCCGTTCATCGACCTCGACGGGGACTACTACAAGTACGTCGCGAACTTCGACGAGCGCTTCCCCGAAGGCGCTCCGTCGCTGCGCAAGGCGTCCTCGCTCACCGTCACCGGCGACTGGACCTTCGGTAAGGGCGTCCAGGTCATCGGCGCCGTCTCGCTCGACGGCGCCAACGCCGAACGCGTCGCGCCCGCGACAGTTCTCTCCGACTAGTGTTGGCGGGGTGACCCCCGCCGAGTACCGCGACCGAATCCTGGCTGACCTCGAGCCGATGCCGGCCTACCCGCAGCCCCTGATGGACTGCCTCGGGCTGGCGGTGGCGGAGGACATCCATGCCGAGGTCGCCCTGCCGAGCTTCGACAACTCCTCGATGGACGGCTACGCGGTCCGCTACGCCAATGTCGCGACCGCTTCGGCCGAGGCTCCGGTGCGGTTGCCGGTGCTCGGTGAGATCGGTGCCGGGCAGGCCTCGCTGCTGGCGCTCCCGCCGGGCGCGGCGGCGAAGATCATGACGGGCGCTCCGCTGCCGGCGGGTGCCGACACGGTCGTGCCGTACGAGTGGACCGACCGCGGCGTCGCCGAGGTCGAGATCCGGCAGATGCCGGAGGAGGCTCAGCACGTCCGCTACGCGGGCGAGGACGTCGCCAAGGGCGACCTGCTCATCCCCGCTGGCACGGTGCTCGGCCCGCGCCATCTGGGCCTGATCGCCTCTGTCGGCCGCGCCCAGGTCGCGGTGCGCCCTCGGCCCCGGGTGGTCGTGCTCTCGACCGGCACCGAGCTGCGCGAGCCCGGAGAGACCCTGGGTCACGACTCGATCTACGACGGCAACTCCTTCCTGCTGGCCGCCGCTGCCCGCCGGGCCGGCGCGATCGCGTACCGCGTCGGTATCGTGCCCGACGAGCCGCGGGCGTTCATGACCGCGCTCTCCGACCAGCTCGTCCGTGCCGACCTGGTGGTCACCTCCGGCGGCGTCTCGATGGGCGACTACGACGTGGTCAAGGAGGCCCTGACGCCGGAGGGTGTCTGGTTCGGCCCCGTGAACATGCAGCCGGGCAAGCCCCAGGGATTCGGCCGGATCGGCGAGGAGCGCGTGCCGGTCCTGTGCCTCCCTGGCAACCCGGTCTCCTCGTTCGTCTCCTTCGAGCTCTTCGTGCTCCCGGCGCTGCGCCGGCTGATGGGCATGACCCCCGAGGCCAGGCCCGTACGCCGCGCCGCCCTGACCCATCCGGTGCGGTCCCCGAAGGGCAAGGAGCAGTACCTTCGCGGTTGGTACGACGGCTCCCGCGCCGGCGTCTCGCCCATCGGTGGCCCGGGGTCCCACCTGATCGGGGACCTCGCCGGCGCCAACTGCCTGATCGTCATCCCGCCGGAGACGACCTCACTGGACAAGAACGCCGAGGTGGACGTGATCGAGCTGGACGTGGAGTTCTGATGGCTGACCGACTCACCCATGTCGACGAGACCGGCGCGGCTCGAATGGTCGATGTGTCCGAGAAGGCGGTCACGGCTCGTACGGCGACCGCGTCCGGGCGCGTGCTGGTCGCACCGGAGGTCATCGAGCTGCTCCGCGGCGAGGGCGTACCCAAGGGCGACGCGCTCGCGGTCGCCCGCATCGCCGGGATCATGGGCGCCAAGAAGACCCCCGACCTGATCCCGCTGTGCCACCCGCTGGCGGTCTCGGGTGTCAAGGTCGAGCTGAGCGTCGCCGACGACGCCGTCGAGATCACCGCGACGGTGAAGACCACCGACCGCACCGGTGTCGAGATGGAGGCACTGACCGCGGTCGCGGTCGCCGGCCTCACCGTGGTGGACATGATCAAGGCCGTCGACAAGCGGGCGGTCATCACCGATATCCGGGTCGAGAAAAAGACCGGCGGAAAGTCGGGTACCTGGGAAATCGGGCAGAGCCAGCGATGAGCCTCAAAGCGACCGTCGTTGTCGCCTCCAACCGCGCCTCGGCCGGTGTCTATGAGGACACCACCGGACCCCTCCTGGTGGCATTTCTGCAAGAGCTCGGTTTCGTGGTCGGCCCTCCCGAGGTCGTACGCGACGGAGACCCGGTCGGCGAGGCGATCGCCCGCGCGGCCGAGGAGGGTGCGCGGGTCGTCCTCACCACCGGCGGCACGGGGCTGACCCCCACCGATCGCACCCCTGAGGTCACCCGCCCGCTGCTCGAGCGCGAGATCCCCGGGATCGCCGAGGGCATCAGGGCGGCCGGAGTGGCGAAAGGGATCCCGACGGCGCTACTGTCCCGCGGTCTGGCCGGTCAGATCGGAGCGTGTGTGGTGGTGAACCTTCCCGGGTCCCGGGGTGGCGTGAAGGACGCGATCGACGTGCTGCGTCCGGTGCTGCCCCACGCCGTCGAACAGTCCGTGGGAAGCGACCACCGGTGACCGATCCCGGCTGGCCCGCCGTCCTCTCCCACGGCGCGGTGACCCTACGCCCCCTCGACCGTCTCGACGCCAAGGCATGGACCGAGGCTCGCCGCCGCTCGGCGGCCTGGCTGCACCAGTGGGACGCGACCGTGCCCCCGGGATCGAGCGCGCGGCCCACGACTTTCGCCAGCCTCGTACGTCGTCTCAGGCGTCAGGCCAAGCGTGGCCTGACCTATCCGTTCGCGATCGAGGTCGACGGCGTTTTCGCTGGTCAGGTCACGGTCAACAACATCGTGCGCGGCTCTGCGCAGTTCGCCTCGATCGGCTACTGGATCGACCAGCGCTTCGCCGGCCGCGGCGTGATGCCGCTGTCCGTGGCGCTGGTCATCGACCACTGTTTCACCGCCGCGCGGCTGCATCGGATCGAGATCTGCATCCGGCCCGAGAACTCCAACTCGCTCCGCGTCGTGGAGAAACTGGGCATCAACGAGATCGGATATGCGCCCCGATTTCTGCATATCGACGGGGCCTGGAGAGATCACCGTATCTTCGCGATAACGGTTGAAGAATGTCACCAAGGAATGCTGGCCAGGCTCGGTTTGTCACCTGAATGAGGCATTGACTCGGCGTGTCCTGCTGAAATCACACAAGTCACACGCGACACACCACTGCACGTCCGCCTACGGGCTGGTAATGGCTCCTACGCTTCTTAACGTGGACCCGAGCGCACTCATCTTCGTCGCCCTCGCCGTGGCGTGGGCGGTGTACTTGGTGCCCAAAGCGCTCGAGCAGACGGCGACGGCCGAGGACGGAACGAAGAGCCGGGCCAGCGCCGCCATCTCCAAGTCCCGCCGGATCCTCGCACGGCGAGAAGCCACGGGCAAGGACTCCACCGACCTGGTGACCGAGAAGTCGCCGAAGAAGTCTGAGGTCGAGGTCGAGGCGACCGCGGAGCCTGCTCCGCGACCCGTCCCGATGGCCGTACGCCGCCGCGCGGCCCGCGCCGCGGCCAAGCGCCGCAGCATCGTGCTCGGTGTGCTCGTCCTCGGTCTGGCCGTGGTCGGCGCGCTCGCCGGCTTCGGTGTCTTCGGGCCGGTGTGGATCGCGATCCCGGGCGTACTGGTCGCCGCCTGGCTGGTCACCTGCCGGCTCAGCGTGCGTCACCAGCGGGAGGTCTGGGCACGGATCCCGTTCCCCGAGGACCTCCCCGAGCCCGAGCCGGTCGCCCCGCCCCGGGTCACCTTCGACATCGACCAGGACACCGGCGACCTGGTGGCCGTCGTCGAGCACGACGACACCGGCGAGCACCTCCCCGCCGGTTCCTGGAAGCCGGTGGAGACACCGCTGCCGACGTACGTCTCCAAGGAGGCGGCGCCGCGACGCACCGTCCGCACCATCGACCTGGACGCCACCGGCGTGTGGAGCTCGGGTCGCAACGCCGCCGACTCCGAGCTCGTCCGCCAGGCCGAGGAGGCCGAGCGTGCCGCGGCCGAGGCCGCCGAGGCTGCCCGCGGCCGCGCCACGGGCTCCTGAAGCCATACTGATTGGGTAACACCCGCGACGAGATGCTAACGTTTCTCATCGCTTGGGGCTGTGGCGCAGTTGGTAGCGCGTCTCGTTCGCAATGAGAAGGCCAGGGGTTCGAATCCCCTCAGCTCCACCAAAGAAGAACTCCGTCTGACCTGCGGAAACGCAGAAGTTCAGACGGGGTTCTTGCTTGTTTGCGCTGCCGTTATTCGGCGGATTCCCCCCGGATTCCCCCCGAGCCGTTCAGGCGAGCCAATCCGGCCTCATCTGCGACGGTCCCGAGGTGGTGCAGGTAGATGTTTGTGGTCGCGATTGAGGCGTGCCCCATCCAGGCCTGAACCGTGGTCGCGGGTACGCCCTTTGCCAGCCACAGGCAGGCAGCCGTGTGGCGGAGATCGTGAATTCTGCGTCCGTGCGAGATCAGATCCCAGTCGACGGCCCGCTTGACCGCACTCGCGTGCAATCGGTGACCAGTGGCGGTGACGAACACCAGGTCGCGGGTGGTGCGTCCGGCGAGCAGGTCTTTGACGGTCGGGAGGATACGGTCCGCCAGCGGCACGAATCGGGACTTCCCGGACTTGGTCGTCTTTGCTTCGCCTCCCTCGGGTGCTGCGCGTCGAACGTAGATGCCCGGCATGGGGTCGAACACGATGTCGCTCACTCGGACCTCGCGCAGCTCCGACCAGCGGAGCCCGGTCCATCCGGCGATCAGCAGAATGTCGGAGAGCCGGGCGAGGTCGCGTGTCCGCTCTGCTGCTCGAATTGGGCTGACCGAATCCCTCGATGCGAGGTGGGCAGCATCGAGAACGAGGGTCTCTAGTTCGGTTTCGCTGAACGGGTGCATTTCGGTGGCTACCTCACTTGCCTTGGGTACTCGGGTCGGTGTGACGGGGTTGTGCTGGACCATGCGTTCGCGGACTGCCCAGGCGAAGAAGGACGACAGCGACGCCCGGTAGCGCTTGACCGACTTCTCGGCGAGGCCTCGGCGACGGAGCGCGATCAACGCCCGGGAGACCTCGCGCTCGGTCACGCTGCCGATCTGCAGCGCTGACAGTGCGGGCGGTGTCAGGCGCGGGAGCGCTGCATCTGCGGTGAACGTCTTCGGGGCGACGGTCGCCTTGCGCTCATCGAGCCACATAGGCAGGGCCTTACGGACGGTGATCTGTCCGGCGCGGCGGTCGAACCCACCCGCGAGTGCGGCACGCTCGCGGGTGAGCCAGTCGACAGCCTCGCGGCGGGTGTCGAACATCTTTGTGCCAATGTCGGCCCGGCCTTGCTTCAGTCGCGCTTGCCAGCGACCGTTCTTCATCTTCCGGACGTTCACGCGGCCACCTCCTCAAGCCAGGCGAGCACGTCGCTACGGCGATAGCGGGGCGAGTCGGGAGAGAGCCAGTAGACGCGAGGTCCCTTGCCTGTTGCCCGCCAACGGCAGAGCGTCGACGGTGTCACCTTGAGCGCTTCGGCGACCTCGCGCGACGTCCAGAGGATCGGCAGAACGTCGTTGGGATCGTCGGTCGAACCTGCGACAGCCAGGTGATCACGGCGGGTTGTCTTGCTCATCGGTAGGCCTCCGTATCGCGCTTCTGCTGAGAGTGAGTGGAGTAGATCGGGAGGGGGTGAGCCGTACCAGCCGTACCAGCCGTACCAATCAGGTGTTTGGGCTGGTCAGATGCTGTTTTGGGGTGGTACGGCTTTGGTACGGCTGGTACGGCTTGGGGATTTTGGTACGGCTTTGGTACGGGCCGATTTTTCAAGCCGTACCACCTGAAATCGGGGTCTGACCTGGGCAAACAGGGTCTTGGTACGGCTGGTACGGCTGGTACGGCTTGTGCCCCCATACCCGTCGTTGCGGTGCTCATCGGTGGGCCTACTCCGGGTCACAGGTCGGGTGGGTTTGGGTGCCGTCGTCGTGGGTCATCGGCAGGTGGCACACGACGCAGGTTGGGGTGGTGCAGTAGCGAGCCCAGGCGTCGGCGAACGTGGTGCGGCGGTAGCCCTTGGCCTGAGTGCCCGCGAACCGGATGGTGTCGGAGCGGATGTCGAAGTCACGCAGCAGGAATCCGAGCTTCATCGCGGTCAGACCGCCGTTCTGGTAGGTCGCCCAGGGGGCCTCAGGGTCCGCGTGGAGCCGTTCGAGGAGGACCGTGGTCGGCAGTGCCTCGGCGTCGCCGAACGCGGCCTTGCAGTCGGTCAGAAGGCGGGTCTGCAGGGTGGTCTGGGCGTTGGCGTCGCGGGTCTCGGTCAACGTGATGCACGCGTCTCGGGCGATGTCGGGCCAGGCACCTCCGGCGAGGTCGGCCAGGGCGATCAGGGGCTCCCAGGTGTCGGCGGCGCGGTCCTCGACCGGCATCTCAGGCATGGCGGTGCCGAGGTGA